>CANISR010000011.1 GCA_947470105.1 Fidelibacterota bacterium | reverse complement strand
GGTGAAGGTCATGTAGAAGTTTTCGCGGTTGGGCGCGAGCTCGGCTATCCCCGAGATTACCTCGAAGTCCGCGAAGCCGTTCTGCAGGTAGTGGCGGCGCAGAAGTTCGCGGTCGTAGTTCATGCGGTCGGGGTCGTAGGTGTCGCTGGAGCTGAAGATTCGCCACCAACGCTCTTCACGGGTCTGGATGGCGCTGCGCAGCTCGCCGTCGTCGTAGGATTCGTTGCCGACGAAGTTAATAGTGCGCACGTAGGTCGGCTGGCCTTCGGTGATTTCGAAAGCGACGTCGACGCGGTTCTGCGGCAGTTCGATAACCTTGGGTTCGACGCGGGCGGCGAAGCGGCCCTTGCGGCGGTAGAGTTCCAGGATCTTTTCGACGTCCTGCTGCACTTTGGTGCGGGTATAGACCACGCGGGCCCGGAGCTGGATCTCGGGCGTGATGGCGTCGTCCTTGATCTTGCTGTTGCCCTCGATCTGGACCCGATTGACGATCGGGTTCTCGACCACGCGCACCAGCAGGGTCGATCCCTGACGGGTGATGCTGACGTCTGCGAACAGGCTGGTGGCGAACAGATTCTTGAGCGACCGGTCGATACGGGCCGGATCGAAGGTGTCGCCTTCCCGCACGGTCAGGTACGTGCGGATGGTGGCAGGCTCCACACGCTGGTTGCCCTGCACGGCGATGATCTCGATGGCGTCGGCGTCGCTCTGGGCAAAAGCCCCCCCCGGCATTGCGACAGTCAGCACGGCGCAGGCCATGAGCAGTACGGCCAACAGCACCGCCGAAAAGCGCGCGGCATTGCCGCGCGGCATATCACGGCGAACCAAATCGCGTAGAACCAATCGGGCCCCCAACGTCATCAACAATTCCTAGTCTCAAATCTGCCCGATAGTCCTGCTGGCTGGCATAGGGACGGGATCAAAAATGAACGATGTCGTTCCAGGTGACAAACACCATCAACGCAAGAACGAGTGCCAGTCCGACGCGCAATCCCCATTCCTGCGCCCGTTCCGAAAGTGGGCGTTTGCGCACGGCTTCGATGGCGTAAAACAACAGGTGTCCGCCGTCAAGCAGCGGGACCGGGAAAAGATTGATAAACCCCAAGTTTAAGGAGAGAATCGCCATGAAAATGATGAACCCGGCCACCCCGGATTGCGCAGCCTGTCCCGAGTATTTCGCGATGCGGATCGGGCCTCCCAGGTCCTCGGTGCCACGGGTGCCTGCCACAATCTGACCGAGGGCCACCGTGGTGCCCCTTACAATTTGGTAAGTTTGGTCGACAGCTTCGCCCAGCGCCGTGGCGGGGTTCAGATCCTTGTACCGCGTCTCCCCGGAAGAGGTGATTCCGAGCAGGAAAACTTTGGTCTCGTTGCCGAACGTATCCTTGGTGACGCTCTGGCGGGGTGCTACCGAAAGGGTCAACTCCTCGGTCCTGCGGCGGATGACCACGTCCAGGGGGGCGCCGGTCGAAAGCTGGATGACGCCGCGAATGTCCTCGAAGCGCTCGACCTTGGTGCCATCGATGGACAGCACGCGGTCCTCAGGAGCGAGGCCGGCAGCAGCAGCAGCAGAGCCTTCCTGGACGGTTCCGATCACCGGTTCGGTGATCGGACGGCCGACGCTCATGAAGGTGAACCAAAACACCACAATGGCGAATAGAAAGTTCACGGCCGGTCCCGCCACGGCGATGGCCGCACGCTGGCCGACGGTCTTGTGCTTGAAGGAAACGAGCTTTTCTTCGGGCGTCAGTTCGCGGAACTCAGATTTCGCTTCCCCTTCCTTGCCGCCCTCCACGGCCTGCATGGTCTCGGCTTCGCCGAACATTTTCACGTAGCCGCCAAGCGGGATCAGGCTGAACTTCCAGCGGGTACCCAGCTTGTCCGTATAGCCGAACAACTCAGGACCGAAGCCGATGGAGAAGGCCTGGCAGCGCACGCCGTTACGCCGCGCCACCCAGAAATGGCCGAACTCGTGCACGAACACGACGACGGTCAGAGCAACAAGGAAGCTTGCGAGGGTGAAAGGGACGCCAAAAAGCTGTTCAAGCACGCTGATAAATCTCCGACCTAGCCCCCGTTGAAACCGTCAGCCCCATATTTCTATTCCGCCGCGACGCTCAAGTTCTTGGCCGCCCCCGCGACCGCCCTCGCCTCTTCGTCCACCGCCAGAATGTCATCCAAAGTAGTCAAAGCCGGCTGGGCCAACCTGGCCAGGGTATGATCGACAATTGCGGCGATCTCAAGGAAGCCGATATCCCCCGCCAGGAACCGGGCCACGGCCACCTCATTGGCGGCATTAAGGATTGTCGGCGCGGCACCGCCCGCTACCAGCGCATCCTGGGCCAGTTTCAGGGCCGGAAACCGCTGCAAATCGGGGGCTTCGAAGGTAAGCGCGCCGAGGCGTGCGAAGTCCAGACGCGCCGCCGGCGCCTGGAGCCGGCTGGGCCAGCCCAGGGTGTAGGCGATGGGGGTCCGCATATCGGGGGTGCCGAGCTGGGCCAGCACGGAGCCGTCGGCGTATTCGACCATGCTGTGGATCACCGACTGGGGGTGAACCACCACCTCGATACGGGATGCCGGCATACGGAACAGATGGTGGGCCTCGATCACCTCGAGCCCTTTGTTCATCATGGTCGCGCTATCGACCGAGATCTTGGCGCCCATGGACCAGTTGGGATGGGCCACGGCCTGGGCGGGGGTTACGCCCCGCATGTCGGCAAAGGACATAGTCCGGAATGGACCGCCCGAGGCGGTCAGGATGATCCTGGTGACCTGGGCGTGCTGGTCGAAATCGAACACCTGGAAGATGGCGTTATGCTCTGAGTCCACAGGCAGAAGCGTGGCTTTATGGCGCTGGACTGCCGCCATGAACACGTCGCCGGCGCTGACCAGACATTCCTTGTTGGCCAGCGCCACCGTCGCGCCGCGGGTCACCGCGGCCAGGGTGGGCTTCAGGCCGGCGGCGCCGACAATCGCGGCCATGACCCAGTCGGCGTCCATGCGGGCGGCGTCGCAGACCGCTTCGTCCCCGGCGCTCACCGTGATGCCGGTGCCGGCCAGGGCGGCCTTGAGGGCGCCGTATCCGGCAACGTCGGCCAGCGCCACCATTTCGGGCTGCAGGGCTTTGGCCTGGAGGGCGAGCTTTTCCCAATTGCTGTGGGCGGTCAGCGCGACGACCCGATAGGCGTCGCGATTGCGGTTCACCAGGTCGATAGTGGACTCACCCACCGACCCTGTGGATCCCAGAATGGTTATCCGCCGCACGTCGTATCCCCCGCCTGCTCGCTCATCTGTTTCTTAGAATCCGGACGTCGCTGAAAGCTGTGAAGTCCGGACCCGGCTTATAGCGCCTTGATGCGACTCAGACCGGTGGCATCTTCTTCGAAAATGCTCCCGTCGCCTCAGGCCCTCACCAGTGTTGCACTCCGCCGCCCAGAATAGCGCAAAAAAGCGCGGCAAAGGGGGCCGCAGCCCATAGACCGTCGAACCTGTCCATGAATCCACCATGACCCGGAATCAAGGCCCCCGAGTCCTTAACGTCATAACGTCTTTTTAGCGCAGATTCAAAGAGATCTCCGGCCTGGCTAATAATCGACAATAAGATCGTTATGGCAGCCAGATGGGGCAGGAAAATCCCGTGGTAGGCCCAGTATACACCGGAGCTGGCAATGACCGCCCAAATCAACCCGCCGACCGCCCCCGACCAGGTCTTTTTAGGGCTCACGGAGGGGGCCAGCTTAGGTCCGCCAATGAGTCGGCCGCAGACGTAGGCGCCGATGTCCGTGGCCCAGATCACCGCCAGCAGCCAGAAGATCGATTCAGACCCGCCCACATCCATCATGTAGAGGAGCGAGATGGCCGGCAGCAGCACGTAGGGAACGGCGATCTGGGCGGTATGGCGTTCCCGCCGCCCCGCCAGCTTGTCCGCGACGATTGCGGCCACGCCGACCGCCGCACCGATCACGAGTGCCGCGGTCGCCGACACGAAGGTCATGGCCAGCGCCGCCACGACGATCCCGCCTATGGTTAGGGCTTGGCGCTTTGGCCCCACCTTGCCGTCCATGCGCAGGAATTCCCAGGCGATCAGCCCGGCAATGGCGGTCATCATCAGATGAAAATACGGACGCTCCCAATAGACCAGGGCCAGGAACAGGGGTGCGAGAACCACCCCCGAGGCAACGCGGGTCCAGAACATCTAAGGTCCTATTACGCGGTGACCGCGCCGTAGCGGCGGTCGCGCGAGCGGTAGGTGGCGATGGCGGCTTCCAGCTCGGCATTGCCGAAGTCAGGCCACAGGGTGTCCGTGAACACGAGTTCGGTGTAGGCCAACTGCCACAGCAGAAAGTTGCTGATGCGCTGCTCGCCGGAGGTGCGTATCAGGAGGTCGGGGTCGGGAATCCCAGCCGTGAACAGTCCCTGTCCAAAGCGGGCCTCATCAATGTCCTCGGGCTTGAGGCGGCCCTCGGCGCAGTCCTTGGCGACCGATCTGGCGGCGGCGACGATCTCCTGCCGGCTACCGTAGCTGAGAGCGATGATCAGGGTCATGCGGGTGTTGGCCGCGGTGCGGGCTTCGGCGCCCTCGATCAACTTGACGGTCTCCGGCGGCAGGCGGGAACGGTCGCCGATGATGTTGAAGCGGATGCCGTTGGCGTGCAGCTCGGCAATGTCGTTCTCGAGGTAAAACCGCAGCAGGCCGAGAAGGTCCCGCACCTCGTTTTCCGGGCGCTGCCAGTTCTCGGATGAAAACCCGAACAGGGTCAGGTAGGAAATTCCCAGATTGCCGGCGCATTTAACGACGCGCTTGACCGCGTCGGCGCCGCGCTTATGGCCGGCCGTGCGCGGCAGTCCCCTGGCCTTCGCCCAGCGCCCGTTACCATCCATGATGATGGCGACGTGCACGGGCCCCGGAGCGGAGCCGTTATCTGGATTCAGCCGAGGCGCGGGTTCGGCGGGCAATGGCTAGACCTGGGTGATTTCGGATTCTTTATGCTTCAGGGCCTCGTCGACCTTGCCGATGTACTGGTCGGTCATCTTCTGGACTTCTTCCGCGAACTTGCGGTGTTCGTCCTGGGAGACGACGTGGTCTTTTTCAAACTTCTTCAGTACTTCATTGCCGTCGCGGCGCACGTTACGGATCGCCACCCGGGCGTTCTCGGCATATTTGTGCGCGACCTTGGTAAGTTCGGCGCGGCGCTCGGTGGTGAGCGGCGGGATCGGAACCCGGATCAGGGTGCCGTCGGCCATGGGGTTGAGCCCGAGGTTGGCGTCGCGGATGCCCTTCTCGACAGCCTTGGCGAGGCCCTTGTCCCAGACCGACACCGACAGCAGGCGCGGCTCCGGCACTGAGACCGACGCGCACTGATTGAGCGGCATCTTGGCCCCGTAGGCATCGACGACAACGGATTCCAGCAGCGAGGTCGACGCGCGACCGGTGCGCAGGCCCGAGAACTCTTTTTTGACGTGCTCGATACTGACGTCCATCTTGTGCTGGATGTCTTTCTTCAGGTCCGGATAGTTATTCAGGGCCATATCGCTCCCCCACTCCCTCTAAATTTTAAGCGTCTCAGCCCTACGCCGCTTTGGTGGCATCGGCGATCACGGTGAACTTGCCTTTACCTTCCAACACGCGAGCAATGGCATCGGCCTCATGCATGTTGAACACCACGATCGGCAGGCGGTTCTCGCGGGCCAATGCGATGGCCGCGGTGTCCATCACCTTGAGATCGTCGGCGATCACTTTGTCGAAGGTAAGGCGGTCGTAGCGCACGGCGTTCGGATCGCGCTTGGGGTCGGTGTTGTAGACCCCGTCCACCTGGGTGGCCTTGAGCAGCGCGTCGCAATTCATTTCCACGGCACGCAGCGCCGCGGCGGTGTCGGTGGTGAAGAACGGATTGCCGGTGCCAGCGGCGAAAATCACCACCCGGCTTTTTTCCATGTGCCGCACGGCGCGGCGGCGAATGTAGGACTCGCTGACCTGCGCCATGGCGATGGCCGACTGCACGCGGGTCGGCACACCGATGGATTCCAGGGCGTTCTGCACCGCGAGGCCGTTGATGACGGTCGCCAGCATGCCCATGTAGTCCGCCGTTGTACGGTCCATGCCGTGGGCGGCCCCGGCCACGCCGCGGAAGATATTGCCCCCGCCGATGACCAGGCACACCTGTCGCCCGGCCTGGGTGACGGCCTTGATGTCGTTGGCGATCTTGAGCAGGGTCTCGTTGTGGATGCCATACGGGCTGGGGCCCATGAGGCCCTCGCCCGAGATCTTCACCAGGACGCGTTTGTAGGGAAGCGGCTCAGCCATGGGGTCGGTTCCCGTCCTCGAATTCTGTGGCCGTAAGCTCATGAAAAAAGGACGGTTTTGCCGTCCTTTTTAGGCTCATCGGCGCGGCTGGCATCATATACCAAACCGCGCCGCTGGAAACGGGAGAAAGCTACTTTGTGCCTGCCACCGCGGCGACTTCGGCGGCAAAGTCTTTCTCTTCCTTCTGGATGCCTTCGCCCAGGCCGAAGCGGATGAAGCCCGCCAGCTTGACCGGGGCGCCCACGTCCTTGGCGGCCTTTTCGACGACCTGCGCGACCTTGGACTTGTCGTCCATGATGTAGGCCTGCTCCAGCAGCACCACTTCCTCGTAGTACTTGCGGGTGCTGCCCAGGACCATTTTCTCGATGATGTCGGCGGGCTTGCCGGAAGTGGCGGCCTTTTCGCGGTAAATGGCCTGCTCGCGGCTCAACACCGCCGGATCTACGTCCGCAATGGAGAGGGCTTGCGGGTTGGCGGCGGCCACATGCATGGCGATCTGCTTGCCCAGTTCGGCCAGCTTGGTCTTGTCACCGGTGGACTCAAGGGCCACCAGCACGCCGATCTTGCCCAGACCCGGGCGGATGGCGGTGTGGATGTAGGACGCGACCACGCCCTGGTCGACGGCGATGGCGGCCGCGCGGCGGATGGCCATGTTCTCGCCGATGGTGGCGATGAGGTGTGTGAGCTGCTCGGAGACCGTACGGCTTTCGCCCGGATGCGGCTTGCCCTTAAGCGCTTCCACGTCACCCTTCACTTCAAGGGCGATTTTGGCGGCAGCGTCGACGAAGTCCTGGAACAGCACGTTGCGCGCAACGAAGTCGGTCTCGGCGTTGATTTCCACCGCGGCGCCGACATTGCCCAGCGTCGCCACGCCGACGAGGCCTTCAGCGGCCACGCGGCCGGACTTCTTGGCAGCCTGAGACAGGCCCTTCTTACGCAGCCAGTCGATGGCCGCTTCCATGTCGCCGTTCGTTTCGGAAAGGGCGTTCTTGCAGTCCATCATGCCCGCGCCGGTCTTTTCGCGCAGGTCCTTCACCAATTGAGCAGTGATTTGAGCCATGGAATCCTCGAAAAAATGTGGAATGTGATCCGCGGCCACTTCAAAAAAAGCGCTGTCGCGGATCACATTCTGTCTGATCCGGCCCCCTGTTCAGGGCGCCGGCATAAAAGCTTAAGCGTCGGCGCCGTCAGAGGCCCCGTCGGCCTTCTTGGGGGCGGGACGCGGGGTGCGCGAACGGGGCTTCTTCACCACCTGCGGGCCCTTCGGAGCATCGCCCTCGGCGCCTTCGGGGAGCGCTTCCACCGGAGCCGTTTCGCCTTCCCCGATATCGACGCCCGCGGTCTTCATTTCATCCTGAATGCCGTCGAGCACGGTGTTGGCCACCAGTTCGCAGTAGAGCTTGATGGCGCGGATGGCGTCGTCATTGCCGGGGATCGGATAGGTGATGCCGGCCGGATCGGAGTTGCTGTCGAGCACCGCAACCACGGGGATGTTGAGCACTTTGGCTTCGGCGACGGCGATGGCTTCTTTGTTCGTGTCGATGACGAACAGAATATCGGGCAGGCCGCCCATGTCCTTGATGCCGCCCAAGGAACGGTTCAGCTTTTCCTGCTCGCGCGCGAGGGTGAGCTGTTCCTTCTTGGTCAGGCCGGCGATCTGCTGTTCATTGCTCAGGCGCTCTTCCAGTTCCTTGAGGCGCTTGATCGAATGAGAAACGGTCTTCCAGTTGGTGAGCGTGCCGCCCAGCCAACGGTGGTTGACGTAATACTGGCCGCAGCGTTCGGCGTATTCCTTGACGATGTCCTGGGCCTGGCGCTTGGTGCCCACGAACAGCACGCGGCCACCGGCTGCGGTGACGTCATGAACGGCAGCGATGGCGCGGCTGAGCATCGGGACGCTCTGCTGCAGATCGATGATGTGGACCCCGTCGCGTACCCCGTAGAGGTACTGCTTCATCTTGGGGTTCCAGCGGCGGGTATTGTGTCCGAAGTGGCAGCCAGCTTCGATCATCTGGCGCATAGAAAAGGATGGCGGGGCCATGTTGTCCTCTGTTTTCCGGTTGTGCCTCCGCGGGCGAGTGACCAGGGAAACCGTTCCCCCGGCACCGGATGGACAAACTGGAACACCCAGTTGCCCGAGCCCGCGTGTGGAATGGCCCGGGATATAGGGGGTTCATGCCTGAAAAGCAAGCCAGGGCAGCGGGTTAAACCGGGGTTTTACCCGCCATTTCCTGCCCATTATGCTTTTAAGGGAACAGACCGGGCAGGCAATCCATTGAAGAGTCTCAAGAAACGCCCCAAATAGGCGTAACCGCCGGTGAACAGAGGTATTGAGCATGGACGCAACAGTGACGCGGGCCGCCATCCAACGGGCTTTGCGGGACGGCTTACGAAAGGTCAGGCGCTCGGACCTGGGCCGTATCGTATCCCGGTCCCGGACCTTCCGCCGGCTGGTGCGGGGGCCCCTCGCCGATATCGCCAGCGACGTCTCCGTGCTGTTCGACTTGGTCAAGGACTACGCGGACGGCAGCTACCGCGCAGCGCCCAAACGCACGGTCTTCGCCGCGGCCGTCGCTCTGATCTATGTGCTTAACCCGTTCGACCTGATCCCGGACTTCATCCCCGGCATGGGCTACATCGACGACAGCGCCATCCTCATGCTGGTGGTCCGCTCAATCCGCCTCGACCTCGATGACTACCGGAGCTGGACACAAAAGCTCACGCGGCGGCTAAGGCATTTGAGTCTGGCGATTTAAGCGCACAGTCCGCGCAGAAATCCCTCTCCGCGCTTAGAACTCCCTGATCTCTGCTATGCCGTGGATGTTGTTCAATCCTGAGAGCGTCTTGGGTTGAATGGCAAACGTCCCCGGAAGCGCCACCTCCACATCGTGATCATTCGTGCGCGCGGCGAGCACGATGCGGCCTTTGCCGCGGCCGTCGGCGTTCAGCAGGTCGCGCAGCTCGTGCATGGGCACGTGAGGTTCGATCCTGATCTTCAGATTGCGCACCCGCGCGGCCACCGCCTTTTCGAGAGAATCAATGCGGCTGGCGAGCAGGCGCAGCTTGTCGTCCTCAAGCTGGCCATCGAGGGTCAACAGCACCGGCGTGCCCGAATCGAGCAGGTCCCTCGACAGCGACAACACTTCCGAGAACACCATCACCTCGAACGACCCGGTGTCGTCCGATAGCGCGATGAACGCGTACTTATTCCCGCGCTTGCCAACCCGCTCGCGTTTGGAAACTACGGTACCCGCCATGCGCAGCGGCCGGGTGACATCTCCGGCTGTGAGCGTGGGTAGATCGCGGGCCTTGATGACATCGAGCGCCTGCAGCGTGCCGGCATAGGCATCCAGCGGATGGGCCGAGAGATAGAAACCTATGGCTTCGAACTCGTTGCTGAGTTTCTCCATAGGCCGCCAATCGGGCACATCCGGCAGCGACAACTTGAGCGCCGGCCCCTCGCCGCCGAACAGGCTCACCTGTTTGGACGCCCGGTCGGCCTGGCGGCTCTGCGCATGACGCAGGATGCTCTCAAGACCGCCCAGCAATTGCGCCCGGTTGGCGTGAAGCGTGTCGAACGCCCCCGCCCGCACCAGGTTTTCCAGCAGGCGCTTATTGATGACACCGCCGTCCACACGGTTGGCGAAATCCATGAGACTCTTGAACGGCCCGCCCTTGGTGCGCTCTTTCACCAGAGCTTCCATGGCGCCGGCGCCCACATTGCGCACGGCCGCCAGGGCGTAGCGGATAGCGCCTTTGCCCGCCGCATCCAGCTCCACCGTAAAGGTTACATCCGAGGCATTGATGTCCGGCGGCATCAGTTCGATGCCAAGGCGCGAAAGTTCCGCGCGGAAGGCTGCGAGCTTGTCGGTGTTGTGCATGTCGAGGGTCATGGACGCGGCCATGAACTCGACCGGGTAGTTGGCCTTGAGGAACGCGGTCTGATAGGCCACCAGCGCGTAGGCCGCCGCGTGCGACTTATTGAAGCCGTAGCCCGCGAACTTCTCGATAGTGTCGAAGATGGTGGAGGCGCGCTCGGCGACGATGCCTTGGGCGCCGGCCCCTTCGACGAAGCGGTCACGCTGGGCGTCCATCTCCGCCTTGATCTTCTTGCCCATGGCACGGCGCAACAGATCGGCGCCGCCGAGGCTGTAGCTTGCCAGGATCTGAGCCGCCTGCATGACCTGCTCCTGGTAGACCATGATCCCGTAAGTCTCTTTCAGGATCGGCTCCAGGGATGGGTGCATATAATCGATAGGCTCGCGCCCGTGTTTACGGCTGATGAAGCTCGGAATATTGTCCATGGGACCCGGGCGGTACAGCGCCACCACCGCGATGAGGTCCTCGAACACGTCGGGCTTGAGGTTGCGCAGCACGTCGCGCATGCCCGTGCCTTCGAACTGGAACACCCCGACCATCTCGGCGCGCATCAGCATGTCGAAGGTCCGCTTGTCGTCCAGTGGTATGGTGAGGATATCGATCGTGATGCCCCGCAGCTTCAGCAGCTTTACCGCGCGGTCGATGACGGTCAGGGTCTTGAGGCCGAGGAAGTCGAACTTCACCAGGCCGGCACTCTCCACCCACTTCATATTGAACTGGGTTACCGGCATGTCCGACTTGGGATCGCGGTAGATCGGCACCAGGTCGTCGAGCGGCCGGTCGGCGATCACCAGTCCGGCGGCGTGAACACCGGCGTGGGCGTAAAGCCCCTCCAGCTTTAGTGAGATATCGATGAGATGTTTAACGCTGTCGTCGGTGTCGCGCAGATTCTGGAGCTCAGGCTCCGCCTTTACCGCCTCTTCCAGGGTCACGGGCGCCGCAGGGTTGTTGGGCACCAGCTTGCAAATCTTATCCACATAGCCGAGCGGCATCTCGAGCACGCGCCCGACGCCGCGCAGCACGGCGCGGGCCTGCAGCTTTCCGAAGGTGATGATCTGCGCCACCCGGTCGCGGCCGTATTCATTCTGCACATAACGGATAACTTCGTCGCGGCGATCCTGGCAAAAGTCGATATCGAAGTCGGGCATGGACACGCGTTCGGGGTTCAAGAACCGCTCGAACAGCAAGCCGAAGCGCAAAGGATCAAGGTCGGTGATGGTCAGCACCCATGCCACCACGGAGCCGGCGCCCGAGCCACGGCCCGGGCCCACCGGAATGTCGCGCTGTTTGGCCCATTGGATGAAGTCCGCGACGATCATGAAGTAACCGGCGAAACCCATCTTCACGATCATCGCCGCTTCGTATTCCAGCCGCTCGCGATAGGGCTTTGCCACCTGGGCTTTTTCGTCCGCCGTCATGCCGGGCTTATAGACCAGCGTCTCGAGACGATGTTCGAGACCGTTTACGGCCAGCTCGCGCAGCGCCTCCTCTTCCGTTCGGTTGCCGGTCTTGGGCGACCGGGGCAGGATGGGCTTGCGTTCGTTGACCTTGAACGCGCAGCGCCTGGCGATGACCGACGTATTGGTGATCGCCTCCGGCAAATCGGCGAACAGCGCCTCCATTTCCGCAGCGCTCTTGAATCGGTGATCCGGCGTCAGGCGGCGGCGGTTGTGCATCGAGACGAAAGATTTCTCGGCGATGCAGATCAGCGCGTCGTGGGCGGCGTACATGCCTTCGTTGGCGAAGAAGCATTCGTTGGTGGCCACCAGCGGCACATCGTAGGCATAGGCGATGTCGATCAGGGCGGTCTCGATGCGCTCCTCGGTCTTGAGCCCGTGACGCATGATTTCGATGTACAGCCGTCCGGGAAACATCTCGATCAGCCGCTGAACGGTTTCCTCGGCCTTGATGCGCTGGCCGTCGAGAAGATGGCGGCCCACTGTTCCGGCCGGTCCCGCGGTCAGCGCGATCAGACCCTCGGACCGGGCGGCCACATCGGCCAAACTCACCTGGGGAATTTCGCCGGTGGTGGTGTCGATGAACGCCTTGCTCACCAGCTTGATAAGATTGGCGTAGCCCGCTTCGTTCTGACACAGCAGCACAAGGGCGTCCGGGTCCGGCTGGCGGCCGCTTTGACCGTGGCCGGTGGACAGTTCCTCACGCCGGACAGCGATCTGGCAGCCGACGATGGGCTGGACGCCGACCTTGCTGCACTCCACCGAGAATTCCAGGGCGCCGAACAGGTTGCGTGTATCGGTGAGAGCCACCGCCGGCATATTGGCTGCCGCACAGAGGGCGGCCAGCTTGGGGATCTTGATCGCCCCTTCCGACAGCGAATAGGCGGAATGGACGCGGAGGTGGACAAAGGGCGTTTGGGGCATGGCCGCAGCATTCCATAGGCGCCCGGCCCTGTCAGCCACAGGGGATCAGGCAACCAGGGTTATCCACAGGAAATGTGAGGTAGTCCGGCTACTTTCAAGGCGCTATCCTGAACGCTCAACCTTTGGGGAGACCACCATGGACGACACACTCGAGACCGAACTCAGCATCGCGCTTCCGGGCGACATGTCGCGGCGCGGCTTTGCGGTTGCGACCCTGGCCACGGGCTTCGCCCTCGCGGTGTCGCCGGTTTCGGCACAGACCATCACCACTGATTCCAATGGCCTCACCGCCGGCGAAGTGCAGATCCCCGCTGTCGGCGGCGCCATCCCCGGCTACCGCGCCATGCCGGCCGCACGCGGCAAGTACCCCGTGGTCCTAGTGGTGCAGGAAATCTTCGGCGTCCACGAGCATATCAAGGACCTCTGCCGCCGCCTCGCCAAGGCCGGCTACTACGCCATCGCCCCCGAGATGTACGCCCGCCAGGGTGACGTCTCGAAGCTGGCGTCCATCGACGATATCCGGCCCATCGTCGCCAAAGTGCCGGACGCCCAGGTCATGCAGGATCTGGATTCAGCCGTGAACTTCGCCCGCGCCAGCGGCAATGCCGACGCCACCAAAGTCGCCGTGACCGGCTTCTGCTGGGGCGGACGCATCACCTGGATGTACACCGCGCATAGCCCCGCTGTGAAAGCCGGCGTCGCATGGTACGGCGCCCTGGTTGGCGCCCCCAACGAGATGAAGCCCACCAATCCCATCGACGAGATCAAGAACCTGCACGCTCCGGTTCTGGGCCTCTATGCCGGCAAGGACACCGGCATCACCATGGCCCATGTGGACCAGATGCGCGCCGCGCTGAAAGCCGCCAACAACCCGTCGCGGATCGACGTCTATCCCGCCGCCGAACACGGTTTCAACGCCGACTACCGCCCCACCTACAACGCCGCCGACGCCAAGGACGGCTGGAGCAAGATGCTGGCCTGGTTCAAGGCCAACGGCGTCGCCTAGCTTTCGCGCCTGAAAAGCAAAACGCCGCCTCTTTCGGGAGGCGGCGTTCTATTTTGGCTATTTGCGTTCGGGCAACCTCCGCAGCATCCCAGCGGTTTTTTCGTGGGCAGGAGGTCGATGGTGGGCCGGTCATAGGCCCTGTCCGCGGCGATGATTTAGACCGTCGTCAGCACACCATTGGCGAGCCTCACCGTGCGGTCCATGCGCGCCGCGAGCGCGGGGTTATGGGTGGCGATCAGCGCCGCAAGGCCGTGACTGCGGGCCAGTGAAATGAACTGGGCGAACACCGCTTCCGAAGTATCTGGGTCCAGGTTGCCGGTGGGTTCATCCGCCAGCAGCAAGGCCGGTCGATTGGCGAGGGCGCGCGCAATGGCGACGCGCTGCTGTTCACCGCCCGAAAGCTGGCCAGGGCGATGGTCGGCGCGGGCCGCCAAGCCCATGGCCGCCAGCAGTTCCTGGGCGCGAACGCTGGCTTGGGCCTTGGAAATCCCCGCGATCATTTGTGGGACGATGATGTTCTCCTCGGCGGAGAATTCAGGCAGCAGGTGATGGAACTGGTACACGAATCCCAGCTTTGAACGGCGCAGATCGGTACGGCGTTCGTCATTAAGGGACCCGCATTCTTCACCGGCGAGGCGCACCTCACCCTCGTCCGGCTGTTCCAGCAGGCCGGCGATATG
The DNA here is from genome assembly GCA_947470105.1 of Fidelibacterota bacterium. Taxonomy (GTDB): domain Bacteria; phylum Pseudomonadota; class Alphaproteobacteria; order Rhodospirillales; family Rhodospirillaceae; genus SHVO01. The sequence goes on along the minus strand of CANISR010000011.1, from coordinate 24,417 downwards.
CAGCAGAGTCGACTTACCGGCGCCGGAGGGGCCTACGAGAGCCACAACTTCACCGCGGGCAACCGTCAACTCCGCGCCGCGCAGCACCTGAAGCGTGGTGCCACCCTGAACGAATCTGCGTTGGAGGTTCCTAAGTTCGAGAACCGCATTACTCATAGCGGAGCGCCTCGACCGGATCGGTCTTGGCTGCGCGCCAGGCCGGGTAAATGGTGGCGCCAAAGGACAGCGTGAGTGCCATGGCGACGATCGAGGCGGTCTCGCTCCATTCCATCTTGGCCGGGATCTGGGTCAGGTAATAGACCTCGGGCGAGAACACTTCGCTGCCCGTGAGGTAGCGCAGCGCCTGGTGCACGCTTTCGATGTTGTCACAGAACAGCAGGCCGAGGCCGAAACCCGCCAGCGTACCGATGACGCCCACACTGGCGCCGGCGATGAAAAACACCCGCATGACCATGCCGCGCGAAGCGCCCATGGTGCGTAGGATGGCAATGTCGGAGCCCTTGTCCTTCACCAGCATGATCAGGCCGGAGATGACGTTCAGCACTGCCACCAGGATGATCATGGTGAGGATCATGAACATGACATTGCGCTCGACCGCCAGGGCGTTGAAATAGGCTGCGTTGGTCTGCTCCCACGATAGCACCCGCACGCGCGGGCCGAGGACAGTCTCGATTTGCCGGGCGATGCCCCGTGCGTTGTCGGGATCGGACACGCGCACCTCGAAACTGGTGACCCCTTCGGGAATCTTGAAATAGGCCTGGGATAGCGCCAGCGGCATGAAAACGATGGAGCTGTCGTATTCGCTCATATCGGTATTGAACACGCCGCTGACCTGGAAGGTGGACGAGCGCGGCGCGGTGCCGAAGGCGGTTACGTTGCCTTTGGGTGATACCAGGGTGAGTTCGTCACCGCCTCTCACCCCGAACCGCTCCGCCATGCGCGCGCCGATGAGGATGCCGTCGCCGCCGTTAAACTCGGACAACGAACCGTCAATGATGTGATCGGAGACACGGCTGAGCTTCTCCATGTCCTCCCAGCGCATGCCGCGCACCAGGGTGCCGGCGGCGGTCGCCGGCGAAACCGCTAGCACCTGGCCTTCGATAATCGGCGTCACATTGACCACACCGGGAATGGCCGCCACCAGCTTGGCTTTGGCGTCATAGTCCGTGATCATGGATTCCCGCACGCCGGGATAGATATTTATGTGGCCGTTGACGCCCAGAATGCGGTCGAGGATATCGGCGCGGAAGCCGTTCATGACCGCCATGACGATGATCAAGGTGGCGACCCCCAGCGCGATCCCCACCAGCGAAAATCCCGCTATCACCGAAACAAAGCCTTCCTTGCGCCGCGCCCGGAGATAGCGCGCCGCCACCATGCGTTCGAAGGCTCCGAAAATCATGCGTTACGCCGTCAGCTTATTGAGGACGGCGTCCAGCGCCATTTCCTCTTTGACGCCGCCCGCGCGCCGCTTCAGTTCCACCAGGCCCTTGGCGATGCCTTTGGGGCCAATGACTACCTGCCAGGGCACGCCGATGAGGTCCATGTCGGCGAACTTCACGCCCGGCCGTTCATCACGGTCGTCGTAGAGCACTTCCTTCTTGGCCTTGGTCAGCTTGGCATAGAGATCCTCGCAGGCCGCGTCACAACCTGCATCGCCGGGCTTCAAGTTGATGATGCCGATACCGAAAGGCGCCACACCTTCCGGCCACACGATGCCGTGCTCGTCATGGCTGGCTTCGATAATTGCGCCCACAAGGCGCGACACGCCGATGCCGTAGGATCCCATCATGACGTGCACGGGGTTGCCGTCGGGTCCAATGACCGAAGCCTTCATGGGCTCGGAATACTTTTTGCCGAAGTGGAAGATGTGTCCCACCTCGATGCCGCGGGCACTGATCAAATCCGCGCCCATCTTCTCGCCCACGACGGGATCGTGTTTTTCGTCGGTGGCGGCGTAATAGCTGGTCCAGTCGTCGATGATATGCTGCAGGTCGGCGTCGTAGACCACATTCTCGGGCGCCGGCTTTTCGAGCAGCGCCTTGTGGCAGAACACGGCGCTTTCGCCTGTATCCGCCAGAACGATGAATTCATGGCTGAGGTCGCCGCCGATGGGCCCTGAATCCGCACGCATGGGGATCGCCTTCAGGCCCATACGGGCGAAGGTCCGCAGATACGCCACGAACATCTGGTGGTAGGCATGCTTCGAGCGGGCGTAGTCAAGGTCGAAGGAATAGGCGTCCTTCATGAGGAACTCGCGCCCGCGCATGACCCCGAAGCGCGGCCGCACCTCGTCGCGGAACTTCCAGTGGATCTGGTAGAGGTTCTTGGGCAGGTCGCGGTAGCTCTTGATGTTATTGCGGACGATATCGGTCACCACCTCTTCGTGGGTGGGGCCGTAGAGCATATCGCGGTCATGTCGGTCCTTGATGCGCAGCATCTCGGGGCCGTAGTCGTCGTAGCGGCCGCTTTCCTTCCACAGGTCACCGGATTGGATGGTCGGCATGATGATTTCCTGGGCGCCGGCCGCGTTCTGCTCCTCGCGCACGATGGCCGCGATCTTGTTCAGCACCATGGTTCCCAAGGGCAGCCAGTTATAGATCCCGGCCGCGTGCTGGCGGACCATGCCGGCGCGCAACATCAGCCGGTGCGAGACGATCTGGGCCTCGCTGGGGTTTTCCTTGAGGGTGGGCAGAAAAAGGCGCGACGAGCGCATGGGAAGTCCTTGAGAAAGCTGGATTTAGATCAGGCCGGACCATAAGCGAACCCCGGCTTTGAGGCAACCAAACGCGCTACTTACGCGGTGGTTGCGGCTTTTCTGTGGGAAGGACAATCCCTGCAGCGCTGAACCCCTGGCGGCAGGCGGAGGCCAGCAGGGCCTCGTCCTGGGGGGCCAGCCGCTCGTTGTTCCAATAGAGATCGTTACCCCGCACCGAGAGCGTCCCCAGGGGCGCATAACCCGCGAAGGGCATGACCTTGCGCACGGGTTCCTGCCCCTTAGGCCGGTTGCGGCCGTCGCGCAGGGCCAGACGGTCCGCCAGATCCACACCGATCTGGATATCGACGGACTCCGGCAGGGTCAGGCCATAACCGCCACCCACGTCCGCCGGGACCACCGCCTTGCCGTGCACATCCACGCCCGGCTTGTACTCCACGTCCGCGCTCGGGCGGTGCGTCACGATGCGCTGGCAGTCGGAGACGGAAACCGACAGCGCCTGGTTCTGCGCCACCGCGACCGTGGGGGCGAACAGTAACCCTGCGGCGATGAGCGCGCGGCGCATCATTTCTTGGCGACCTCTTCCACTTCCACCAAAGTCCCGGCGAAGTCCTTGGGATGCAGGAACAGCACCGGTGTACCGTGGGCGCCGATCTTGGGTTCACCGTCGCCGAGGATGCGTTTGCCCATGGCTTTGAGTTGGTCGCGCGCTTTGTAAATATCCTCGACCTCGAACGACATGTGATGAATGCCGCCGGCGGGATTGGACTCCAGGAATTTGGCTATGGGCGATCTCTCGCCCAGCGGATGCAGGAGTTCGATCTTGGTGTTGGGCAGCTCCACGAACACCACGGTAACGCCGTGCTCCGGCAAATCCTGGGGCGCCGAGACCTTTGCCCCCAGTACATCCCGGTAGGTGGCCGTCGCCGCCGCCAGGTCCGGCACGGCGATGGCGACATGGTTCAAACGACCGATCATTAGTCCTCGCTTGCTCGCTTTATCATATCCGCTGCAGGTGCACCTTGACCACGGGCTTGCGCGGGGCGAAGGCCTTGCGCACCGCGGCTTTCAGGGACTCTTCCACGGCCTCATCGTCACGGCGGGCTTTTTTGGGCAAACGGGCAACCGCCCTGGTCAGCAATTTGTCCCATTCGAGCTCGTTCATGGGCTCAGTCATGCCGAGGGAGGTCACGACCGGATCGCTGGCGATCTCGCCATCGTCATCCAGGGTGACGGTGACCACCGCGGCGCCTTCAAAGAACATTCGTTTGCGGTCGCGGAAAATCGGCGCCGACAGCGGTATGGCCTTGCCGTCGTCCAGGGCGAACCGGCCGGCCCAGACCTTTCCCGCCACATGAGCGCGCATGGGGTCCGCGCCCGGCTTGTCGGCCAACTTCACCGCGCTGCCGTTCGTGACCAGCACCGTGTGCGGCACCTGGCATTCTTTGGCCAGCGCCGCATGGGCGCGCATGTGCATGGCTTCGCCGTGGACCGGGATGGCGATGCGCGGCCGCACCATCTGGTACATGCGCCGCAGGTCGTCCCGCGCCGGATGCCCGGAGACGTGAATAAAGTGATCCCGCGTGGTCACTACGTCCACACCCATGAGCGCCAATTGATTCTGAACCTTGGAGATGGCTTTCTCGTTACCGGGGATGACCCGCGACGAGAAGATCACCACATCGCCCTCCTCCAGGCCCACGGCCGGATGTTGATCGAAGGCGATGCGCATCATGGCCGCCCTGGCCTCGCCCTGGCTGCCGGTGCAGATGTACAGCACCTTGTCGCGCGGGAGATGGGCGGCGTCCTCGGCCTCGTAGAACGTCAAGTCATCCGAGAGGTAACCGGTTTTGCGCGCGGTCTCGGTGATGCGCCACAGGGACGTGCCCACTAGCGCCACATGGCGGCCGTTGGCCTGGGCTGCCCGGGCAATACTGTCGAGGCGCGCGAGGTTGGAGGCGAAGCAGCCAACGGCAATACGCCCTCTGTAGCGTGAGAACAGCTCGATGAGGCTGTCGCGGACCTCGCGCTCCGAGCCGGCTTCGCCTTCGGTGAACACATTGGTGGAGTCCCCCACCAGGGCGAGGACATCCTCGTCGCCCAAAGTGCGAAGAGCATCGAAATCCACCGCTTCGCCGATCAGCGGCTCCGGGTCGAACTTCCAGTCGCCGGTATGGAAGATGGTGCCGTAGCGCGAGCGGATGGCGAGCGCGTTGGGCTCGGGGATGGAGTGCGTGAGCGAGATGAAGTCCACCGTAAACGGGCCCACTTGCACCTGGCCACCGAGGGGGATGACGGTCACAGGCACTACGTCCTCAAGCCCCGCTTCTCTCAGCTTGTACGTCAGGAATTCGGCGGCGAAGGGCGTGGTGTAGACCGGGCATTTCAACAGCGGCCAGAGATGGGCCACCGCGCCGATATGGTCTTCATGAGCGTGGGTGACGATCAAACCTTTAAGTTTTTCACGCCGTTCAGCAATGAAACTGGGGTCGGGCATGACCACATCGACGCCGGGGACCGAGTCATCGCCGAAGGTGACGCCGAGATCCACCATCAGCCACTGGCCGTCACAGCCGTAGAGATTGAGGTTCATCCCGATCTCGCCGGAGCCCCCCAAGGGTACGAACCACAGGCCTTTATCCAGGCCTTCGGGAACGTCGGAAGCCGGTGCGGATTTACGTTTCAAAATACTGGGTCAATTCAAATATTTGGTGTTGCGCTTATGGACCTGGAGCAGGCCCCGCAGGGTCAGGTCGTGATCGATGTGTTCGATCACTGATGTGGCTTCGGCGAACAGCGGCGCAAGGCCGCCGGTGCCGATCACGGTCATCTTGCGTTTCTCAATGGCTTCCCGCTCGGCTCTGATGCGCGCCACCAGACCTTCGATGAGCCCGATGTAGCCCCAGAATACACCTGAGCTCATGGCGGCGACGGTGGTGGTGCCCACGACGGGCGCTTTGCCGGGATTGACCACGGGCAGACGCGGTAATTGGGCCGTCGCCATGTGCAAGGCTTCCATGGAAAGGTTGATGCCGGGCGCGATACAGCCGCCGCAATAGGCGCCGGTGGCGTCCACCACATCGAAGGTGGTGGCGGTGCCGAAATCAATGATGATCAGCGGCCCGCCGTAGCTGGCGTGGGCGGCGATGGCGTTGATGACGCGATCGGCGCCGGCCTCTTTCGGGTTGTCGAGACGAACCTGGGTACCGAGGTCAAGATCGGGTTCGCCGATGAACCGCGCTTTGCACTTGAAGTATTTCTCGCACATGCGCGCGAGGTCGAAGTTCCGGGCCGGCACCACCGAGGCAACGATGGCGGCGGTGATGCGCGCCGGCTCAAGGCCGTCGCGTTCCAGCAGTTCCATGAGCCAGATGCCGAACTCGTCGGATGTGCGCTCGGTCTTGGTGGCCGCGCGCCATTGTCCGCGCAAGACATCGTTGTCATAGACCGCGAACACGACATTGGTATTGCCGCAATCGATCACCAGCAGCATCTAGGCGTCTCCAAACAAAACATCGCCGGCGAGAATGCGTTGCCGCCCGGCGGCAGTATCCAGCAGCAGCGCGCCATCGGCGTCCAGCCCCGCGAACGTGCCGTTCACGGGGCCCTTACCGGGGTTCACGGTGGTCGCTGAACCGATGGCAGGTCCGGCCTCCAGCCAGGCTTCGCGAAGAGGTTCAAACCCCTTCTCCCGCCATATCACTAAACCAGCGGCGAGGAACCTGCTCAGCACCGTCAGCACATGGGCTGCGGTGGTGTCGATATGATGGTTGGCGAGCGCCGTCACGGGATAGGTGGGATTGGCGACCTCGACCGCATTCAGGTTGATGCCGATCCCCAGCACGATCCAATCCTTACCGTCGGCGCCGGAGATCATTTCAGGCAGTATGCCAGCGGCTTTCTCGCCTTCCACCAGCACGTCGTTCGGCCATTTGCAGGTGACCTTGGGGGGAGCTGCGTTGTGGCGCGGGAGATCCAGGATGGTGTCGGCCACGGCCCGGGCGGCAAGGAACCCGATCTGCGGCGCGTCATGCTTCCGGGCCGGCGCCTGGATCAGATAGGACACATAGACATTGCCGGGCGGGCTCTCCCAGCTGCGGCCGGCACGGCCGCGGCCGCCGGTTTGGGTATTGGCCCACATCAGCACGCCTTCCGACAGCTCAGCCCCCTGCTCCACCAGGCGCTTGAGCGCATCGTTGGTGCTGTCCAGGGTCTCGAACGCCATCAGTCGCCAGCCCGCAGGCAAGTGCGGTTCCGGCGGCGCATGGGCGGCGGAAATATAGGTTTCGTTCATGCCGGCCTTTCATGGACCGGTGAAGTTACTAGCCGAGGAACAACGCCTTGGCTGCGGTTTCGGCCCCGCTGACGAGTTGGGCGGGATAGACGAAATACACCAGCATCAGAATGCTCGAGGCGCCCATGAGGGTGCCCGTGAGCAGGCCGGGTTTGTCGAACTGGACGGTGGCCTCGTCGAAGTACACCAGCTTGATGATGCGGATGTAGTAGAAAGCGCCGATAACGCTGGCGAGCAGGCCGACCACGGCGAGCGGTACGAAGCCCGCGTTCACGGCGGCGACGAAAATGTAGAATTTGCCGAGGAAGCCCGCGAGCGGCGGGATGCCGGCCATGGAGAACATAAGCGCCGCCAGTGCGGCCGCCATCAGCGGATTGTGCTTGGCCAGGCCGGCGAGGTCGGAGATTTGCTCCACATACTTGCCCTTAACCCGCATGGACATGATCACGGCGAAAGTGCCGACGTTCATGAACACGTAGATCAGCAGGTAGAACAGCAGGCCGCGGGCCCCTTCCTCGTTGCCGACCGCAAGGCCGATCAAGGCGTAGCCGACATGGCCGATGGAGCTATAGGCCATCAGGCGCTTGATGCTCTTCTGGGTGATAGCCGCGACCGAGCCCCACAGCATGGACAAGATCGAGATCAGCACGATGACCTGTTGCCATTGCTCGATCATGGACGCGAACGGCCCGACCAGGACGCGCAGGAACAGGCAAAGGGCGGCGACCTTGGGCGCCACGGAGAAGAAGGCGGTGATCGGTGTCGGCGCCCCTTCGTAGACGTCCGGCGTCCACATGTGGAACGGCGCCGCGGATACCTTGAAGGCGAGGCCGGCGATCACGAATACCACACCGATGATGATGCCCAGGGAGTCAGGGCCGCCCTTGATGGCGGTGGCGAGGCCGTCGAACGTCGTGGTGCCGCCGAAGCCATAAACCAGCGACGAGCCGTAAAGCAGCATGCCGGACGCCAGGGCGCCGAGGACGAAATACTTCACCCCGGCTTCAGTCGAACGCACGTTGTCACGACGGTAAGCGGCAAGCACATAGAGCGGCAGGCTCTGCAGTTCGATACCGAGGTAGAGTGCGATCAGATCATTGGCCGAGATCATCATCATCATGCCGATGGTCGAGAACAGCACGATGATCGGAAGTTCGAAGCGCGCGGCGTTCTCACTGTGCGCCCAGGAATTGATCAGCAGCAAGGTCAGCCCGGCGCCGATCAATGTCAGGACCTTGGCGAAGGAGGTGAAGGCGTTGACCACGAATAGGTCGTTAAAAGCAGTGCCCGAGCCCTTCATGTTGAGGATCAGGAAAGCCGCCACGGCCATCACCGCCACCGTCAGCCAGGACAGGATGTTGGTGGAGTCCTTTTCGCGGAACACGCCGGCCAGCAGCAGCACCATGGCGCTGATGGCCATGAAGATTTCCGGAACCGCGGGGGTGAGGAATGAGAACATGGGATTTTCCTTACCGCAGCCAGGCGAAGAGCTGGCTGCCGAGCGGCGCGATGTCGGCGGAGTTCTTGAGGGCGGCGTGATACCCGGCGACCAGCTCGGCCACCGACTGGTTCATGATGCCGAGGAAAGACATGGGATACACGCCCATCCACATGGTGACGATGATGATCGGCGCGAAGATCGCGATTTCGCGCGGCTCCAGGTCGACCATGGCCTTGACGTCGTCCTTGGTCAGCTCGCCGTAAACCACGCGGCGGTAGAGATAGAGCATATAGGCGGCGCCGAGCACGACACCGCTGGCCGCGAGCAACGAGGTAGTGCTGGACACCTGGAAGGTGCCGGTCAGCACCAGGAATTCACCGACAAAGCCGGCGGTCCCCGGAAGGCCCACCGAGGCCAGCATGAACACCATGAAGGCGAACGCGTACTTGGGCATGTTGTTGACGAGCCCGCCGTAGCGGCTGATCTCGCGGGTGTGCAGCCGGTCGTAGATCACGCCGACGCAGAGGAACAACGCGGCCGAGACCACGCCGTGGGAGAGCATCTGGAAAATCGCCCCTTCCACTGCCTGCTGGTTCGCGGCGAACACGCCCATTGTGACGTAGCCCATGTGCGCGACGGACGAATAAGCGATCAGCTTCTTCATGTCCTCCTGCACCAGGGCCACCAGCGAGGTGTAAATCACCGCAATGACCGAGAGCGCGTAGACCATCGGCGTGAAATAGGCGGACGCCTCGGGCAGCATCGGCAGCGAGAACCGCAAGAAGCCGTATCCACCCATCTTCAGCAGCACGCCGGCCAGGATCACCGATCCGGCCGTCGGCGCATCCACGTGGGCGTCGGGCAACCACGTATGCACCGGCCACATGGGCACCTTGACCGCGAAAGAGGCGAACATGCCCAGCCACAGCCAGTATTGCATCTCGCGCGGGAAATTAGCCTGGGTCAGCGCCGGGATGTCGGTGGTGCCGACCTGGAAATACATGGCCAGCAGGGCCACCAACAGCAGCACCGAGCCGGTGAGCGTATAGAGGAAGAACTTGAAGGCCGAATAGACGCGGCGGCCGCCGCCCCAGACGCCGATGATCAGGAACATGGGGATCAGCACGCCTTCGAAGAAGACGTAGAACAGCACCATATCCATGGCGCAGAACATGCCGACCATCATGGTCTCGAGGATCAGGAACGAGATCATGTACTCGCGCACCATCTTCTCGATCGAATCCCAGGACGCCAGGATACAGATGGGCATGAGGAAGGTGGACAGGATCACGAACAGCATCGAAATGCCGTCCACGCCCATGTGGTAGCCGATCTTGTATTGCGGCAGCCAGTCGAAGCGCTCCTCGAATTGGAACGCGGCGGTGCCGGGCTCGAAGTAGATCCAGATCACCAGCGAGAACAGGAACGTAATCAGCGTCGTCCACAGGGCGATGATGCGCGCCTGTTTGGCCACGACTTCGGGTTTGCCTCCGATGGCAAGAATGATCAGCGCCCCCACCAGCGGCAGGAAGGTGATGATCGAGAGGATCGGCGAATGTGAGAGGAAGTTACCCATGACTGATGCCCTCGCCTAACCCGGCCGTCCAACGACGAACCACGTCACGATCAGGGCGATCCCCGCGATCATGGCGAAGGCATAGTGATAGAGATAACCCGACTGCAGGGCGCCCAGGCGGCGCGCGGCGCTGTTGGTCAGCGCGGACAAGCCGTCCGGACCGAAGCGGTCGATGATGCCGGCGTCGCCGCGCTTCCACAGGAACTTGCCGAGGCGGAACGCGTTCTTGGTGAACAGGAAGTGGTAGAGCTCGTCGAAGTACCACTTGTTGAGCAGGAACCGGTAGAGCGTCGGGAACTGGGCCGCGAGCTTCCCGGGAATCTCCGGCCGGCGGATATAGAACTGATAGGCGAGCGCCAGACCCGAGAGGCTCAGGATCAGCGGCAGCAGGGCGACCAGATGGCCAACCGCGCTCATGTGTTCTTCGTGCTCATGCATCTTATGCAGTGAGTCCTGAGCCGGCAGCACTTTGATGGCCTCGCCCCAGAAGTGCTCACGCCCTTCGCCCACGAAATAGTGCACGCCGAGCATACCCGCGAACACCGCGCCAACGGCGAGCACGCCGAGGGGGATGGTCATGATCTTCGGGCTCTCGTGAATATGCTCCATGGTGTGGTGGTCGGCGCGCGGAGCGCCGAAGAAGGTCAGGAACGTCAGGCGCCAGGAATAGAACGAGGTGAGGAACACCACGATCATACCCAGGAGATAGCCGTAGTTGCCGGTGGTGGTACCGGCCGCCAGCGCGGCCTCCAGGATGGTGTCCTTGGAGAAATAGCCCGCGAAAGGCGGGATGCCGGTGAGCGCCAGGTTACCGATCACCATTACCGTGAAGGTGACCGGGATCAGGCGCCAGATGCCGCCCATCTTCCGGATGTCCTGTTCGTCGGACATGGCGTGGATCACGGAGCCCGCGCCCAGGAACAACAGCGCCTTGAACCAGGCGTGGGTCATGAGGTGGAAAACGCCGGCCTGATAGGCGGAGACACCGCAGGCGAAGAACATGTAGCCGAGCTGCGAGCAGGTCGAATAAGCGATGATGCGCTTAATGTCGGTCTGCACGAGGCCGCAGGTGGCGGCGAAGAAGCAGGTAGTGGCGCCGATGACGGTCACAACTGCCAGCGCATTGGGGGCGAATTCGAACAGCGGCGACATACGCGCCACCAGGAATACGCCGGCGGTGACCATGGTCGCGGCGTGGATCAGCGCCGAAACCGGCGTCGGACCTTCCATGGCGTCCGGCAGCCAGGTGTGCAGGCCGATCTGGGCCGACTTGCCCATGGCGCCGACGAACAGCAGCAGGCAGGTGATGGTCATGGCATGAGCGTTGATGCCGAAGAAGGTGACGCTGGCGTCGGCCTTTCCAGGAGCGGCGGCGAAGATCACGTCGAAGTTGACGGCGTCGAACATGAAGTAGACCGCGAAGATTCCGAGCAGGAACCCGAAGTCACCCACACGGTTGACCACGAAGGCCTTGATGGCGGCGGCGTTGGCGGAGGGCTTTTTGAACCAGAAGCCGATCAGCAGGTAGGACACGAGACCCACCCCTTCCCAGCCGAAGAACAACTGCACCAGGTTGTCGGCCGTCACGAGCATCAGCATGGCGAAGGAGAACAACGACAAATAAGCCATGAAGCGCGGCTGTGAGTCGTCGTGGGACATATATCCCACGGCATAGACGTGAATCAGGGTCGAGACGCAGGTGACGGTCAGCACCATCACCGCCGAAAGGGTGTCAAACCGCAGCGCCCAGTTGGCCTCGAAAGTGCCCGACGACAGGAACGTCATGATGTTGATGGTCTGGGCGTGGCCGTGCAGGGCCACATCGACGAAAGTCGGGATCGAGCACAGGGCGGCAAGGCCGATCCCCATGCAGGTCACGATCTGCGACGGACGGTCGCCGATGATGCGGCCAAAGAAGCCGGCGATGAAAGCGCCCACCAGGGGAAGGAAGACGGAAGCAACCAATAGCACTGGGGCTATCCCTTCATCTCATTGATGTCTTCGACTTCGATCGAACGCCGGTTGCGGTAGAACACCACGACGATGGCGAGACCGATGGCCGCTTCGGCGGCCGCGACGGTGAGCACCAGCATGGTGAAAACCTGCCCGACGAGATCGCCGAGGAACGAAGAGAACGCCACAAGGTTGATATTGACCGCGAGCAGCATGAGTTCGATCGACATCATGATGACGATCAGGTTCTTGCGGTTCAGGAAGATGCCGAAGATGCCGAGCGTGAACATGATCGCGCCGACCGTCAGGAAGTGGGACAGGCCGACGGCGAACGGCCCGGTGGTGAGAAGATTGTTCACGACAGGCCCTTCCCGGTCTCGACCTTGACCACCGACAGGGTTTCAGACGCGCTGCGCGCGACCTGCTCGGAGATCTTCTGTTTGCGCACACCCGGGCGGCGGCGGAGCGTCAGGACGATGGCGCCGATCATGGCCACCAGCAGGATCAGCCCGGCGCTTTGGAACAGGTAGACATAATCAGTATAGAGAATGGCGCCCAAAGCTTCGGTATTGGGCAGGTCCATGGGGGCCGGCACGACGCGCAGGCCCTGCGCGTCCGGCGACATCACCCAGCCGCCGTAAACGGTGGCCAGCTCGGCGAACAGGATCACGCCGATGAGTGCCCCCGCCGGCAGATACTTCATGAAGCCTTCGCGCATGACCGCAATATTGATGTCGAGCATCATCACCACGAACAGGAACAGGACCGCGACAGCGCCGACGTAGACCACCACCAGGATCATGGCGACGAATTCCGCGCCCAGCAGCACGAACAGGCCGGCGGCGTTGAAGAAGGTCAGGATTAGCCACAGCACGCAGTGCACGGGATTGCGCTGGAAGATCACGTTCAGCGCTGAGATCACGCCGATGATGGAGAACAGGTAAAAGGCGAGCGATGCTACTATCATGCTGCCACCCTCCCCGTCGTGCGTTGCGTCTTATTCATCGGACGTATTCCCCAGGCCCCAATTCTCAGCGGTACGGCGCATTGAGTTCGAGCCGCTTGGCCAGCTCTGGCTCCCAGCGGTCGCCGTTCGCGAGCAGCTTGTTCTTGTCGTAGAGCAGTTCGTCGTGGGTCTCGGTGGCGAACTCGAAGTTCGGCCCCTCGACGATGGCGTCCACCGGGCAGGCTTCCTCGCAAAAGCCGCAGTAGATGCACTTGGTCATATCGATGTCGTAACGGGTGGTGCGCCGGCTACCGTCGGCCCGCGGCTCGGCCTCGATGGTGATGGCCTGGGCCGGGCAGATGGCCTCGCACAGCTTGCAGGCGATGCAACGCTCTTCGCCGTTGGGATAGCGGCGCAGCGCATGCTCACCACGGAACCGCGGCGACAGCGGGCCTTTTTCGTTCGGGTAGTTGAGCGTCACCTTGGGTTTGAACATGTAGCGCAAGGTCAGCCACATTCCCGAAGCCAGTTCGGTGAGGAGCGCGGTGCGGGCGGTACGGTCAAGGAATGCCATGGAAACTCCTTACGACCCGACACGGCCGGTGTAGACCAGGAATCCCGCCGTCAGGATCAGCCACACCAGGGACAACGGCAGGAACACTTTCCAGCCGAGGCGCATCAGTTGGTCATAGCGGAAGCGCGGGAACGTGGCGCGCACCCAGATGAATACGAACAGGCAGAAGCAGACCTTGAGGGCGAACCACATGAGGCCAAGCTCGTAGCCGAAGATGTGGATGCCGAACGGGGGCAGCCATCCGCCCAGGAACAGGATCGAAACCATCCCCGACATCATGATCATGTTCATGTATTCGCCCAGGAAGAACAGGGCGAAGGCCATGGACGAGTATTCGGTCATGAAACCGGCGACCAGTTCGGATTCCGCTTCCGGAAGGTCGAAGGGGTGGCGGTTGGTTTCCGCCAGCACCGAAATGAAGAACACGATGAACATGGGGAAGTGCGGCAGGAAGAACCACATGTCCTTCTGGGCCTCGACCACCCGGGAGAGGTTCAGGGAACCGGCCGTCATCAGCACCGAGATCATCACGAAGCCGATGGAGACTTCGTAGGACACCATCTGCGCCGCCGAGCGCATGGCGCCCAGGAAGGCGTAGCGGCTGTTGGATGCCCAGCCGGCCATGACGATGCCGTAGACGCCGAGGGACGACACCGCGAAAAGATAAAGCACGCCGACATTGAGGTCGGAGATCACCCAGCCGCCCGCCACCGGCATCACCGCCCAGGCGATGAGCGCCAGGGAGAAGGTGATCATGGGCGCCAGGAAGAACACCACCGGGCTCGAGCCCGTGGGCAGCACTGTTTCCTTGAACAGCAGCTTCACCGCGTCGGCGAACGGTTGCAGCAGACCAAAGGGCCCCACAACGTTCGGGCCTTTGCGGAGCTGCATGGCGCCGATGATGCGACGCTCTGCCAAGGTCAAAAACGCCATGCCGATCATGATCGGCACCGCGAACAACAGGATCTTGCCCGCGATATAGAGCAGCGGGAACAGATACTCGGTCCAGAATTCAGCCAGTGTCATATCAGCCGTCCGTGCCGGTTTTCTTAGCGCCGCCCATCACAAATTCTTCCGTGCAGCGCGCCATGGTGCGCGATGCGCGGCTGATGGGGTCGGTCATGTAGTAATTTTTGACCGGATATTCGAACGGCGTGGCGCTCACCTGCCCCGCTTTTCCGAACCCGCCCCAGGTCGCGGCCTGGATCACATCAATCTTGACGAATTCCGGCGCCGCATCACGAAGAGCCGCCCGCAGTTGGGCGAGATTATCGTAAGGCAAAGTCTTGCCGAGGCTCTCGGACAGGGCGCGGACGATGGTCCAGTCCTCACGGGCTTGGCCCGGCGGGAACACGGCACGCAACGCCTGCTGCACCCGGCCCTCGGTGTTGACGTAGAGGCCGTCTTTTTCGGTATAAGCCGCACCCGGCAGGATAACGTCGGCGCGATGGGCGCCGCGGTCGCCGTGGTGGCCCTGATAGATCACAAAGGCCTTGCCGAGCTTGTTGGTGTCGATCTCGTCGGCGCCCAGGAGATAGACCACTTCGATCTCGCCCTTGCCGGCGCCATCGAGGATCCCGCGCACGTCCTTGCCGCCTGTCCCCGGCACAAAGCCGAGATCAAGGCCGCCGACGCGGGCCGCTGCCGTATGCAGCACGTTGAAGCCGTTCCAGCCGTCTTTGACCAAGCCACAGGCGTCCGCGATCTCGCGGGCAACACTGAGAATAGCAGCGCCGTCGGCGCGCGCGAGCGCCCCCTGCCCGACGATCAGCATGGGCTTCTTGACGTTCTTGAGCGTGGCCGCGAACGCATGAGCGCCCGAGGCGATCTGCGACAGGATATCGGCGCTGTTTCCGAGATTCTGGGTCTTATAGGTCAGCGGAACATCGGGGCCGATCACGCCCACCGGGAAGCCGCCACGCAGGAAGCGCTTGCGGATACGGGCGTTGAGGATCGGCGCTTCGGTGCGCGGATTGGAGCCGATGATCAGCAGCGCGTCGGCCTGTTCGATGCCGGCGATGGTGCTGTTGAAGAGGTAAGACGCACGGGACAGGGCGTCGAGCGCGGCGCCGTCCTGACGGCAGTCGAGATTGGCCGAGCCCAGCGCAGTCATCAGCCCCTTGAGCGCGAACATGGACTCAGCGTCGCAGAGATCGCCGGCGATGGCGGCAATCTTGGAGCCCGGCAGGCCGCGTACTTTCGCGGTGATGGCGGCGAAGGCTTCCGGCCAGGTGGCTTCGGTGAGCTTGCCGTTCTTGCGTACGTAGGGTCGGTCAAGGCGCTGGTTGGAGAGGCCGTCGCAGGCCTGGCGGCTCTTATCGGCCAGCCATTCCTCGTTCACGTCCTCGTGGATGCGCGGCAGCACGCGCATGACTTTCTGTTCGCGGGCATCGACGCGGATGTTGGTTCCGACCGCGTCCATGACGTCGATGGATTCTGTCTTGCGCAGCTCCCACGGACGGCCGCCGAAGGCATAGGGCTTGTTTGTGAGCGCGCCCACCGGGCACAGATCCACCACATTGCCGGACAGCTCCGACGTCAGCATGTTCTCGAGATAGTTGGTGATCTCCATGTTCTCACCGCGGCCGACAGCGCCCAGTTCCGGCACGCCCGCCACTTCCGTGGCAAAGCGCACACAGCGGGTGCAGTGGATGCAGCGGGTCATGGACGTGGCCACCAGAGGCCCGAGTTCCTTGTCCTTCACCGCGCGCTTATTTTCATGGAAGCGGCCGCGATCGGCGCCATAAGCCATGGCCTGGTCTTGCAAATCGCATTCGCCGCCCTGGTCGCAGATCGGGCAATCGAGGGGGTGATTGATGAGCAGGAATTCCATGACGCCGGCGCGCGCTTTGTTGGCGCGGTCCGAGCGGGTGTGCACCACCATCCCTTCGGCCACCGGCATGGCGCAGGACGCCACAGGCTTCGGCGACTTCTCTACGTCAACCAGGCACATGCGGCAGTTGCCGGCGATGGAGAGGCGTTCGTGATAGCAGAAGCGCGGAATTTCCACGCCCACCTGCTCCGCCGCCTGGAGAATGGTGGCGTTGGCCGGAACTTCTACCGCCATACCGTCGATCGTGAGTTTAGGCATTGTCCCCTTCCCCTACGATCAGGCTGCAGCGCGGGTTTTGGCGTCGCGATAATCGCGGATGCGCCGTTCAAGCTCCGGACGGAAATGCCGGATAAGTCCCTGCACCGGCCACGCCGCGGCGTCGCCGAGCGCGCAGATGGTGTGGCCTTCGATCTGGTACGTGACCTGTTCGAGGGTATCGATTTCCGCAAGCGTCGCGTCGCCTTTGACCATCCGGCGCATGACCCGCGCCAGCCAGCCGCAGCCCTCGCGGCACGGCGTGCACTGGCCGCAGCTTTCATGCTTGTAGAAATCCGACAGGCGCGAAATGCAGGCGACCACGTCCGCCGACTTGTCCATGACCATGACGGCGGCAGTGCCGAGGCCGGACTTCACATCACGCAGAGAGTCGAAATCCATCAGCACGGTGTCGCAGATGGACTTGGGCAGGATCGGCACCGAGGCGCCGCCCGGAATAATGCCTTGCAGGTTGTCCCAGCCGCCGCGTACGCCGCCGGCATGCTTCTCGATGAGCTCCTTCAAAGGAATCCCCATCGCATCTTCGACATTGCACGGCTTGTTGACGTTCCCGGAGATGCAGAAAACTTTTGTGCCGGTGTTGTTGGGGCGGCCGATGCCGGCGAACCACGACGCGCCGCGGCGCAGGATGGTGGGCGCCACGGCGATGCTCTCGACGTTGTTCACCGTGGTCGGGCAGCCGTAGAGGCCCACACCCGCCGGGAATGGAGGCTTCAGGCGCGGCTGGCCCTTCTTGCCTTCGATGCTTTCGATCAGCGCGGTCTCTTCGCCGCAGATATAAGCGCCGGCGCCGCGATGCAGGTAGATGTCGAACTTCCAGCCTGAACCGCAGGCATTGTCGCCGACCAGGCCGGCGTCATAGGCCTCGTCGATGGCGACCTGCAGGTTGGAGGCTTCGTTATAGAACTCGCCGCGGATGTAGATGTAGCAAGCGTGGGCACGCATGGCGAAGCTGGCCAGCAGGCAACCCTCGATCAGCTTGTGCGGATCGAAGCGCAGCATGTCGCGATCTTTGCAGGTGCCGGGCTCGCCTTCGTCGGCGTTGACCACCAGATAGTGCGGACGGTCGCTTTCCTGCTTGGGCATGAACGACCACTTGAGGCCAGTCGGGAAGCCGGCGCCGCCGCGGCCACGCAGGCCCGAGCGCTTCATCTCGTCGATGATCCAGTCTTGCCCCATGGCCATGAGTTCTTTGGTGCCGTCCCAGTCCCCACGGGCGCGCGCGCCCTTGAGCCGCCAGTCATGGCGGCCGTAGAGGTTGGTGAAGATGCGATCCTTATCGGCGAGCATGTGAGAGCTTCCCTATCGCAACTTAGGCTTTGGGCGCGGCCGCTTTCGCGGCGGCCTCGGCTTTGGCTTTCTCGAAGGCGGCCTTGGCGGCGGCCAAGTCCTGCTTCGGGATGGGCTTGGTCGGGTCTTCGGTCAGCGTAATGGCTTCGCCGGCGGGCGCGGACGCGTCCCGGCCGATCATGGAACCATGCTTAGGCTTCTCGCCGCGCTTGAACGCATCGATCAGCTTTGCGGTCGAGGCGTAGTCCAGGTCCTCGAAGTAGTCGTCGCCGATCTGGGCCACGGGCGCGTTGACGCAAGCGCCGGCGCATTCCACTTCGATCAGCGAAAACGCCTTATCGGGCGTGATATCGCCGGCGCCGAGGCCGAGCTTGTCCTTGCAGGCCTTCATGACCTCGCCCGAGCCGCGCAGCGCGCAGGAAAGACTGGTGCAGACCTGGATGTGGGTCTTCCCCACCGGGGACAGGTTGAACATGGTGTAGAAGGTCGCCACTTCCAGCACGCGGATCGCCGCCATATCGAGCATGGCGCCGATGGCCTCGATGGCCGGGCGCGTTACCCAACCTTCCTGACGCTGGGCGTAGTCGAGCAGCGGGATCACCGCGCTGGCTTGGCGGCCGGCGGGATACTTGGCGATGACCTTCTTCGCCAGCGCCAGATACTCGGCGTTGAAGGCAAAGCTGGCCGGTTGTTCTTTCGCGAGATCGCGCGCACTCATCGGTCGACCTCGCCGAACACGATATCAATTGAACCAAGGACGGCAGGAACGTCCGCGAGCATATGGCCGCGCAGCATGGCGTCCATGGCTTCCAGGTGTACGAACCCCGGAGCCCGGATGCGGCAGCGGTAGGGCTTGTTGGTGCCGTCGGCCACCAGGTACACGCCGAACTCGCCCTTGGGCGCTTCGGTGCAGGCGTAAATTTCGCCCGCGGGGACCTTGAAGCCTTCGGTATAGAGCTTGAAGTGGTGGATCAGCGCTTCCATGGAGGTCTTCATCTCGCCGCGCGGCGGCGACATCACTTTTCTGTCGTTCACGCGCACAGGGCCGCCGGGCATTTTCTCCAGGCACTGCTGGATGATCTTCACCGACTGGCGCATTTCCTCGACGCGCACGAGATAGCGGTCGTAGCAATCGCCGTGCTTGGTGATCGGAATGTCGAAATCGAAGTCTTCGTAGGAGTCGTAAGGCTGCGACTTACGCAGATCCCACGCCAGACCCGAGGCGCGCAGATTGGGGCCGGAGAAGCTCCAGGCAATGGCCTGTTCGGCCGAGACCACGCCGATATCGACGGTCCGCTGCTTGAAAATGCGGTTCTCGGTGAGCAGGCCTTCAAGGTCGTCGATCATCTTGGGGTAGTTGTCGGCCCACAGCTTGATGCGGTCCATGAGGCCCGGCGGCAGATCCATGCTGACGCCGCCCGGACGGATGTAGTTGGCGTGCAGGCGCGCACCGCAGACCTCGTCGTAGAACCCCATCAGCTTTTCGCGTTCCTCGAAGGTCCACAGGAACGGCGTCATGGCGCCCACGTCCATGGCGTAAGACGCGATGTTCATGATGTGGTTGAGGATGCGGGTCAGCTCGCCGAACATCACGCGGATGTACTGGGCGCGCTTCGGCGGCGTGATGCCGAGCAGGCGTTCGATGGCGATGGCGAACGTCTGCTCCTGGTTCATGGGCGAGACGTAGTCGAGGCGGTCGAAGTACGGGATCGCCTGCAGGTAGGTCTTGTACTCGATCAGCTTCTCGGTGCCGCGGTGGAGCAGCCCGATGTGAGGATCGCAGCGGTCGATGACTTCGCCGTCCATTTCCAGGACCAGACGCAGCACGCCGTGGGCCGCGGGATGTTGGGGGCCGAAATTGAGGGTGTAGTTCTCAATTTCCCTGCCGACGTTGTCGTCCATATGCGCGGTATCGGGCATGTTATGCGCCTCCCTGCTTCGCGGGAGCCGGAGGGGCTTTCTCGTCGCCCGGCAGAATCTTCTGAATGCCTTCCCACGGGCTGAGGAAGTCGAAGCTGCGGAAATCCTGGGCGAGCTTCACGGGCTCGTAGATCACGCGCTTCTGGTCCTCGTCGTAGCGGACTTCCACATAGCCGGTGAGCGGGAAATCCTTGCGCAGCGGGAAGCCTTCAAAGCCGTAGTCGGTAAGAATGCGGCGCAGGTCCGGGTGGTCGGAGAAGAACACGCCGTACATGTCCCAGACCTCGCGCTCCAGCCAGTTTGCCGACGGCCAGACGCCGCACGCGGTAGGGACCACACCCTCTTCGCCGGTCTGCACCTTTATGCGCACGCGCAAATTCTGCTTCATGCTGATGAGGTGGTAGATCACCTCCAGGCGCTCGGCGCGCTCGGGGTAGTCCGCGCCGCAGATATCAACCAGTTGATCGAAATTCATGCGCGGATCGTCGCGCAGGAAGGTCAGAACCTTCACGATCGCGGCGGCCCGAGCGTTGACGATCAACTCGCCGCGCACTACGTCCGCGGTGACCACGTCAGCGCCCTGGGTGGACGCGATGACGCCGGCGATCTCGCGGAGCTTTTCAGTTGCGTTTGTCATGTGGGTTACCGGTCGCCCTGATTAGCGATCAATGGTGCCGACGCGGCGGATTTTCTTGGGGAGCTGCAGGATGCCGTAGAGCAGCGCTTCCGCGGTCGGCGGGCAGCCCGGCACATAGATATCCACGGGAACGATGCGGTCGCAGCCGCGCACCACGGAATAGGAATAGTGGTAGTAGCCGCCCCCATTGGCGCAGGAGCCCATGGAAATCACCCAGCGCGGCTCCGGCATCTGGTCGTAAACCTTGCGCAGGGCCGGCGCCATTTTGTTGGTGAGGGTGCCGGCGACGATCATGACGTCGGACTGACGCGGGCTCGGGCGGAACACCATGCCGAAGCGGTCGAAGTCATAGCGCGCCATGGCCACATGCATCATCTCAACGGCGCAGCAGGCCAGCCCAAAGGTCATGGGCCACATGGAGCCGGTGCGGCCCCAGTTGGCGAGTTGGTCGATGGACGTGAGCAGAAAGCCCTTATCCGAGAGCTCGCCCGCCACTCGGGACATGAATTTCGCGTCTTCGGGGCCGGTGGCCCGGACAGGATCCACTGCGGGCGCGCCCGGAACGGTTATTCCCATTCCAACGCTCCTTTTTTCCACTCGTAGATGAAACCGACGGTCAATACGCCCAGGAAGACCATCATGGACCAGAAGCCGAACAGGCCGATGCGGCCCAGGCTCACGGCCCAGGGGAACAGGAAGGCCACTTCCAGGTCGAAAATGATGAACAGGATCGACACCAGGTAGAAGCGCACGTCGAACTTGGAGCGCGCGTCATCAAAGGCTTCGAAGCCGCATTCGTAGGCGGAGGTCTTTTCCGGGTCAGGACGGGAGGGGCCGGCGATCAACGACGCGATGATGATCACCAGGGCTAGGCCCATAGCGATCCCAAGGAAAATCAGGATCGGCAGGTATTCGACCAAGATATTTTGCATCGGCACCCTAGCCTGGAAACTAAAGGGCGGTTTCCACGGCGCAATCGTGGAAAGCCTTTTTATTATTAATTCCAGAAGGTTGTGAGGACGAGCGAATGTATTACTACAACCGCCGACGCAGCCCCCGCTCCCGTCCGGTAAAACTCGCGTGATCTAAACGGCGGGGCCAGCCTGAGTCAAGCGCACTCATGGGGGTAACACCATTGACGGGGCGCGATTTTTTGCCGCTTGCGGTTTGTCCTGTTAGGGCTTGGTGGCACTGCCGATGACCCCGGGGACCATGTCCGGCCGTTCGGGGGTCACGGGCCTCCCCGGCAGGATGGTGATGATGGAGCCCCCGGTCCCGGGCAAAAGCTCAAGCCGCTCGGGGCGGGTGATCTGAACGCCATCCAACGGGCGGACGGATACGATGACACGGTCCGGCGCCAGGACGCCGATAGGATTGAGCCGCCCCTCCAATTGGACCACCTGGGCGCCCAGGTCGGTGCGCAGGGCCCCGGCCAGGACCTTCTGGGTGACGCCCGCGGTGATGGACCCGATCCGGATCTGGCCGGCATCCATGGCGGTCGCAAAGCCTTCCACCGACAGGGTTGCCACGCGGGTGGTGAAATCCGGGGGAAGCTCGGTCCTGACCGCGCTGGCCACAAAGGTCGCCCCCTGCCCGCTACCGCGCACTACGGCGGTCTGGCCGGCCGTGAGTTGCGAGGCCGCTACCATCAGCCCGCCGATTCTCCGGCGACCATCCAGGTCCATGCGCACCGGACCTGCCACCAGCACCTCGCGCCCGGCCTGGGGCAGCGTTTCAATGGAGGTGGCGATCACCACATCATCACCGCGGCGCAGGCCGGATACCGCGACCCACTGCCCGACATTGAATTGCGCCGCCCGGCTCAAAGCCGACTTCCGCACGGTCTGGCCGGCGATCACTGCCGTGGTGCCGTCGGGACCGACACTGCTGACCGGCCCGGCGACAGCCATGCGCACGTTGACGGATGCGGCCGTTAGATTTTTAGCGGGGAGCTTGCCGTCGGGCTTAAAGGCTTCGATCTCGACCACCTGGCCAAGTTTGATATCGGCCGCCGCCGCCGGCAGGTTCTCCACGGTAACCGCGGTGGAATCGGCCATCTCGATCTCATAGCCGTTGACGCAGATGGAGCCGAAGCCGGTGACGACGCCGATGATGCCGGTGCCGCCCATGCCGCGATTGCCGTTCTGCGCCACCACCCCCGTACCACCCATGCCGCGGTGATCGGAAATGCCCGTGCCGCCCATACCCCGGTCGGCGGCCACCAGGCGCAGCAAGACATCGCTTTGGATGCCTGTGCCGCCGATGCCGTCACCCCGCTGCAGGCGGCAGACCGCCGGGCGGGTGTCGAAGGCGGCGCAGCCCGTAAGGGCGAGCAGGGCTGACGCGAGAAACACCCCGCGCAAGCTGCGGGAAATCATGGCTTCGGCTCCGGCAGATCGTCGGGGCCTTCGTAGTAGTACAGGCCAAGCGCCATGCGGCGGTCGGCGTCCGGCTTGCCGGCATCGTTATCGGCGCATGCCAGAGCTTCCCGGTTGAACGCGACAAGGGTCTCCGTGCCCATCTCCCGCGCCCGGACGGCGAGATGCGCGACGCTGGCGGCTGTGAGTTTGTCGTAATAGACCGCGCGCTCCAGCAATGGCGCGCCCTCGCCCATAAGGTTGTGGGCGCTGGTGCCGACGTGGTCGGCAAGATTGCGGCCGAAGAAATAGGCTTTCTCGTCGAAGCCCGCCCGCGGCACGAAGCCTTCGGACTTCAGCGATACCCGCTCGCTCTCGTCCATGGCCGCGAGGCCGAGACGCAAGAGCTCGTCGAGTATTGCCTTTGGCCGCACATCCTTTGAGACCTCGCGCACCAAGTCGTCGAAGGACGGCGCGTCCGTGGCGCTGCGGGGCAGAGGCATGGGCTTTCCGGCAGCATCGAGATAGCGCTTG
This sequence comes from Fidelibacterota bacterium, assembly GCA_947470105.1. Classification (GTDB taxonomy): domain Bacteria; phylum Pseudomonadota; class Alphaproteobacteria; order Rhodospirillales; family Rhodospirillaceae; genus SHVO01. Next base: position 1,070 of record CANISR010000011.1, on the reverse strand, counting down.
TCGCCGGCCCAGATCGCCATAAGCCGCGACCCCAGCGACAGCGCCTGGGGCGGACTTTGATCCGGCGGCGGCGCTTCCTGGATTCGGCGGATGTCGCGGCGCTGCAGGCCCGTGAGCACACTCAACCGGCTGACGCTGGGAGCGGCGGAATCGACCGCGAAATGAGTCTCCGCCACCTGCACGTAGACCGATTTAAGCAGGTTGGTGAGGTACGGCAGGGTGATGCCCCGGGAAATCAGCAGCCGCACCAAAGGTCGCGCCAGGCACAGAATCGCCCGCACCAGGCTCTGGGGTGGTTCGGACAGGGTCGGTGGCGATGGCTCCGGCACGTGTTCTTCCGCACATGACACGATAAAGGCCCGTGTACCATGATGTGGGGAAAATGCACACATTTTTGTCTTGACCTGAGGTTTCGGGGTTTCTATCGTCCGGTTCGTCGTGTGCAATAAGCCCACGCACAAACTTGACTCCCAACCCAGGAGAGCCCCCGTGAAATCCTTATTCCTGCAATGCACTCTCGCCGCCGTCGTTGCGGCCGGCACCAGCGCATCCCTGTCCATGGCGCAAGATACCCGGGTCGAGTCCGTTCGCTCCGGCATCGCCGCGCAGATTACGGCCCTCGGTCTCGATCAAGCGGCCGTCAGATCCGCCCTGGACGGCCTCAGCCGAGCTGACCGGATCGCCTACCTCCAGGACCTGGGCGTGCGCCTGCCCGAAACCGTGGTGCGGCCGCCGGCCGTGGTGGACGGCGCGGCGCCGCAGTTCACAGCCGCGAACCAGACGGCAAACGTCCGCGTCGACAGCGCCGGGGTTGTGACGCCCTTGCCGGTCCGCGACGGTGGCCTCGTCACGATCCAGCCCTGGCCCCTGCCGGTCATCGACGGCGCCACCGGGATTCCCATTGCCGCGGTGCCAGGCCGGGTCATCTCGAGCGACGGCAAAATCTTCGATGTGCAACAGGCGGACGGCGCGGCGATCACGGCGCCCGGCCTGCTTTCAAAACCCTAACCGGATTGGCCGGCCGAGACGCCGGCCTCTCGGAGAACGGCGCCGTGTCCAAGGTAGCCCCC
>CANISR010000010.1 GCA_947470105.1 Fidelibacterota bacterium | reverse complement strand
TGTACGACAGCATCGACTGCCTCTCCACCGGCGACGATCTGGTCGAACACTTCCGCACGGTGGCCAAGAACCTGACCCCCGGCGGCATTTATCTATTCGAAGTTACCCACCCCCGCGACTGTTCCATGTGGAACTACGGCCGCCATGCCTATCGCGGCGAGCGCGATGGCATCAAGGTTGAGATCATCTGGGCCGTCAACGATCCGGAGCCCGACGCCTTTACCCAGGTGGCCGAAGTGGAGACCATCCTCCGTGTCACGGAAAACGGAAAAACCGTCGACTATCCCGATAAAGCACGGGAGCGCTTTACGCTGCCGCAGGAGTTTGTAGCACTCATCAAGCTCGCGGGCGGTCTCGATATCGTCGAATGCTACGGCGACTTTGTCCAAGGCCTGAAGATGGACAACTCGCCCGCCTCCCGGCGCATGATCTTCGTGCTGCGCAAGCCGGCATGACCACTCATGGCTGAAGCAATGTCCGAACCGGCCTCCTATGCAAATTACCTGTCGGCCAAGGTCGCGGTGCGCGCCTGCACCGACAAGGCCGGGCGCGGTGTTTTTGCGGTGGGCGCCATCGAGGCGGGCGACGTGGTCGCGGTCTGGGGCGGCCGGATCGTCAACCGGACCGACGCCGAAGCCATCCCGCCCGAGTTGCGCCGCTACGTCGTCCAGGTGGAGGACGAGCAGTTCCTGGCGCCCCTGGAACCCATCGACGCGGCCGAACTGGTCAACCACTGTTGCCAACCCACCTGCGGCCTGAGCGGCCAGATCACCCTGGTCGCGCTGCGGCGTATCCAGCCCGGTGAGGAAATCACCTTCGATTACGCCACGACGGATTCCAGCGCCTTCCTGGAATTCCCCTGCGCCTGTTCGAAGAGCCCCTGCCGCCAGCGGGTGGCCAGCGATGATTGGCAGCGCAGCGACGTACAGGCCGTCAATCGTGGCCATTTCTCGCCGTATCTGCAGCGGCGCATCGACCGCAAGCGCGCCGCCAACGCCGCCGAATAATCAGGCTGCCAATAATTTCCGATTGGTTTCGTGCAAGCGGTTACCGAACATGCGGCAAATGTGCAGCAGCACTTCGGGGCGCTGCAGCACCAGGGTCGAGAACCTGTCCCGTTCCAGTGTCAGCACGGCCGTGTCGGTTACGGCCATGACCGTGGCCGATCGCGGCTGATCGTCGAACAGCGACATCTCGCCGAAGAAATCCCCGGCCGACAGGCGGGCGACCTCCTTGCCGTTCGATCCATCCGGCGCGCTGCCGCCGAGCCGCACTGCGGCTGTGCCGCTGGCCAGGATATAGAGCGTGGTGCCGGTGTCATGGCCTCGCCCGCCAGGTAGTCTTCGTGACCCAGAGCCTGATCGACAGACAAGAGGTCGTCCAGCGAGAGCCCGGCGAACAACGGCACCGATTTCAGGAAAATGAGGCGGTTCATGACGGATTCCTCGGTTGTGGGGCTGCGCAAGTGCGTGGCGGTGTTTTGAACGATGGGGTCGGCTTCGCCGTCCGGCGGCATATTCAATAAATCGGCGAACAACACGCCGGCGCGGATCCAGCGGTTGGGATCAGCGGCCGCGGCCTTCAGCATCTCCGCCAGTTCCGACGGCGAACCGGCGCCTTGCCGCACCACCACCGCGTCGAGGCCAGCTTCGAGCATGGGCAGGAGCGGCTGAACGAATCGGCGATGGCCGATGGAAGCGATGGTTTCCACCGCATTGGCCCGGCTGCGGGCCGATCCGTTGGAGAGAATGCCGCGCATAGCTTGAAGGGTGCGTCGGTAGCCCAGCGCGCCTAGGATATCCAACGCAACATCGAGGGCACGGCGGTTGGCGTCCGTAAGAGCTGTCGCCAGCGGCGTCCAAGGGTCGTTGGCGCTGCCATCCACCGGCGGCAGCAACTGCAGCCAGCGGGTGTTGCGCTTCACCGCGCTGAAATGCCGGGCCGCGAGATGCTGGTACAGCAAATGATCTACCGCCGCGCCGCCGATGCGCCCCGCCGCCTCGGTGGCCGCATCCTCGTGAATATCCTGGCCCGAGCGGAGCGCGCTCTCGACTGCGGGCAGGGCCGCCTCGCCGAAGGCCGCAAGTCCGGCGGCAGCCGCGAGGCGCACTTCTTTCAAGGGGTCTTCCAATCCCGCCGCCACGGTGAAGATGTCGCCAGGGTCGCCCTGGGTCGCCAGCAAGCGGTAGGCTGCGGCGCGCAAGGCCCCTTGGTGAGGATCGGTGGCCATGATGAGCGTCTCGTGGGCCCATCCCGGCACCGAAGTATTCGGGCCGAGATCCGCGGCGGCGTCGAGAACCGCGGTCATCACCCGGTCCGAAGACGTTTGGCGCAGGCGATCGAGAATCGGCAGCAGTGCTGGATCGTTGCAGCGGCGGATGGCCTGCAGCACCCGCAATCTCAAGGCCTCGTTGGCGGCCAGCAGGCGGTCAATGGCTGTTGTGACCGCTGGGGTTTCATGACCGCGCCTGAACGCTTCGACAGCGGCGAGGCTCGCCACGCTGATGGCAGGATCGCGCGCCAGCTTTTCCAGCAAGGTATCGTCCAGGCGATGGTTCGCCGTCATCAGTGCTTCCATGGCGGTGGCGCGCACGGAGGCTTCCTCGGCCTCCAGCAGGCTGAGCAGCATCCCGGTCAGCTCCGGCGTCAGTTGGCTGGCGAACTGGCGAATGAAGATGCTGCGCACGGGGGCCGCGGCGCGGGCCACCAGGTCTTCGATCTCGCGCTGGAACAGGCGCGGATCGCTGCGCGCTGCCAGCTCCAGTCCCAGACCCTGGCTGTGCTCGTCGCCGCTGCCGAGGAGTCTGCGGATGTCGCCGTGCAGCTCCGGCGGCACAACGCCGATGGCATCCTCGCTATCGTTCAAATCCACCGAGCCCGAGCGCAGCATCTCCATGAGCCCGCGGGTGTAGGAGCGGCGGATAAAGAAGCCGCACACCAGGAAGGCGATCGCGAACAGGAAACCAATCGCCGTCACCGTGCCTTGGGAGACGACGTCCTGGAACATCCACAGCCCGGCGCCCGCCGCCGCCATGGCCAGGGGATACATCAGACCGTCGTTGAAGATGCGGACGCGCCCGACGAAGCGGTGCGGCATGGCGTTGTAGTTGGCGACGAATACCGGCGCATCCACACTGTGGGCCCAGGGGTCGTAGACCGTGTGGCTGAAGATCGCCGCCGGCAATGAAAACGACGCGCCCAGGGCCGCGAAGGCCGAGATGGTCATGGCCGGGTAGACCAGGTTCATGCGCGCGACGCCCACACGCGCCAGCAGCGGTCCCGTCAGCAGAAAACTGGTGACGATATTCACCAGGTTCAATACGCCGTTGAGCACGCCGAGAAACTGGGTCAGCTCCCGTTCATCGGGATAGTGCTCGGTGTAAACCACGAACACCTGGTATTCGATCAAGCTCTGCACGACGATATTGAGGAACACGCCGGCCGCGAGGAATGTGACGATGGGATAACGGGCAATTAGCGGTCGCAGCGCGGCGAGGCTGGCCATCAGGCCCTCCTCGGCCTGAGGCTCGGCTTCTCCCAGCGGCGGCGTCGTACGGCGGATGACCATGAACAGTCCCGCCACGCCGGCCAACAGCGCGGGCATCCCGAACATCAGGCTGGCGGCGGAAAAATGCTCGGCGCCCACACCTGCCAGGCCGCCGCCCGCAAGCCCCCCGAGCGCCATGCCCACCGCCAGCGCCGTGGTGCTGCGATTGGTTTCCACGGAAGTGAAGTAGTCCGCGATCAACACATAGAAGACGCTGTAGCTGAGCTGTTCGAAAACGCTGACGACGATGTAGAGCGCGTAGAACAGCGCGACCGACTCACTCCGCGCCAATGGTGCGGCCGCGGCCATGGCAACGGCGCCCAGCGCCAGCAGCGCTCTGAATAACACCGGGCGCGGCCAGCGGTCGATCACCCGCGAGAACGCCACCGACAAGGGGATCGAGAGCGCGGCGTAAAGCACATAGTAAAGCGGGATGGCGGTGGCGCCGGCGCGGTTCAGGAACAGGGCGGCGGCGATCGTCGAGCCATAGGTGTTGGCGGCAGCCAAGGCCGTGGCCAGGACCGCGAAGCTCATCACCCGACCCGACACGCGAATCTTCATCAACCTCAGCCTGCCTGTCACCCCCGAGAGGCAGCTTTAAGGTGTTGGATTCCTGTACGCAACCCTTGGGCTTAGGCAGCCACCGGCGCCTGTTGGAACGGCCTGGTCGCCAGGACCCCTGCGATCACAAAAGAAATCAGGACGGCGAGCTGGGCCACAAGGAAAGGCGGCTCTGCCCCCGTCGGCGCCAGCGCATGCAGTGCTACGCCGCGCGCGCCAGAACTGAAGGCTGCAAATGAAAACGGCCGGCGCTCGTGAAGGCGCCGGCCGTTTTTTGTCTTCGTGACTACTTCTTGGTGCGGAACACCAGGATCGAGGTGCTGTTGGGATCGTTGCCGATCTTCACGGTCACCGCCCCCGGCAGGACCGTGCCGTCGGCGCCGATGGTCATCTGGTGCGCGAACGCTTCAAGTTTGCCGATGACCTGGCCGGTCTTGGGATTGAACTTGAAGATGGTCGAGTCCGTTTCATAGCCGATGCCTTTGGCGTGGGTGCCGACATAGACCATGCCGTCCGGCGCCACGGCGGCGCTGAACAACTGCCCGCCGAAATGCTTCTGGCCGAGGTATTTGCCTTCGAGATCGAACCACTGAACGCGGCCGCTTTCGCGGTCGGCGACGTAGAGGATGTTATCGGCGCTGAGCGAGATGTCGTGGACAAGGTTGAACTGGCCGTCACCCTTGCCGGCGCTGCCCCACTGGCGCACTTTTTTGCCTGCAGCGTCGTACTCGATGAAGCGGGCGTTGCAGTAGCCGTCGGACACGTAAACGTGACCGTTCTTGCCGAATGTCACATCAGTGGCGCCGCAGAACGGGCGTGTGGCATCCGGGATTTCGCCGACGCTGATGTCCACCAGTTTCTTGCCCTCGGGCGAGAACTTGAACACCGTCGAATTATGGGCGTCGATGGTCCACACGTTGCCTTCCGGGTCGATGCGGATGCCGTGCGGAATGGCATACAGCCCCTTGCCGAAGGAGCGGATGTATTTGCCCTTGGCGTCAAGCATCACCACCGGGTCGATATTGCGGTCTTCGGGGCGGTGAAAGATCCAAATGTTGCCTTGTTTGTCCTGGGTCATGGCGCTGACCGCGGCGATGGGGAACGGTGCATCGACCTTTATTTCGACACGTTCCATGGGCAGCATCGGTGTGGCTTTGGCGAGCGCGCGCAGCCCATCGGAATCGGCCTGTTCTTCGGGCGAGAGTTTCCGCGGGGCCATAGCGACGCGGGAGCCGGCCGCGACCGGATCGGCGGCGGCGGCAGGCGCGGCCGGTGCCGCTGCGGTCGCCGGATGGATGAAACCAGAGCCCGAAGTCAGGGCAGCGAGGATCACGAAAGCAGAAAGCCGCGGGGCGCGCATTGGAAGTCCCTCCCTCATATGGCGTTGAAGCGGCGTCACTATAGCCCCGGACTTGGCGAGCCTCACAGGTCGAATGACAGCCGGTCCACGGCCCGGGGTGCCTGCCGAAAAGCTGTCATTTCCCGAGTCGCGAAGCAAATAAACCTTTGATTGTAATTGATTATTCTCCTTGTGAAGGATACATGACTATGGCGTTACGCGGGAACGACCGTCCGGGGGGACACTAGGCCTATGGAGTACACAGGAGCACTCGCGCTGCTGCGCGCCGGTTTGGGTAAACCCGGCAAGCACCTGGCGGACCTTTCCGACTGGGCCAGCATCGGCGCCATCTGCGAGTCCTCGCACTGGCTGGCGCGCCGCATGAAGAATGCGATCAGCGACGCGACGCTGCCGGTCCTTGAACTCGGCGCCGGGTACGGCTCCGTCACCCGCGTATTGCCCCCGAGCACGGTCAGCATCGAGCGCGACACCAAGCGCTTCGACGCCCTGCGCGTGGCGTTTCCCGACCGCACCATCCTCGACGGCTGCGCCATGCCGGTGCTCGCGCAATTGAACACGCCGACCGTGGTCATCAGCAGCATCCCGAGCATCAACAATCCGGAATTCGGCCGCCTGAGCGCCGCCATCGCCCGCGGCCACAAGACCGGCATGATCGCCGAGCTCATCACCTATACCTATTTCCCGCACGATCCCTTCGCCGGGATTTTCCCCAACAGCAAAATGGCCGGCCTGGAGCTCTTGAATATTCCGCCTGCGTTTGTGTGGAGATATTCGTGCTGAAACACATGCAGAGCCGGGTGCGGGAGTTCGATGCCCGCCTCGCTTTTGCATTTGTGATTGCCGCTTGTGCGGTGATCTACTCGCTGGTCTTCAGTGACCCCAATGTGGCCCTGTTCGCCTTGCCGTTCTTCGCGCTCGGCTGCGGTCACGGCAAGCGCCCGCTCATGCTGCTGGCGTTCTCGCTGCTGCCCGCCGCCGCCTTGCTGTTGGTGAGCTACGTAAAGTTCATTCTGGTCGGCATGCCGCTGGTGATCTACGACCACTACTTCCTGCGGTCGAACGTCCTCATGCTCGCCTACAATGATTGGCGGGTCGCGTCGGGGCTGGTTCTCCTGGCGGTACTGACATTCTTTTATTTGCGCTATCTCCTGTCGGGAAAAGCCCCATTTTCGGCCTTTGAACGCAACGGCCTCGTGACGCTGGGCGGACTCGCATTCGTCAGCCTCGTCAGCCTGCACACTGGGCTGCAGCATGTGGATATGTGGGAGCCCTCGGCCAATGCGCCGACACTCAGGACTCTCATGCGGTCGTCGCAAGTTTCCGGCGCGAGCCTGCGCATCGCGTCTACGGCTGTCGCGGCGGAGCCGACCCTAGACCACGGTTTCGGCGCGCCCGCGGGCGGCCTGCCGGACATTTTCATGGTGCTGCAGGAGTCCACGTTCAACCCGGCGACGCTGCGCCCCGGTTATGCGCCCAGGACGCTGTTCGCCAAGGACGCTTCTCTGGGCGGTCCCTTACGTGTGCACACCTTCGCCGGCGGCACCTGGCGGACGGAATTCTCTGTGGCGATCCAGATGCGGCCGCAGGAGTTCGGTAACGACGGGCTTTACGTTTTCCACCAGCTTGAAGGGCGGATCAAACGCTCGGTTTTCACTGAACTCAAGAAGCTCGGCTATCGAACCGTGGTGTTCTATCCCGTGCCCGGCTCGTTCATCAACGCCGCCGCCTTCTATCACTCTATCGGCGTCGATGAATTCTACGACCCGATTTCACTGGGTGTGAGCGCCGGATGGGATTGGAAGTCCCCGGACACGACGCTCTACGACGCCATGCTCAAGAAAGTCGCGACCATGGACGAGCGGCCCATAGTCGCATTGATGCTGACCATCAATCAGCACGGCCCCCACAATGTCGAAGATCCGTTCTCCGATTATCTCACGCGCTTCGAAGACAGTGACGCGGCTTACGGCAAATTTCTCGAGGCGCTGAAGGTGCGCGGCAAGCCGGCGGGCGTGATGACGTTCGGCGATCATCAGCCGGAATTCACCTCACGCTTCCTGCACGACGACATCACGCGGTTTATTGCCGACTACGACATCCGCTGCGTCAATTTCGCCTGCGCCGGCAGTCCCGGCCCACACACCAGGCAGATCGACGTGGTGACGCTGGCTCCCGTGGCCCTGGAGCAGTTCGGCTTCACGCTGGACACGTTTTCGCAGCGGCAGCGGGCGTTTTTCGAGGCCTGCGCCGACGACGTCGACCGCTGCGGCGAAACCGCACGCCTCGACTTCAATAAGATGTTCTCGCCGTTCTTTGACGGCGGCACGTCCCTCTAGTCCGCGGGACCGCCGGTTCGGCCGAATCGGCACACCTTGACGTCCTATTCCCGCATAGCGTGCACGGGCTTAGAACCCGAATAAGGCACGCCAATCGGGATCGGATGCGGCGACGGCCGCCCACATTAAATGTGGTGGTGGACCACCCTCGCTTGAGTCCCTGTCTGGTTTGCACTCGCTTTATCAGTGTATCGAAGAACGCTTGAGTCCGGGATCGGGTGGCTCTGCGCAAGACGCGATCCCGCGGGGTGATTTAGGGGCAATGCGCGGCGCCGTGGCTGAAAGCCAAGGCAGGGGGCACGAGAGTGTCTGGTGTGGTTTTCCGGATCGTCCTCGGTGCGGCCATGGCCGCTTGGGCGCTGGAGGCGGCGGCTCAAGATCGCGCCACCTTCGGCGAGGCCGAGTATGATTCGCCGGCGGCCTATTCTTCCGAACGCGCGTCACCGCCGGTTTCCGACTCCTACGACTTCTATGTGGCAGACCCCTCGGAATCCTATGTGACCGAGGGCGAGGATTTTTCCCAACCGGAGCCTCCTGTCGCGCAGATGGCGTCGCGCGCGCCGCGTGACTCTGAACCGGCATGCCGCGAATATTATCCCGTGGGCGCAGGCGGCGATCGCTCCGGAACTTTGTGTGAGCAACCCGATGGGTCGTTGCGTATTGTCGCCGCTCCGGCAAAATCTGCACACCGCAGCGCCGCAGCGCTGGACCCGCCGTCGCAATATTGCCGCGAGTATCAGCAGACCATCATGGACGGCGGCTCCCCACGCACGGCTTACGGTAAAGCCTGCTGGCAGCGCGACGGATCCTGGCAAATCGTCAGCGCGCCGACGCTAACCTCACTGCCGGATGAACGCGCCTACGCCCGCGGCCGGCCTTCGTCCTCTGCGTCACCGCAGCGCTGGAATACCCCCACGTCAGCACTTCCGGCGCAGCCTCAGCGTCGCGCCTATGCCGATGCCACGCCGACGCGCCGCCCGCCGGTCTACCGCCAATCCGAGAGCCGCGTGAAACTGCCGGAGTTCTATTTCGGCAATCTTTTCGGATGGATCCCCGACGCCCTCCACGATAACGGCAAGCACAAAGGCCGCGACCGCTATGAAGATTGAGCGGATCAAGCGCATGGCCTTCGCTGCGTCTTTCGCGCTCGCATGCTGCGCGCCCCTTGCAGCACGTGCCGCGGCGACACCGGCCGCGGGCAGCGCCATGAGGGTCGGCGGCATGCTGGTGCGCTTGGAAGAATTCCTGGAGATGCGCGACGGCCGCGTCCAGGCGCAGATGTCATTTCATAACCCCAGCGACACCGCGCCCGCATCCCTGGCCTTGAACCGGCAGGGCGCCGACACCATTGCAGATATGATTGCCCGCGTGCGCGAGCCCAAGGGCATGTTGCGCCTGCGCAACGCTCAGGGCGCGGACTACCGCCTGATCGAAATGTCGCGCCTCGGCGACGTACAGCCGGACAGCGACTGGATCTCGGTGGGGCCGGGCGGATCGGCCATCATGACCGCGATCTTCGACCCCGACGGCGCCGCGCGCGGCACCCAGCCCTTTGCCCTGTCAGTCCCCGTACGCATGCAATGGCGCGACGCCGATGCCGTCGCGGACCGCGCCAGCGTGTTTCAGGTCAATTTCGGCGGCCTTCACCGCTCATCGGACGAAGCCCACCGGCAGTCCGCCACGCGCGCGGAGCCGGTGTCGCTGCTGCCGCCCTCAACACCCGCAATAGCCAAAGGCCAGGTCGATGATGATCTGACGCCGTTAATCGCACGTCTTCCGGCGGCGCGGCCCGATGCGCGGCGCTACCTGTTCGCCGTGGGTGTCGAGCAATACGACGACGCGCCCAGCGTGCCGTTCGCGGCGCGCACCGCCAAGACCATGGCCGACCTCCTGGGCAAGCGCTACGGCATCCCGGAGGAAAACGTCACCTTGATCACAGGCGCCGACGCCACCGGCGTGAAGATCCTGGGCCGTCTGAACTCCCTGGTGCAGCGCCTGACCGCCGGCGACACGGTTTATTTCTACTACACCGGCCACGGCCTCTCGTCCCGCGACGGCGCCAATGTCTTCATGGTGCCCAAGGATGCGGTGCCCGGCGCCTACGAGATCGAAATGCTGTCGCTGGCCGCATTGCTGCGCCGGTTCGAGACGTCCAACGCGTCGCGGGTGGTGGCGTTCCTCGACACCTGCTTCTCGGGCCGCATCAGCAAAGATGAGTCATTGTTTCCGGGGGCGGCCCCGCTGGTGCCTTCGCCGCTACCGGCGACGCCAGCGGGGGCTACCGGCAAAACCACCGTGTTCCTGGCCGGCCAGTCTTATCAGTTCGCCAACGACTATCCGGAACATGGCTACCGGCTGTTCAGCTATTTCGTGATGCGCGGATTGCTCGACGGCGCCGACGACGCCAATGCCCTGCAAAGCTATGTCACGCGCGAAGTGCGGCGGGTGTCGGCGAAACGCGGCGCCGAATACGTGCAGGAGCCTCAGCTTCATGGCGCGGCGCTGTCCCTGGCGGCGCCCGCCGCGCCGCGCAATCGCCAACTCCATTAATTAGAGCAGGACGCGACCGTCGAGAGGTCGATGACGCCGGCGACCTGCCTGCCGTCGGCGACGATCGATTCGATCATCACACGGCCGCCGTTGAGGCGGTAAGCCGCGCGAATGGATTTCATTTTGAGATATTGATCGCCCACGGCTTGGCGCAGCCCACCGATGAGGAATGAGTCCACTCGCCGCGGGAACATCCGCGCCGGCGGGGCACCTGACGCCGAAGCATGGTAGGCGCGAATACGCGCGATCTCGCGCTGCTCGTCCTCCGCGATGGCGCCCTCGGGCCGGCGCACAAAGCCGCTGTATTTATCGGTGTTCAATGTCAGCGCCTGGTTGCGCGGCCCGTCACCTAGGTAGAGGTGGCCTTGATCGTCCAGAATGCCGACCCGCATCCCCAGGCACTGCACAAACACATCATAGAGCCGGTCGCGCTGTCCGGCCTGGGACGGCCAGCGGATCTCAATGCTGGGTCCGGCGCCTTGCTCGAACATGCGCAGCAGGACACGCCCCTCGGTGGCGACCTCTTTGTCGGTGATAGGCTGGGGCGGGGCCTGTGGCAGTGGGGGCGGAGCAGACTCGACCTTAGCTGCGCGCGGTTCTGGCGGCGGCACTGGTCGGACCTTGACGGGCACTTGTGCCGCCTTCCGCGGCGGGGGCTCGGGGGCCTTCTCCTCCACGTAAATCAGTGGCTTTGGCGGCGTGGGCTTTGGGCTGGGTTTCTCATCGCCGGGTTGAAGCGGTACGACCGACTTCGCCGGCAATGGCGGGCGACGCTCCTCCGTCGTGGGGGCCAGCGGAATGATTTCCGCCAGGGGGGCCGACTCAGGCTGTAGCGGCATCACGGGCGGCGGCGGTTCAATTGCCGGCGGCGCTTCCATAGGAATCAACGGCACGAGGGGCTTCGCAACCGGGCGCGCCTCGGCGGGCGGCAGAGTGCTTTCCAACGGCGGCGGCGGTGCCTCCGCCCGTGGCATCTGAACCGGCGGTCGCACTGGCGGCGGAGGCACGGGCGGCGCTTCGACTGGAGGCGCAGGTGCCGGAGCGGGCGCGGGCAACTCGACCAGCTCGAAGGCCAAGGACTCGGGTGGCGATGGAGCTGCGGCCTGGGACGGGGGCTCCGGTGCGGATTCCGGCGCCGATTGGGGTGGCGGCGCAACGCGCAGGGGAACCGGCGCCGGGCGGTGCAGCAGAATCCAGGCCGCCACGGCCGCGGCCACCGCGAAAATCACGGCGGCGGCGGCGCGCTCCCGGTCCACGCCGGTCTGGTGAGGCGCGGCCGCGGCCATGGAATCAGCGGGCGAGCTTGTGGATGAAGGTGTCTTCCATCTCGCGCGCTAGGCGATAAAGCTCGCGGCTGCGCTCTTGCGGCGTCATCAGCTTCGGCGCGGCTTCATCGGGCTGCTTGGCTGCAGCGGCCACCGCCGCAGGCGCGGACGGCGCAGCGGGAGCGGCGGCAGCCATGGCGGCGCGGGTGCGCGGCGCCGCTTCCCAGGGCGTCACCACCGGACGCGCCGGGACGGTGATCAAGGGCAGGTCTTCCGCCGGCGTCAAAGCCGCAGGCGGCGCCACGGCCACACGCGCCGGAACAGTTTCGGCGGGCGGCAGGAGTGAGACAGGCTGACCCACAGTGGGCGCAGCAGTTTGTGCGACCGCGGGAGCCGTCGACGGCGCCACATCCGGTGCCGGCACGGGCAGCGCTTCTGCCTGTACTGGCGGCTGGGCGGGTAGCGCTACCGTCTCTTCTTTATGAGCAACTTCCACAGGGAGCACGGGCTTCACGGGCGCGGCAGCAACCACCGGGGCCTCAGATGCGATGGTCGCGGGCGCGGCCGGCTTCGGCGCGAGATCAGCCTGCGCGGCAACCTGGGACGCGTTCCGCGTCAGCGGCGGTAAAAGGCCCGTACCTGGGCGGCTATAGGCAATGGAGAGCAACACCAGGAAAATTCCGGCGAGGATTGCGGTGCGGATCATGGATGGATCTCCTTGCTCTTGATGGCGAGGGCGAACGGCACATGCAAGGCGGTCACGGCGGTCTGCATGCTGACAAGGTCCTGCAGCGCGGTGGCGGGCGGGACCACCAGCACGATTTTGCGGCCTTCGGCGGTGGCGCGCTGCGCAAGTGCTGCGGGCGGAATCACTGTGGTTTCGCCGGCGACCGTGAAGGCCCAACCACCGGGCGTCTGGCGCGCCGTCACCGGCAAAAGAGCGTCGGCGCTGGATTTGGTTTTTCCTTCAGCGATGGAAATGTCCATGGCCTGAACCTTTTCGCCTTCCGGCGGCAGGGGCGCCACGAACACAAGACAGGTCACCAACAGCACCATCAGCAGGTCGAAGAACGGTACCGGCAGGCGGAGATTGCCGACTTCACCGGCGGGATTATAAGAGCCGCTCACGGGGCGCCCATGCGCTGGGCGATCATCGCTTTGAGGCTGTGGGCGCACAGAGCCACAAAGCAGCCGGCCGCAGAGGCCCCCAAGGCCACGGCGATATTGGCGATGAGGATCGATTGGGCCGCGGCGCTGGCGCCGGCTTCGGAATAGGCCAGCAACGCCCGAACGATGCTGAGGAAGCACTCGAGCAAACCCACGAACGGTGCGGCATTCTCCAGGTAGAACAGCGCGCTGGCAATTCCATCCCAGCGCCGGCGGGCGGGGGACAGACCGGCCACATCGACGATCAGCGCGCCTGTTACCCACAGCAGAAAGACGCCCGCAGCAGCGAACAGCGGCGCCGAGACGCCGAGAAATTTCGCCGCCACCGCCCGGAGGGTCTCCATGTCACCAGCACCCGCCAGGGCAAAGCCGAGATACCCAGTCACCGCGACGATACCGCCGACCACAGCCGAGTCTACTTCGCGCCGGGTGAGGATCACCTGGCGCGAAACCTGCGGCCGCATGGTCAGGACTGGCGGCTCTGATGACATCTCAGCGGCGGCCCTTGCGCGCGGCCATCAAGGTATTGGTGCTGATGCCGACCTGGTCCATCCAGTTGTCCATCAGCGACACCTTCTTCTCGAGCGAGGCGTGCACCAGGAATGTCAGGTCGTAGTTGGCGAAGGCCTTGCGCACCGTCGGCGTATTGCGGCCTTTGAGGGATTCGTCGCGCAGCACCATGCGCTCCAGGTCCACCAGGCGGCGCTGTTCGCTTTCGATACGCGCCTGCCGCTCCGCCGGCGCCAGGCCCGGATCAAGCATGGCTTCGATGAGCAGGGCGCGTTCGCGCTCCAGGTTGTCGAGGGTGTCGGCGGCCGCGAAGCCTGCAGACAGGGCGAGGCCAGTGGCGGCGAGAGCGAGGATGGATGTGAGGCGCAAGGGTGCTGCTCCTGTACAAATGCTGATTAGTTGGTGGTGAAAAGCGAGGTCATGGCCGCCGGCGTCGTGCGCTCCGGCGAGAGTGAGTCGGCCGAGGCCGGATCGAGGGCCTCGTCGGCCAGGGCCAGAGCGTCCAGCGCCACCAACTTGGCCATATAACCGAGGATGGTGTCTTCCTGGTCGATGATGGCGGACTCGGCCTGGGCGTCCGCCAGCATCTGGCGCACGTAGTCTTCCTTACTCATGTTCTCGCCGTCGGCCACCACGGCGTCGTTCATCTTGTGGGTATTGATGCGCGCCACCAATTGTTCAATGGCGGCGGAGTTCTCGGCGTATTTGACCGAATATTTGCTCTCCGGCGCCGAGGAGGAATTGAACAGGCGCATGTCCACAGTGGACAGCGAAGATTCAAAACGGGCCCTGGCCGCATCCTGACGTTTGATCAGTTCCTGCTTAGCCGGCGAATCGCCGCTGCTGCCGGGCCGCATGCGCGCCAGCATATCCTCCAAGAGGCGCGTCTGGATCCGCACGCGACTGCGCTGGAGTTCGTTGCGCTTGGACATCATGTCGACGTAAGCGCGCTTTTCGTGGAGGAACTGATGGCGCAACTCGATGCGCATATCGCCTTCGGCCTTGGCGATGGAGTTCTGCAGGTCTTGCAGCGTTTTTGCCTTGAAGCCGATTTCACCGTCGGTGCCACGCAGGGCGGTGCCGAGAGCGGATTCAGCGAAGTCATGCTCAAGGGATTTTTTCAGGTAGGTCGCCGGCAACTTGACCAGGCGCTCGCTGGACTCCGGATGCCACTCCGGAATGTCTCCTGCGAAAGCTGGCCCGGACAGCAGGAGTCCGAGAGCAGCGGCGGCGGCAAGGCGCGACGCGGTGTGCTTGGTCATGGCAAATCCCCCTTGTGTTCAGCGCGAACCTAGTTCCGCTTCCAGTACTGGGTCCGGCGCAGCTCGGACTTGAAGCCTTCGTCCACATTGGAGACGCCGATCACGCCGACGGTGGCGCGGTCGCGCACGCCGGTGAGGAACTCCATGGTGTCGATGAAGGAGGAGCCGTTGGCGTAGTAGAAGTCCGCACCCGGGAAGGCCGACTTGAGGTGATCGAGGGTTTCCCGCGCCTTGGGTACGTCGCCGCCCTTGATGTAGTTCTGCACCCCCAGCGCATAGGCGCGCATGCGCTCATCGCCGCTGACCTTGGCGGCGGCGCCCACGTCGGACTCGCATTTCTCGATCAGCTTGGCGCTGGCCAGATACCGCGCAGCCGACGCTTCTTCGCGGGCCTGGCGGTCGAGATCCAGCGCCTCGTCGCGGCAGGAGCGCCAGTCGCGCACCGCCGACATCTCGCTGAACCGCGCTTCGCGGAAGCCAATGCCGTCCGCCGAGCCGCCGTGGCTGCAGGCCGCTACGGCCAACAGTCCACCGCCAGCGACTATATAAGGTACGAGCCGCGCTAAGCGGCGTGAGGTCGATTTCATGGGATAGCCCCCTCCATGCGATTGCTGTCTTCGCTATGGGGGGCTCAGGCGGAGATTCCGCCGGAGCTGGACGCTGATTTAAGGAATAACCCGGTGCCGGAGGACGAGGTTTGCAACCTCGCCGGAGTCCGCGTCGGCGGTTTCCGCTACGGGGTGCGCGCCGGTCGTTGCGGTGACGCGGATCTCGAACGGACCTTTGAGCCGGCGCGGCAGATCGATGGCCCATTCATGCCGCCCGGTGAAGGCGGTCTGGCCGTTGAACGCCTCGGGCCGGACCGTGCCGTACAGGAGTTTGCCCGCAACAGCTTCGACATTCACCGCTGCGAACCGCGGAGCCTCGCCGTTGTCCACGGCAACCCCGAGACCGCAGAGGCCCTGGAGCATACTGGTACCCGGTTCAGCTCCGGACGTCGCGACGGGCGCTTCGGTCGCTGCCACTGTGCCGAACTGCACCTCGGCGCAGCTACGCCCCGCCGGCGCGCGCCGCTCCACGATCAGGACCCGTACTGCTGATGGCGCGGCCTGGACCGGTGGCGTCACGACGGGGACGGGCGCCGATGCCGGTTGCTCCGCGACCGGGAGCGCGGCAGGTTGCGCCGTCGCCACCGCTTCAAGATGCTCCGACGGCGCAGGCACCGGAGTCCCCGGCCATTGGCTTAAGGCGACCGCCGCCGCCACTGACAGAACAAGGCCGCCCGCCAACAGACGCGCCGGCGCCCGCCGGACCGTGGCGGGATGCGCCGGCAATGTATTTCCGCGCGCGACCGGTGGTCCGCCCATGGCCACACCGAGGGCCGCAAGCACCTCTTCCGCCGTATGCACCGCGATGATGTCCACGCCCGCAGGCACACCGGCGCCATAGACCGCGTCATGATCGGCTCCGGCCGGGACAAACACCGATACCGGACGCCCGACGGCGCGCCAGTCCGCGAAGGCCTCGCGGGACGCATGGATTTTCTCGGGCAGATGGCCGACCGGCCCCACAGCCAGATCGCAGTCCACATGGCCTGTCAGCCAGATGATCGCATCGGCCTGCTCAGCCGTCGCCAGGGTGCCGCCTTCAGGCGTTGGGCACAGGGCATGCGCTATAAAAAACCCGAGTTGCCAGCTTTCGCCGCTTTCGATGGGCGCCGCCACATCGAGTCGAAATGCGCCCGGTTCAAACGGCCCAAATGAACGCTCGATGACGCCGCTACCGGGGCGGACGAAGCTGTCGTAGGCGGCGCTGATGGGCAGCACCGTGGATGTGCGGTTCAGGCAGACCATGGACTGCGGCGCCCGCTCGCGGGTGATGCGCTCGACCCGCACGGGCCCGGCCGTGGTTGCCACAAAGACCGCGATCCTTTTCATCTCGGCGGCTTCATCTGAGGTAGACCTTGGACGCCGGATCGCTGATCAGGCGCATGAGTTCGGAATCGGATTCCGCGACGATCTGGGAGATGCCGTCCCGGGCCACAGGCAGCGCGAAGCGCTGGCAGCGGTCTTCGGCGTCACAGACGATCAGTGATGTGGGCGAGGTGTGGGCGCCCTTGGCCAGCTCCACCAGGACAAAATACTGATCCGGCTCGGCACGGGACCGTTCGATGCGAATATTGCAGCCATCGCCGTGACGGGCGGGCGCGAGGCTGGAACTGGCGGCGCGCGCCAGGGGCAACGCGAAACGCGCGGTGTCCGCGACCGCCTGGCGGTAAAACCGCCGCGCACCGAGAGATTCGCTCTCAGGGCGGTGGCCAGCGCAGGCGGCGGCGTAGAGCATGCCGGCGCTCATACGTTTGCGCCGGCTGCGATCCGCAGCCGGCCACAGCAGCGCCTCCGCATCCTGGATCTCGGCAAAGGTCTCGCGCAGCCGCGCTGCCTGACCGGGGGCAATTTCAAAACTATTCATGGGTACTCACCTCATACAAAGCGCAGAACTTTTGACTGAACACCCGCCGATCCTCATGAAACCTTCCTTCCAGGTTCTCTCCGCGCCCGATGCGCCCTGCCGCAGCGAGGTATCTTTCGATCTGTGCCGCGGCCGCGACCAGCGCCCCGGCGCCGATACGGAATCCCTCAATGCGCGATTCATCGCGCAGACCCGCCTCGTCGAATCCTTTACGCGAGATGGAGCGGAAGGCTTTGGCGGATTCAGCCATCAACCGCTCGATCTCCTGCGGCGCGGGCAGATCTTTGTCCGCCGCGTTTTCCCGCGCCAAGTCGAACGCCGATTCAGGAGTTCTCAGCGCATGCACACCCGGCGAAATGTTCTGTGCGTTCCTATGGAGAGCGTAGAAGGCGGCTTTTTGCAGGCGCCGGATGATTTCCAGGATTTCACCGAAGCCTGCGACAATTTTGCCATAGGGCGCCGCCTCATCGCAGCTTGCGCGCAACCGCACGCTGTCCGCGCCACGCCCGACCTGCAGATCGGTGGTGATCGCAGACTGAACCGGCCCGAAAGCTTCCAAGCGAAGGAAAGCCAGCGGCAGCCTTAGCGCCGCCGGTCCGTACTGCATCAGGATCTCGATGGGTTTGCGCTCATTCTCCTTGGTAAAGAACTTGATCGCCGCCGCCGGTTCCTCATCCAGCACTTTGAGCGGCGAAACCCATTCCGCGCCGTCAAAATCCGCCGCGCTGTCGTCGGGTTCAACCTCGCCGTTTTCCCGGTCCACGCCGATGGAGGCGGCCCGGGCCATGGATTCGCTGCGGGCCGATTCCGCGAGAGCGCGCAGGAAGTGAACGAAAGCCTCGAAGACCGTGCGGTAGGAGCGAAAATCCCCCGAGGCCGACTTCTCCGACCAGAAGTCCAGCACTGCTGCGTCATCCACCTGCACCCGGCCGGCGGGAGAGCGCGCGGCGAGGAATCCGAACAGCAGATCGAATTTCCCATCCTGCCGGATCGGTGCCAGATGGCTGCGGCGGTACTGGCGGAAGTGGCTGGCAATACGGTTACTGGCCGTCTGCACCGCTTTTATGTCGCCGGCGCCCTGGGCCATTTCATCGAAGATGATCTGCAGCTCCGGATAGAAGGAAAAGTCCTCCATGCCCGCCAGGAACTCATATAGCGCCGCCAGGAACGGCATGCGGCCGAAGGAGACGGTAAAAGCGCCATCGGCATAGCGGATGGCCACACCCTGCTCGGTGCGGCTGAAGCCGGTGCGGCGCCAGCCGCCTTTTGCTAAGGCCATGTCCAAACGCTGGCGAAACCGCGCCGCCGACGCGCGCTCCGGGCCAAGAAAGAAGGCGTTGCGGCGATCGCGCGCTCTGTCCGATGCGTCGACCGCATTGACCAAGTGGCACAGCTCATAGAAGGCCATGTCGCGATTGGGACCGGCCCGCACCAGAAAGCGCGCGAGATCGGTGAGGACGGGGCGCTCCTGATAACGCGGGCTGCCGTCGGGCGCGGTGGCATCGGAGAGGACGCGAAAGTCCTCGACCATGCCCGCTTCGGCGCCGGCGATGAATAATGACCGCGCCGCCGCGTTCATATCAATCCGCGCGGCTGAAGTCGTCCAAGCCGCGACGCATGGCGGCCCGGCGTTGTTCCACTTCCGCCCAGTCGTTGAACTCCAGGGGATCGATGGTCCCGTTCTTGCGCCAGGGACGATCTTGCTGCGCGACCTGCGTTTCGGTACGGGGAGCGCTCCGTGGCCTTAAAGGAGCGCTCGCCCACTGGATAGGCCGCTGTTCGAACACGCCGGCGGAATAGAACCGCTGCCAGCGCTGTACGTCCGCCACATACTTGCGGGTGTAGTCGTGGGGCACAGCATAGGCGCCCGCGCCACCGGCTATCGTGCCGCCGTTGTAATGAGACAGCGCCAGGTCCCAGCGGTGGCCGTACTGGTCGTAGAGCTGCTCCAGGTAACCGATGCCGAGCTGAATGTTGAGCCGGGCGTTCAGCAATTCGTCCTCGCGCACGCCGAACACATCGCGCGCGGTCTTGGGCATCAATTGCATGACGCCTTTGGCGCCGGCCGGACTGACGGCGCGGGGCTGGAAGTTGGATTCCACCCGGGCCACCGCCAAGGCCAGGGCCGGCGGCACCCTGCTGTTCATGGACTCTTCGAGGATGATCCGCTGCACATCCATTTGGGTTTCGGCGGCAGCCGGCATCGCCACCCCGGCCCACAGCGCCCATGCGATTGCCCTGATGCAGCGTGAAAAATTCAAAATGACCCCCGTCATTGCCGGCCCCGGATACGCAAGGGCCGTCCATAACAAGGACCGGCCCGAAGCCTGCTATGAAGGGATCAGGGAACATTTTTGGCACAGCTTTGGTCACTTAAGCTGATCGACGGCCGCGCGGCGCGATTCGATGGTCATCATCAGGCTGGCCTCGGAGACATTGGCCGCCGGAAGGCCGCGGAACATTTGCCCGAGATCGTCGAGGGAATTCACGGCCAGCGGCTCCAGGCCGCGCCCGAGAAGGCCCGCCGGCAACCCGGCCTCTGCGTCGCGGTCGAGGGCAAAGCACCGCACCTGCTCCACCCCCGCCGGACCATAGACCTTGAGCACAAAGTTCATGGCCGCGTCCGGGATATGCACGCTGGCCTGTCCGCGCACCCGCGCACTGGCGTGATAGGGATTAGGGAAAATCTTGGTTATGCCGCCGCCGGCGTGACCGCTGGCCTGGTGGAAGCAATAGAGATAGCCGTCCCGCTCCGCCTGGACCAAAAGATGAGCCTGATCGCCCGCCGCATAGACCGGCCTGCGACCGCGATCGCTGGAGAGCTGCAAACCTAAGGGCCCGAGGTTTTCCCGCCGCGCTGATTGGCCCCCCACAGGCGCCAGGGGCAGGAAGCTCGCGGGGATGGCATCGCGCCGGATGCGCACACCGTAAGACGCCTGCCGTTCGCCACCGCCGCGCAAGGACAACCGCACTTCAACATCAGCGCCGAGGTCCCAGAGGGTGCCGCTCAACAAAAACACGCCCGGGCGGGCGCGCACCATGACCTCTTCCGCGCCGCCGGCGTCGAGTTTGTCGATGGCCTGCAGGTCGGGGCGCAACAGGGCTGCCGGCGCGGATTGGAGGCCATTGATCTTTTCCGCCAGCCGCCCCACCAGAGTGCGGCCGATATATCCGCCGAGCGCGGTCTGGACTTCGCTTTGTTGGTAATAGACGCCGAGCGTCTCCACCGTGCGCATATCCGGCGCTTGGCGGGCGAGTTCTTCGGCGGCGGCGGCAATGGCCTGATCGAGCGGCATGCCCTTGGGCGCCGCTGTATCCACCGCACGGAAGCGCGGCGCCGCAGAGGCCAATTGCCGGCCGCTTCTGGCGTCGAACGCTTTATATGTAATGTCGACACCACCCCGTGCCGGCGTCAACGTGCCGATGACCAGCACATCGGCGCGGGCGGCTTCCAGCAGGCGGGCGGCGTCCTTGGCTTCACCGAATTCCTCAGCTTCGGCAAACAGACGCGGCAATTCCTGGCGCGCCACGATGACTCCCGCTTGGTCCGGCGATGTTTCGATGGCGTGGGCCAGAGCGTCGTTGAACCCCTGGGCCACGGCCAGCGTGATGGGGATGTCGGCAGCCCGGAACGGCTGCAGGGCGATGCGCTTTCCCCCCTCCAGTGTTGCCAGCAGATCGCGGGCAATGTCGGCGAAGATATCTGTCGCCACCACGCGCACGGCTTCGGGCGCGGCATAAGCCACCTGAAGGGGCGCTACGGCGGGCATGACTGAAGTAGAGCGCGCGTCAGGCGTGGTCATGGGCGCAGTGCTGCAAGATGCAAGCACCACGATCACAACCGCCGGCGCCCGCCGCGCCGCTGAATGGAAAAGCCCCCGAAGCATTCTCACTATCTCAAGCGCATCACTGTCGCGCTGCCAGAGTATTTATGGAAAATGCGCCGAACAAATCACGAGTCACTGCCTTAATCGTGCGCTGAGTTGCAGCACGATCTCTTCACGCGCTCCCCGCGAGTCATTCGCCGCCGACGGGCAAGTTCCGCGAATTGCGCGCAGTTGATTCCACGCCTCGTCATTCCATATGTCCGTTGC
Organism: Fidelibacterota bacterium; assembly: GCA_947470105.1. Taxonomy (GTDB): domain Bacteria; phylum Pseudomonadota; class Alphaproteobacteria; order Rhodospirillales; family Rhodospirillaceae; genus SHVO01. The sequence goes on along the minus strand of CANISR010000010.1, from coordinate 17,865 downwards.
TAGGCTGGGGAGCGCATATGCGGGGGCGCGGTTCATGAGTCGGATAGTCGGGGCAATTCTGTTTTGCATGGCGGGGCTGATGCCCATTGCCGCATATGCAGAGGACAGAGCGAATATCCTGGTGATGGGCGAAGACGCCGACGAACGCGGCGCTACGCTCGATACTGTTGTGGTCGCCCGCGACACCCGCGTGTTCAAACAGGTGCTGGAAGCCATCAGCGATTCCCTCGCTCAGGACGGCTTTGATGTTTACGACGAACGCGCGGTGACCCTCGATAACTTCAAGCAGAACCGCGTCGGCCGCACCGAAGCAGAACTCCTGGACATCGCCCGGTCGGTGCAGCGCCCGCCCATCGACGCCGTCGCGATCTTCACGGTTTATGCGGGTGCGCGGAAGCTGGCCTACACCACAGATATTTATGCCCGCATCACCGGACGCGTGGTGAACGTACACACCGGACAGAAGATCGGAAATTTTGAAGTAACCGCGCCGCGCGGCGTGAAGGCGCCAGCAGGCTGCGAACGTGACTGCCTGCTGGAGGTCATTGGCCGTAACGCCAAATCGCTGGGCGGCGATCTCGGCACGGTATTGTCGCAGCAGATTACCACCGCCGAAGCCGCCAACCGCGCGACCGCGAAGGATGCCCCGCGCGCCCTGCCTGGCGCCTACACCGTGGTCTTCTCCGGCTTTGCACCGGACGAAATCAGTGACGTCGAGGAATACCTGGTAGCCTTCAAGGGCTACAAGCTTCACCGCCCCGTGACCACCTCGCCGCGCAGCACCCAGTATTGGTACGAGATCGACAGCGACAGCGCGCGGCTGTCACGCAATCTCCGCATGATGCTGGACCGCGTCGGCGCCGAAGGGCGCATCACGTTCTCCAGCACCGACAACACCTTTACGGTCGAGAAGACCGCGCCCGCGAAAATCCACTAAGGCCGCTAGTTGTTTCCGCCGACGATATCGCCCAGCACACCGAGGACCGAACCCTCGCCGCGGTTCTGGCCGCCGCGGCTGCCGGCCGCCGCCAGCATCCGTCCGGCCAGGCGCGAGAACGGCAGTGACTGGATCCAGACTTTGCCCGGGCCGGTGAGCCGGGCGAAGAACAGACCTTCGCCCCCGAACAGGACACTCTTCACACCGCCCACCGTCATGAGGTCGAAATCGACCCCGTCGGTGTAAGCCGCCAGGCAGCCCGTATCCACATGGAGTTCCTGGCCCGCCGCCAGGGTGCGTTCCGTCACCGTGCCGCCCATCTGAACGAATACCCAGCCGTCGCCCTCCAGCTTCTGCATGATGAAGCCCTCGCCGCCGAACAGGCCGGTCATGATGCGCTTCTGAAAGTGAATGCCGATGGACACGCCCTTGGCAGCCGCAAGAAAGCTGTCCTTCTGGCAAATCAGGCGCCCGCCGTAATCCTCAAGGCGTAGCGGCAGGATCGCCCCCGGCGTGGGCGAGGCGAAGGCCACCCGCGCCTTACCCCGGCCGTTGTGGGTGAACACTGTGGTGAACAGACTCTCGCCTGTGATCAGCCGCTTGCCAGCCCCCAGCAGTTTGCCGGTGAAGCTTTGATCAGCGCCGCCGCTGCCGTCACCGAATACCGTGGTCATACCTACGGCGGCGTCTTTCCACACCATGGCCCCGGCCTCGGCGATAGCGCTCTCGCCCGGGTCCAGTTCGATTTCCACGAACTGCAACTCCTGGCCCTTGATCTCGAAATCGATGTCATCGGAGACCCCGGCTTGGCGGTGATGCTCCCACGGACCTGGCTGCCTCGGCATTGGACGCTCCTGTTGGCGGTGGATTTCCGTCCAATTGTTGTATGATCCCGGCGGGGATCTATTCAAGCGGGGGCCCAAGACATGTCCGAGAACGTGGCGATCGTGGAAACGCCGGGGCTGGCCCGCGCCCTGAAGCCGCGCCATATCGCTATGATCGCCCTGGGGGGCATCATCGGGGCAGGGCTGTTCGTCGGCAGCAGCGCCGGCATTGCGGCCATTGGCCCAGGGATCCTCGTCAGTTACGTGCTGGCCGGCGGCATGATCCTCCTGGTCATGCGCATGCTGGGCGAGATGGCCGTGGTCTATCCCGGTCTCGGCGGGTTCACGGAATACGCGCGCGTCGGCCTCGGTCCGTGGGCGGGGTTTGTCAGCGGCTGGCTTTACTGGTTCTACTGGGTGGTGGTGGTCGCGGTGGAAGCCATCGCCGCCGGCAGCGTGCTGGAGCCCATGACCGGCATACCGGTCTGGCAGTCGGGCCTCGGGCTCATGGTGGCCATGACCGTCACCAACCTCTGGTCCGCCCGCGCTTACGGCGAGTTCGAATTCTGGTTCGCCTCCATCAAGGTCGCGGCGATCATTGCCTTTATATTCACCTGCGCGGCCTATCTGATGAACGCGCCGATCGAAGGCGGCGCCTTTGCCAACGTCACCGCCCACGGCGGCTTCGCACCGTTCGGCATGGGCGCGGTGTTCGCGGGCGTGACGACCGTCATTTTCTCCCTGAGCGGGGCCGAAGCCGCCACCATCGCCGCGGCGGAAGCGGAGAATCCGGGCAAGGTGGTGGCGCGCATGACCACGCAACTGATGGTGCGCGTAACCCTGTTTTATCTGCTGTCGATCTTTCTGATCATCTGCATCGTGCCGTGGAACAAGATCGTGCCGGGTCAGTCGCCGTTCGTAGCCGCCTTAGAAGTTGTCGGCATTCCGGGCGCGGCCTTGATGATGAACTTTCTGGTGCTGACGGCCGTGCTGTCCTGTCTCAACTCCGGCATCTATGTCACCTCGCGCACCCTGTTCACCCTCGCCTCACAAGGCGACGCGCCCAAGGCGTTGGTGACCCTCAACGCCCGGCGCGTGCCGGCGCGTGCGATTCTCTTGGGAACCGCCTTCGGCTATTTCGGCGTGATCGCATCGATCATGTCGCCGCAGGTGGTGTTCGCCTTCCTGATCAACGCCTCGGGCGCAGTGATGCTGTTCATCTATGTCATCATCGCCCTGGCTCAGATCAAGAACCGCCGCCACCTGGAACAGACCGATCCCGCGAAGCTCCAGATCAAGATGTGGCTGTTCCCCTGGGCCAGTTACGCCGCCATCGCCGGCATCGCCGGTGTGCTCATCGCCATGGGACTGACGCAAAACTTGGCCAGCCAGCTCTTCATGAGCCTGATCGCCTTGGCTGTGGTCGTGATCGCTTACTTCATCCGGACGGGCGCCAAGAAAGTGCCAGCCCCGGCGGAATGAGCGCAGCCCCCGATCTCCCCCAGCTCATCCTGGAAGCTGAACAGTGTTACCAGGCCCGACGCCTCGGTGATGCCGAGCGGCTTTACCGGCAGATCTTGAGCCTCGATGAGCGTCATGACGCAAGCTGGCATCGCCTGGCGCTCATCGCCCTGGAATACGGCCGCACCGATATCGCCGCCAGCACCATAGCAAAGGCAATTACCTTGCGAGGCGACGTGGGGCGCTACCACGCCACACGCGGCGCGGTGTTCGAAAGCCTGGGACGACTGGAGACGGCCGCGGCCAGTTACCGGCAGGCCGTGACCCTCGATCCCGGTGATGCCGCCACTCACGCCTTGCTCGGCACCGCGCTCGGGCGACTGGGTAAATTGGAGGAGGCCGCAGCCAGTTACGCGCAGGCTCTGGCCCTCAAGCCCGATGATGCCTCCACGCAGTACAACGTGGGGCTGGCGTTGGAGAAACAAGGCAAATACGACCAGGCGCTGGCGGCCTATGAACAAGCCTTGAAACTCAATCCCGCATCGGCGGAGATCCACAACAGCCTGAGCATGGTGCTGTTTGCCCTGAGCCGGTTGGACGAGGCCCTGGCCGCGGCGGAACGCGCGTTGGAACTCAAACCGGGATACGCCGACGCCTGGAACAATCGCGGGACCGCCCTTCTCCAATTGCACCGCCCCGCGGAAGCGTTGGCGTGTTACGAGCGGACGCTGGGCCTCAGTCCCTCCCACGCGGTAGGGCTCATGAATCGCGGCAATATCCTGGTCCGGCTCAAGCGCCGTGACGAAGCCCTGTGTGATTACGCCCGCGCCCAGTCCCTCAGACCCGACCTGGGCGAGGCCCACTGGGGCGAAGCCCTCTGCCGCCTCTACGGCGGTGATTTCCCGGTGGGCTGGCAAAAGTACGAGTGGCGCTGGCACATCAGGCCCTACACCGTGCGCACCTTTGCCAGCCCCCTCTGGCTCGGCGCGGAAGATATCGCCGGCAAGACCATTTTGCTGCACGGCGAACAAGGCTATGGCGACGCATTGCAGTTCTGCCGCTACGTGCCGCTGGTGGCGGCGCGCGGCGCTACAGTGGTGGTGGAAGTCCCAGACGTCCTGAAGCCGCTGATGTCGGGTATCGAGGGCGCAACTGCGGTGTATGCCCAAGGCGACGTACTGCCGGACACCGACTTCCATTGCCCGCTACTGAGCCTACCGCTCGCTTTAGGGACCACCATCGGCACCATCCCTGCCCACGTTCCTTACCTGGCCGCGCCGGCGGAAGCTGCCGCGCGCTGGCGCGAACGCTTGCGCGACATTTCGCGGCCGCGCATCGGGCTATGCTGGCGCGCCGGAGAGCGTCACCAGGGCGAACTGCATCGCTCACTTTTGCCGGCGCTGCTGGCGCCACTTTTGGACTGCGGTGTGACCGTGGTGAGCCTGCAAAAGGACCAGCGGCCCGAGGACCAGGAATGGCTGGCCGCTCATCCCGCCATCCTGGATTTCAATGCCGAGCTGACGGACTTCGCCGATACCGCCGCCCTCGCCGCAGAACTGGATCTGGTGATCACCGTCGACACCTCCGTCGCCCACCTGGCGGGCGCCCTGGGCCTGCCGGTGTGGATCATGTTGTCTTATATCGGCGACTGGCGCTGGATGCACGACCGTGAGGATAGCCCCTGGTACCCAACCGCGCGCCTATACCGGCAGACGGAAATCAATGACTGGACCGGCGTGATCGCGCGCATCGCGGCGAGTCTCTGCGCTTTTGCCGGCGAGAAGCCGCACTAAGCGATCGCGATTGACCGGAGCAAATACCTCGATGACCGATTTTTCTTCCTCTCACGGACTTTGGGGCCTCACCGCACCGCCCGCGCCGGAAACATCGGCGCTCGCCGGCGAGATCCGCGCCGACGTCGTGGTGGTGGGCGGCGGATATACCGGACTGTCGGCAGCACTGCATCTCGCTCAAGGCGGGCGCAACGTCGTGGTGCTGGAGGCGCTGGACATCGGCTTCGGCGGATCGGGGCGCAACGTCGGTCTGGTCAATGCCGGCATGTGGGTGATGCCCGACGCCATGCCCGATGCCTTGGGCGAACAGCACGGCGACCGGTTGAGCCGCCTGCTCGGCAACGGTCCCGACCTGGTCTTCGAGATCATCGAGAAATACAAAATCAATTGCGAGGCCGTGCGGGCGGGCACATTGCATTGCGCCGTGGGTGACGGGGGCGTTGCCGAAATCAAGCAGCGCGCCGCCCAATGGAGCGCGCGCGGCGCACCGGTGCGCGTGCTGGATGCGGCCGAGACGGCAGCCAAGGTCGGCACCGACGCCTATGCCGGGGCATTGCTCGATCTGCGTGCAGGCACTATCCAGCCCCTTGCCTATGCACGGGGCCTTGCGCACGCCGCCATTGAGGCGGGCGCGAAAATTCATACGCTCAGTGCGGTCACCGGCTGGGAGCGCGCGGGCGCATCCTGGCGCCTGCGCACGGCGGGCGGCGCGCTCTCCGCCGACTGGGTAATCGTCGCCACCGACGCTTACACCAACACGCCCTGGCCGGAGATCCGCACGGAACAGGTGCGCCTGCCCTACTTCAACCTCGCCACCGCGCCCCTGAGCGAGGAGCTGCGCCGGTCGATCCTGCCCGAACGCCAGGGCGCCTGGGACACCAAGGAAATCATGAGCTCCTTCCGCTTCGACCGCGCCGGACGCCTGGTGTTCGGCAGCATTGGCGCGCTGCGCGGCACCGGCATCCACCAGGCCTGGGCCAAGCGCGCACTCAAGAAATTATTTCCGCGCATCGGCGACGTGAGCTTTGTCGCGGAGTGGTACGGGTGGCTGGGCATGACCGGCAATCATTTGCCGATGTTTCACCGGCTCGCGGACAACGTCGTATCCTTCACCGGATATAACGGCCGGGGTATAGCGCCGGGCACCGTGTTCGGCCGCATTCTTGCCGAACATATTCAAGGGCGTCTCCCCGAGAGCGAACTGCCGTTGCCGGTGACGGCGCCTGCGCCGGTCGCGTTCCGCAGATCCAAAGAGGCCTACTACGAGGTCGGCGCCCAGATCGCGCATGCCTTCGACGCCAGATAGCGGTGAGATCAGTACGGAGGGAGCATGGGGGGAAACATGAAAGCCAAAGTTCCAGATATCCAGCTCGATATACGCGGCGCGGCCTATGCCATTCTGGCTGTCGTCATCGTCGCCGGCTTCCAGGCGATGTACTACCTGGCGCCCGGTGCCCTCGCCCGGCCGCTGTGGGACGGCGCCAATCTCACCCTGGCGTTTCTGCTGGGTACCCTGTCCCTCGCCATCCCAGTCGCAATTGCCTGGTGGATGATCCGCGCCGATACGGCGGACGGCGAGACCTTCGATACCAGCCAGCATTGACCGGGGCGCCCGCGATCATGAATTCCTCTCCGAGTGGGGTCGCCATCGGTCTGTTCCTGAGCATCATCGCGGTGACGTTGGCGATCACCTATTGGGCGCAAAAGCGCAGCCGCACGGCCGCCGAGCTTTATACCGCCGGGGGCCAGATCAAGGCCTGGCAGAACGGCTGGGCCATCGCCGGTGATCTCTTGTCCGCCTCAACGTTTCTCGGCGGCATGGGCATGTTCTTCACCGCCGGATACGACGCGGTGATCTACACCTTCGCGCCCCTGGTGGGGTTCGTGGTGATGCTGGGATTTGTCGCCGGCCCCATGCGGCGCCTGGGCCGTTTTACGTTCGTCGATGCCGCAGCGACGCGCCTATCGCCAACTCCCATCCGCATCATCGGCTCCCTCAGCGCGCTGGCGGTTACATTGATGTATCTGATCGGCCAGATGCTCGGCGTCGGCGGACTCATCGAGATCATGTTCGGAATTCCGTACGCCGCCGCCGTCATCCTGGTCGGCATCCTGATGGTGGTCTACGTGACTTTCGGCGGCATGCTGGCAACCACCTGGGTGCAATTGACCAAGGCCATGCTGCTGACCTTCGGCGTGTCGCTACTGGCATTCCTCGCCCTCGCCCAGTCGCATTTCAGCATCGGTGAACTGTACGGGCGCGCCGCCGCTATCCACAAACTTGGTGCCGACTTGTTTCAGCCGGGCGGCTTGGGTTTATCAGCCATCGAGGGCGCCTCCTTGAGCATGGCGCTCATCCTCGGCATGCCCGGGATGCCGCACATCCTCATGCGTTTCTTCACCGTGCCCGATGCCGTCACAGCGCGCCGTTCGCTGGCAATCAGTATCTCGGTGGTGGGTTTTGTCTATTACGTGGTGATATTTATCCTAGGGCCCGCAGGCGTGGCCTACCTCGCGGCCAACCCCGACTTCACCACCGCGTCGGGCATGGTGCCGGGCGGATCGAATATGGTCGCCCTGCACCTCGCGCGGTTCCTTGGTGGCGATGTGCTGTTCGGCATCATCGCGGCGGTGGCCTTTGCCACCATCCTGGCGGTTGTCTCCGGCCTGACCGTGGCGGCAGCGTCATCGATCTCACATGATCTTTACGCCAAGGTGTTCGTGCGCGGTGTAGTTTCCGAAAAGCGCGAGAAACTTGTCTTCCGCCTCGCCAGCGTGTTGATCGGCATACTGGGGATCGGTCTCGGCATCGCCTTCAAAGGGCAAAACATCCTGTTTCTAACCGGGCTCGTATTCTCGATCGCCGCCAGCGCCTGTTTCCCTATCCTGGTCATGGCCATGTTCTGGAAGCGCCTCACTACTGCCGGCGCCGTCGCCGGCGGCGCCACGGGCCTCGGTCTATCGGTCGGCCTGATCGTACTGGGCCCGAGCGTCTGGGTGCAGGTGTTGGGGAATGCAGCGCCCGTCATCCCGCTCAGCCAGCCGGCTATAATCTCCGCGCCGGCAGCGTTCCTGGTGATGATCCTGGTGTCGCTGGCCACGCGCGAGCCGGAGACTGCGAGGTAACCTTACTCTAGCGGCCCGTTCAGATTGAACAGCCGGTCGAGTTCCTCCAACGACCGTTCGATCAGGCGGGCGCGCCGGGGGTCGGCGCCCTCCTGCGTTCCCGCATAAAGCTGGATCAGATACTTCGCGCGGCTCACGGCTTCCTGCTGGGAGTCCGCCGGTGTCGATTCCAGAAAATCCTCGAACTCCCGCTGGCGGGCCTTCAGTGCGGCCTGGTCCGCTTGCACCTCAGCCAATCGCCGGCGGATTTCGGTACCCTTCTGGGCCGCCATGCCGCGATGCTTATCCAGGTCGACGGGATCATCGTTCACGTGGGGATATCCGCCAACGCTGCTTCGACCGCGGCGGGATCGATGCTCACCGTCTCGACGATGCCGGGGCGTAAGCGGTCCTCGTGCAGGCGGATACGCGTGCCGGTGCGGCGATATGCCAGCATTGAGACCCCGTCGATCAAGTCCTCGTCGGTCTCGATCACGTAGATTCCCGCCGGCTGCGACTCATCGATGCCGTCGAGCGTGAACGGCCGCGCAAAGGCCACCGACCGCGTGGTGGTGCGAGTGGTCATATGCTTGGCGCTACTTCTTCTTGACCTTGGACAGGTAGGGGCTGGCCACAATCTCGCCCTTGCCTTGTTGATAGGCGGACTTGCCGCCGCTCTTGCCGTCCTGCTTGGGCTTTTTATTCTCTCGGCCCTTCTTCTGTTCGCCTTTAGCCATGTGGATTTCTCCTGGGAAGGTGTTGCGGGTGTCGCCGAAGAACACGTATGCGTCAGGGAAACCAAAACGCATACGGAGTGTCGTCTTGCGCGCCGTGCGACGTCCAAAGCCGGTGTGCCGGCTCCGGTTATTTCCCTCAAGTTTTGGTGCGATAGCGCTGACGATCTGCACCGCGGCGCTTGAAGCCTGGTGCAACGGGCAGCTCAGCGAGAATGGGTGCGTAGAACGCGCATCGGCGCTGCGAAAAGGGACGAAGACGCGCCGGAAGGGTCGTGATTTGGTCAGTATCGGACCTATGCAAAGGCGTAACAAGCCCTATAAGACGCGGAGTCGCCCAATTCGGCGGCCCAGACAGAGCAGATAGCCGCCCCAGCTTCACAACCACGTTGCCGCCCAGTGCCGATCACGGATTTCACATTCTACCTGGTAGCGATCCCGGCCGTGTTCCTGCTCGGACTGGCCAAAGGCGGGTTTGCCGGTGTCGGCGTGCTCGCCATGCCCCTGATGGCGCTGGTGATCTCTCCCATCCATGCCGCGTCGATCATGCTGCCAATCCTGATCGTGCAGGACGCCGTCAGCATGTGGGTCTACCGCGGCACCTTCGACCGCCGGAACCTCATGATCATGCTGCCCGGCGCCTGCTTCGGTGTGCTCCTCGGGTATCTGTTCGCGGCTTATGTCTCTGATGCCGCCATCGAGTTCGCCGTGGGGCTGATCGCAGTGTGGTTCGCCATCCGCAATCTGGTGGCGTCGCGCAAAGCCACGCTACTCCCCGGCCAAGGTCATCCGGTGCTGGGCGTGTTCTGGGGCGGTGTGGCCGGCTTCGTCAGCATGATCGCCAACGCGGGCGCACCGCCGTTCCAGATCTACGTCCTGCCGCAGCGCCTGGCGCGCGATGTCTTTGTCGGCACCGGCGTGTTCTTTTTCGCCGTGGTCAATTGGGTCAAGGTGCCGCCGTTCTTCGCCCTGAACCTGTTCACGCGGGAGAACCTTGCCACCTCCCTGGTGCTCATTCCCCTCGCCATTGCCTCTACAGCGTTGGGGGTCTGGCTGGTACGCCGGGTGTCAACCGAGCGCTTCTACTTTATCATTTACCTGGTGATGGTCGGCGTCGGCGGCAAGCTGATCTGGGACGGCCTGCGCGGGCTTATTTAGGCTCTTTGAGACGCCGGCGCAGGGACTCAAAGAACAGTGTGGATTGCAACCGCTCTTCATTCATCTGCGCCGCGACTTTGGCCGCCACGTCCGCATTTACCGGCATCAGGCGCTGTCCGCTCGCCATGGCAATCATCTGAACCTGGCAGGCGCGCTCGAGGTAATAGAGATCGTCGAAGGCATAATCCATGCGTTCGCCGCAGACGACGACGCCGTGATTGGCGAGAAAAACAACATCGGCGCCGTTCATGGCGTGCGCGATGCGCTCGCCCTCCGACGCATCCAGCGCCAGCCCGTTGTAATTGTCATCGACGGCAACACGCCCGTGAAAGCGCATGGCATTCTGAGACAACGTCGTGTCGAGCGCCCGGTCATCTATGAGCGTCAGCGACGTGGAATACGGCATGTGCGTGTGCAGAACGCAGGCCTTGCGGGCGATGCGGTGCACGGCCGCGTGAATGAACATGGCGGTGGATTCCACCTCGTGATTGCCAGCGAGCTTGTCGCCGTCCTTGTTCACCATCACGATGTCGTTCGCACCGATCTCATCCCAGGCGAGGCCGCGCGGGTTGATGAGAAAGCGGTCCGACCCATCGGGCAAACTGACGCTGAAGTGATTACACACACCTTCGGAGAGCCCATGGTGATGGGCGGCCCGCAATGCAAGCGCCAGGTCCAGCCGGAGTTGGTGAACTCCGACGCCGCTCCAATCCGTAGCGTGATCCAATGCGGGCAAATCCTAGGCCCTCAGTCGTTGGCTGGGAGGGATGAACAATTCCGGTCGCGCGACGACGGGCAGTGGCATGCACAGCTTATTTGGCCGCGTGGTTGGAATGGGTGGGTCCTGGTGGGCCCGCCATCCGACACAATTGCCGGTGATGCCATACATTTCATCAGCGGCTGCGATCAGCTCCTGTGCAGTGTTGGCGACGTATTTTGCGGGGTCTTTCCCCCAGTCATAGAGAAGGCCGGCCGCGAAAGCCTCCTGCCCCCGCAGTATTTTGCCGCCGAACCTGCGCCCCTGTGTGACGATGTAGTCGTGCGCCCGGTATACGCCGAGGCAGGAGCGTTGATCCGTAACAACTGTAGGAACGTTGAACGCCGGACCATAGGAGAGAGGCCCGGACAAAGAGCTGCACAGGAACCGCGAAATCCAAACCGCGTACAACTGGAGCCATTCGGAGTCTGGAACATGCGCGAGATCGATCAGCCCCTTCATTTTGGGCAGCGCGGTCGGCGACGGGTGGCCCAACCTGACGACTTGGCCGCCGAGATTCTCGATGATGTGGCGAATGACGGCGATATATGGCTCGGGATCGGCAATCTCCCGCCAGGGTTCTAGGGGACGAAAGCCGTAACCGGGCTCTTTCCAGTAAATGGTGGCGACCCATCGTTCCGGATCCAGTCCCAGTTCCATCAGCGCGCTGTCGCTCGGATCGATCTTTTCCGGCGGTGGAGCGAGAGTCGCCAGAGGAATGGAATTGAGCATCCCTTCCTGAAACACGGTCTGGCTTAAAATCAGGTTCGGGCCTCTTATTTCGGGCGCGTTGAGTTCATCGGCGACCGATGGCCGCCAGCCAGCCATATCGAAAAGCTCGATTGGAAGCGTGCCGCCCGCGGAGGCCGGCTTCAAAACCCGCTTCGCGTTCCGAATGCAGCTGACGATGCCGGCTTTATAGGGACGATCATCGCGATAATAGATAACGAGTTCAGAGTCATCGAACAGCTCGGCGACCGAGCTGGCAAACAGTGAGAGGAGGACCACATCCCCAAGCGCGCGCGGCGATATGTAAGAAAAAATCCGGTAAGGCATGTCTGCTCCGCGGCTATCCAGTCGAACTTTGACTCCCAACCATCGCCGATTCAAAAAGACAATGTAAAGCGCGACGCGATGGCCCCGTGGGGAAAAGCCACTTAGAACGGGCCTTTAAACCATGGGCCCGGGACATCGTGCGGGCCGGCTTTAGGGTCCGCCGCGAAGCGATGCGGCAGGTCCAACATCTCGCACACCGTGTCGGCGATGCTTTCGGCCGACGGGTGAAGATTCCGCGTCAGCGCGAAACTCGTGGGTTCGGGGTGATCGGGCATCGTCAAACGTCTGGGCGCCGCGCGCAGGGAATGGAAATGACGCTCACTTGCAAATGCTACGATTTCAGAAGCGACAGAGCAGATCGGAAGTCCGGAATCGAGCGCCAGCAGCCGCCCGGTCTTGACGATGCCGGCGGATACCGTGTCCCAATCGAGCGGCCGTATCGTACGCAAGTCGATGATGTGGCAGGCGACGCCATGGCGCGCGAGCAGAGCGGAGGCACGGATCGCCTCCGGCACCAGGAACGACATCGCGACGATCGTAACGTCACCGCCTTCGCTCACCACCCGCGCCCGGCCGATCGGCACGCGATGATCGCCGGACGGCACGTTGGATACGGCTTCGTGCAGCCAGCGGTGCTCGAGAAACAGCACCGGGTTGGGGTCGAAAATGGCGGATAGCAATAAACCCTTGGCGTCTGCGGCATTCGTGGGCATGACCACCTTCAGGCCCGGAATATGCGCGAACCAGGAATGTACGCTCTGGGAGTGGGTCGGGCCCTGGCCCCAGCCGCGGCCCAGGATGAGGCGAATGACGATCGGAACCGAGCGTTGGCCGCCGAACATGAAATGCCATTTGGCGGCGTTGTTGATGAGCTGGTCCATGGCCAGAAAGAAGAAATCCAGGCGCTGGTGAACCGTGACCGAGCGGACGCCGCGCAGCGCGGCGCCGACCGCAATGCCGGTCATGGCGGCTTCCGAGGTCGGCACGTCGAACACGCGGTCGTTGCCGTATTTCTCAGCCAGCCCCGCCGTGGTTCCGAAAATCCGCTTTGGATCATCAATGCCCAGACCGTAGCAAATCAGATGCGGGTCGAGTTGCAGCGCCACGTCCAGGCCATCCCGGACGGCCTCACCGAACTTCATTTGAACAGAGGATTTCTCAAGCATAAACGTATTCCGCCCGCGTGGACTGCTCCGGCCATGGTGTAGCGCGCGCGAAGGCGAAGGCTTCGTCGATTTCGGCGGCGATCTCAGAACGCCAGCGGCCAATGGTCTCGTCGGAAAATTCCGGATGATCCCGGACCTTGTCCTGGGCCTGAATGATAGGGTCACGGGCCTTCCATGCGGCGACATCCGGCTCCGGGCGATAGCCGAGAGTGTCATCCGCGAACGGCCCACAGTGTTCGAGGTGGCGATAGGTCGAGAATTCCAGGAACACGGGGGGTCCCCCGTGACGGATTCCCGCGACCGCCGTCTTGACCGTAGCGGCTACCGCAAAGACATCGTTGCCGTCGTGAAGAGCGCTGGTGAGTCCAATAGAGCGAACAACCTCATAGAGCCGGCGTCCCGGAGGCTGACGGACACCCAGGGGCGAATACACCGAATACGAGTTGTTTTCGCAGACGAAAAGGACCGGCAGCTTCCGGACCGCCGCAAAGTTTGCGGATTCATAAAACACCCCTTCCTCGGCGGCGCCGTCGCCGAGGAAAACGCAGGTCACCGCGGAATCGCCGCGCACCTTGCTCCCCAGCGCCAGGCCGACGCCGACGGGCAGAGTGCTTCCGACGATGGCGGTAGACCCCTCAAATCCGACATCGAGGTCGATCAGGTGCATGGACCCGCCGCGGCCACGCGCGCAGCCCGCTTCCTTGCCGAAGAGTTCGGCCAGTAGCCGCTTCAGATTGCCGCCCTTGGCCAAGTAATGGGCATGAGCTCTGTGTGTGCTCACCGCCAAGTCTGACCTCTCAAGCGCGGCGCCGGTCCCCACAGCCACCGCTTCCTGCCCCACGGACAGGTGTACCGGACAGCGCATTTCACCCTTGGGGTACTCGCGCGCTATGGCTTCCTCCACCATGCGGACGCGGAGCAAATCACGGACGAGACGAAGTGACGGATCGTTTGGAAGGGAAGTGTTCATGCGCGGCCGACGGATAGGTTGGTCATGCTCTCGATTACCACATTTGTTCGATCTGGTGATCTCTGGTTAACAGTGCCGCATCCTCAGGGCACGGCGCTCCGGCCGCCGCCACTCACTCACTCACTCAAGCGCTTTCCACCTGGGCCGACCGCCGGACGAGAGAAAACCACCGGATTCCGCCCGCAATTGGCTTGCATCGGCGCTTAAGCCGGTGAATAAAAAGCCCAATGAGCCTCCAACGGTTAGACGTCATTACCGGCGGCGCGGGTTTTATAGGTAGCCACCTGGCCGAGGTCCTCCTCGCCGCCGGCCGCTCGGTCCGCATTGTCGACAATTTCGCCTGCGGACACCGGCGTAATCTGGCCGAGGTCGCAGAACACCCTTGCCTGGACATCGTCGAGGCGGATGTTCGCGACGCCGAAGCCGTCAATAACGCTTTCCGCGGCGCCGAGAGGGTCTTTCACCTTGCCGCTCTGGCGGATATCGTGCCGTCCATCGAGAAGCCGGAGGCCTACTTCCGCACGAACGTGGACGGAACTTTTACGGTTATGGAGGCCGCGCGCGCCGCTCAGGTGCGTAAGGTCGTCTACGCGGCATCCTCCTCCTGCTACGGCATTCCGGCGACCTATCCCACCCCCGAAACCGCGGCCATCGATACGCGCTACCCCTACGCCCTGACGAAGTTCCTGGGCGAGCAGATCGTCATGCATTGGGGTGCGGTTTATGGAATTGATGTCGTCGCGCTGCGCCTGTTCAACGTCTACGGGCCACGTGTCCGGACTGCCGGCACCTACGGCGCGGTTTTCGGCGTCTTCATGGCGCAATTGCTTGCCAACAAGCCGCTGACCATCGTCGGCGATGGAACCCAGGTCCGCGATTTTACATTCGTGACTGATGTGGCGCAGGCCTTCATCGCCGCAGGCGACAGCCCGGTCGCGGGCCAGATCATGAATGTCGGAACAGGCCGGCCGGTTTCGGTCAATCGGCTGGCGGAATTGCTTGGCGGCACGAATATCGTTCATGTGCCCAAGCGCCCCGGAGAGCCAGACTGCACCCATGCCGATATCGGCCGCATCACGCAGCAGCTTGGCTGGGCCGCTACCGTGCCGATCGAAGAGGGCGTGCGGCGCATGCTGGAGCGCATTGCAGATTGGCGCGACGCGCCCGTGTGGACGCCGGCGAGCATCGAAACGGCGACCGCAAATTGGTTCAAATTCCTCGGAGCGGCGCAATGAGCCGCGGCGCGAGCGGGCCGTCCGCCAAGGTCATGACGATCGAGGACCTCGCCGCGAACGTGAAGGCGGCAAAATCCGCAGGTAACACGGTTGTGTACGCCCATGGCGTCTTTGACCTCCTGCATGTCGGGCATGTTCGCCACCTGCAGGCGGCCCGGCTGAACGGCTCCTATCTCGTCGTTACCGTGACCGGCGACACGTTTGTCAACAAAGGCCCGGGCCGACCGGTGTTTTCCGAGTATTTGCGGGCGGAAATGCTGGCGTCGATGGAACTGGTGGACGCCGTTGCAATCAATCAGGCCGCGACGGCCGAAAATGTCCTGCGCGCCATCCAGCCTGACATCTATGTGAAGGGCGTCGAATACAGCGACGCCGCCGCCGACCTGACCGGAAAGATCACAGCGGAGCGCGAAGCCGTCGAGGCGCACGGCGGCAAGATCGTCTTTACGGACGAGGAAACGTTCAGCTCGTCGACCTTACTCAACCGGCATTTTGCGCCGCACGAACCCTCCGTCGGCGCCTATCTCGAGAATTTGCGAAACGACGCCAGCGCCTGCGACCTCATTAAAAAAATCGAGGAACTCAAGAATCTTCGGGTCCTGGTCATCGGCGACACCATCATCGATGAGTACCAGTATGTGACGGCGTTGGGGCGCCCCTCGAAAGAGACGATTATTGCCACCCAGTTCAGCGCGCGCGAAATTTTCGCCGGCGGAGCGGTGGCCGCCGCCAATCACGTCGCCGGCTTTTGCGGCGAGGTAGAGCTCATCACGTCGCTCGGAGACGAGGACTCTTACGAAGACCTCGTTCGCACCTCGCTTCGGGACAACGTCAAACTGACCCATATCGTTCGCGCCGGGGCGCCGACAACGCGCAAATGCCGCTTTGTCGACAGGACACACGCCCTCAAGAAGCTGTTCGAGCTTTACGTCATGGAAGACACGCCGCTGCCGCCCGCGGCGCAGGATGAACTCAACGCGCTTATTTCAGACCGCCTGAGCCGCTACGATCTCGTGATCGTTACGGACTTCGGGCATGGATTGCTGCATGGCTCAACCGTGGAGCTGCTTGCCCAAAAGGCGCCGTTTCTCGCGGTCAACACCCAAACCAACAGCGGCAATCATGGCTACAACCTGATCAGCAAGTACCGTCGCGCGGATTACATCTGCCTTGATGGCCCCGAGGCGCGCCTGGCGGTGCGGGACCAGTATGCGGAGCCCAAGGACCTCACTTTGCGGCTGCCATCGTTCATCGATTGCGACAAGATTATCGTGACGCTGGGGAAGCAGGGCTGCCTCGCTTACGACCGGACGGCCTACGGCGCCGATCCGGCAGCCGGGCTGACACAGGCCCCGGCGCTGACCAATACCATTGTCGATACCATCGGCGCCGGAGATGCATTCTTCGCCGTGACCGCGCCGATGGTTTTTTCCGGCATGCCGCTGTCGACGGTCGGGTTTCTCGGCAATGTGGCCGGCGCCATGAAAGTCGGCATCGTCGGACACCGCTCCTTCATCGAGCGCGTCGCTTATCTCAAGTATCTCACCACTCTCCTGAAATAGAATTTTGGCGGACCGCTTCACATGATCTCCAAAGGCTCCAACATCATGATCACCGGTGGCGCCGGATATGTCGGCGCCGTTCTGGTTCCCAAGCTCTTGAATGCCGGCTATGGCGTCACGGTGCTGGACCTGTACTTGTACGGGGACGATGTATTCCCCGGATACGCCGATCACCCCCAGCTGATCCAGATCAAAGGCGACATCCGCGATCCGGCGACGGTGGCGAAGGCCCTCAAGGGCTGTGAAGCCGTCATCCATCTGGCCTGCATCTCGAACGACCCGTCCTTCGAGCTCGATCCGGGGCTGGGCAAGTCGATCAACTATGATGCATTTCGTCCGCTTGTGCGCGCCTCCAAGCAGGCGGGCGTCAAGCTGTTCATCTATGCGTCGTCGTCGTCGGTGTACGGCATCAAGGAAGGCGACGTCGTCGAGGAATTACCGCTGGAGCCGCTGACCGATTACTCAAAGTTCAAGGCCATGTGCGAGCAAGTCCTGGAAGAAGAGCGCGCGCCGGGTTTCGTCACGCTGACCTTGCGGCCGGCGACTGTCTGCGGCTATTCGCCGCGCCAGCGTCTGGATGTCATCGTCAATATCCTGACCTGCCACGCCGTGAATACCGGAAAGATCAAGGTCTTCGGCGGCGCGCAACTGCGGCCTAATCTGCATATCGAGGACATAACGGACCTCTATCTCAAATGCCTGCAGCTTCCGGATGAAGCCATCGACGGCAAGATCTTCAACGCCGGTTATGAGAATCTGTCCGTAGCGGCGCTGGCGGATCGGGTGAAAAAGGTCGTCGGCTCGGCGACGGTCGAAGTAAGCCCGACGGACGATATGCGCTCCTATCACGTCTCCTCGGAAAAGATCCGCCGCGAACTGGGCTTCGAGCCCAAGCATACGGTCGAGGAAGCGGTTCGGGATCTCGTGGCGGCCTTCGGCGACGGACGGCTTCCGAATGCAATGACCGATCCGCGCTACTACAATATCAAGACAATGCAGGGAAAGAAGCTTCAGTAGATGAAAGTCCCCTGGTCCTACCTGCCCAAGCAATTCGCGCGCATCGAAGAGATTCTCGATCTCTTCCGGGAATTCGTCCCGACCGGCGAT
>CANISR010000009.1 GCA_947470105.1 Fidelibacterota bacterium | reverse complement strand
TTGAGCAGGAACTTGCTCTGGGTGGCGTCGGGCCAGAAGGCGATGGTGCCCACGGCGCCGGACCCCTTGGTATCCTTGCGGTAGATGAATTCCTGCACGAAGGTGCCGTCGGTCTTGAACACCTGGACGCGATTGTTCAGGCGGTCGCAGACATACACCAGTCCGTCCTTGGCGATACGGACACAGTGGACGATGCGGAACTGCTGGGCCGGGGGCTGGGCCGGATCATAGCGGCCGATGTCCTGATCAGTGGGCGGCTTTCCATACGCGCCCCACTGGCGCTTGAACTGGCCGGTGTCGGCGTCCACTACGATGACGCGGTGATTGCCGTAACCGTCGGCGATGTAGGCTTCGTTGGTCTTGGGATCGACCGCTACGTTGGCGGCGCCTGAAAGCCGTGTTGTGTCGGTGCTGCCCTTGGTGGGGCCGCGGCTGCCGATCTGCAGCAGGAATTTCCCCTCGGGGCTGAATTTCAGCACCATGCCGTCTGGCTCGACGCCATCGGCGCCTTTGCGGGTCTTGCTGCCGCCGACCCAGATGTTGCCCTTGTAGTCGATGAACAGGCCGTGCTGATCGGTGGGCCATTCATAGCCTTCGCCGGGACCGCCGAAAGCATGAGCGATGTTGCCGGCCTGGTCGAATTCCAGAATCGGCGGCGCCGGCAGGCAGCATTTGCCCGTGGGCGGGTTCTGGGCGGCGCCGAGATCACGCGGCGAGAGCCACGCGGTGCTGTGATAGATCCAGACGTGGTCCTTGGCGTCCACATGCACGCCGCCGATGAGGCCGATGGCCCAGTTGTTGGCGATGGGCAGCTTGGGCCAGGTGGGATCGTATTTGTATTTGGAGATGTCGGGATTGGCGGGCGGGCCTTCGGCGGCAGCCACAGGAAGGCTGCACAAGGCGAGTAGCGCGAGCCCAAGGCCACGCCGCACGAACGTTTTCAACATGATGAGTCCCCTAAAATTCAGATGAGGCTTAGCGGTATTGGGCGACATCGTCGCCTTCGATCTGCACGTCAAACCCGTCCGGGTCCTTGATATGGAAGCTGAACTCGGTATCGGGGCGCGGTGAATGGCCGCGGCGCTTGAGCTCTTCCTCCACCACGCTCTTATCCCAGTTGGCGATGGTATAGGCGATATGGTCCACCAGCGGCTTGCTCTCGGGTTGGCGAGATTTGCGCAGGATCAGCAAGGTATCGCCGAAGGACAGGATGCAGTCTTTGCCGGTGTCATGGGACACCTTCATGCCGAGGAGGTCGGCGTAGAAGTCCCGCGACCGGCCGTAATCCGCCACACCACAGGAGATATGGTTTACCGCGACCGCCTTGAAGCCCTTGCCCTCGATGGGCGATGCCGCCACGGCAGGTGTTGCGGCGGCGGTCGCCGCAGCGGTAACGGTGAGGTTGCGGATGAGATCCCGCCGCGACATCTTGCCGCTCTCGAACTTGCTCAATAGGCCAGCAACGATGCCTTCCATAGGCGTATCCCCCGATATGCTGAAGTGAAAATGAAACGCAACGATTACGGCTGGATCACCGCCCAATACAGCGCGGCCGGCCCGTCCTGGGGCGTGCCGAGATCGATCAGTTTCTTCGGCAGCTCTCCGTCCTTGGTCACCAGGCCGCTGAACTGGAAGTCCAGATATTCGTCGTGGCCGTTGATATCGCCGGGCTGCTTGTCGCCGTCATGGGTCCACAGCGCGTAGCCTTGATACGCGAGCTGCCGGAAACCATCAGGATGGGTATAGACGGTCCACTGGCCCCAGGCGTCCGGCTGATGGGCTGCCGCCGGGAAGGGATGCCAGTGTTTGCGGCATTCCGCATCACACACCGGATCGATGCCGAGATCGCGGCCCACCGCCGGCTTAAGGGGCTGGCTGCGGCGCAGCCCGTGAGTCTGCCCGACCGAATGAGCCTCGCGACGGTACAGCGTGAGACCTTGGGCGGACGCCAGGATCTTGCCGGTGGACGGAGTATAGGTCGTGCGCACATTGGCGGGTGTGTAGAACCGATAGACCGCGGCCACATCAAAGTGTTTGTCGACGCCGATGCCGTCGGCGTAGCTCTCTTCCAGGTCCGGCGCGTAGGTATAGAGGCCCTTGCTTTTATAGGTCCACTGACGCCGGCCGTCGTTGCGCACGACGAAGTTAAAATCGCCGACCGCTTGGGAAATCTGGGGCGCTTCCGCCGGCACCCAGGGTGAGTTCGGCCGCGCGTCCTTGTTGGGATTGCCGTCGAACACATAGAGCGTGCGCTTGCGGTGATCGACCAGCACGATAGCCAGGGCATCCTGGACTTCCTTTACCTGGAATCCCACCGGCAGCTTCATGTCCTTGAGCGGCAGGAGTTCGGCGATCTTCCAGTCTTCGGGCAGCGGCGTTTCCCGTGAACCGTCGCGGCGGCGGCCGCCGCCACCGAGGTAGCTGGGCTCGCGCCCGACCATGGTACCGGCGCCGTTCTTGCGCCGGGGGCCGTCATTGGCAGGGCTGTTGCCGTACCAGGAGCCGGGGTCGACGTCCTTTGATGAGGTATAAAGCGGCTTGCCCTTATAGGCCCACTGCTTCGTGCCATCGTCGCGTGTGATCACCGACCACGGCGCGAACAGCTTCGGCAGCGCCGGCGCCAGAGCCGGCGGCCAATCCTTGGCGCAGTCGCTGGTGCAGAGGCTCTCCCCAACAGGATCAGGCTCGTAGGTGTAAAGCGTCAGGCCGGCGGCATTGGCGAACACCAGACGCTCACGGCCCGAGACGCTGCCGCCGCCAAAGCCGTACCCCTGGTCGCGGCCCAAGGGTTGGAGTGTGATGCCGGCGGGCGACGCAAGTTGGCCGATCTCGGCAGCAGCCGCGCCGGACGAGAGCGCGACCGTGAGAACAAGAGCTTTCAACACCTTCTTCATCAGGCCTGGAGCTCGCTAAAGGTCTTGGTGGTGGCGTTTGAGAGCAGGCCCCAACTGTTCACCGGCAGACCAAACGCTTGCTGCAGGGTGAGGCCGACGCGGGTCGAAGGATCACCGGGGGCCGAGATGTGATAGCCGGATTTGAGGCGGCCGCCGGCGTTGCCCACGGTGATAATCGGCACGTTATCGACCGAGTGGATGCGGGCGTCGCCGTGATCCGTGATCCACAGCAGCGCCATGCGGTCCAGCAGCGTGCCCGGGCCTTCCTTGGTGTTCTCGAGGACCGACAGGAATGACGCGAAGTTCTGGTTGGCCCATTCGATAAACCACACCACCTGGGGCTGGTAGCCCAGCTTCTCGTCGGTGGGCTCTTCGTGAGTGAGCGAGTGCCAAGCCAGCGCGCCGCCGGTCTTGCGGATGGCGCTGTGAATACCGAGGTGCACGTTTACAACACGGGTCTGGTCGCAGGACAGGGCGTGGGCCAGCAGTTGGCCGAACAGTTTGGTGTTGGGCTCCACCAGTTCCGTCGTGTTGCCGAGGCCGGCTTCGTCCATCTTGCCCGGCCTGGTACAGGAGTCGAGGGGCGCCGGCTTTTGCAATTCGATCTCAAGCTGCTGCTCGATCTGGCGCACTGAGGTGAAGTACTCCTCGAGCCGCGCGCGGTCGGCCGCGCCCAATTTCGCCGAGAACGCCTTGCGGTCTTCGGCCACCACCGACAGCACGCTCTTGCGGGCCAGGGCAACCGCATCGGGCGTGAACGCTGCGGCGTTGGGGTCCTTGAACTCGGGCCCGAAGATACGGCTGTAGAGCGCGGTCGGCGACGGCTCGGACGGATTGTAGGTGGGCGAGTTGGCGCGCCGGCTGATGCTTTGGCGGGTGCCGCTCAGCGAGATTTCCAGAGACCGGAAGCGCGTGCGCTTGCCGATATTTTCGGCGATGATGTCGTCGATGGACGGCGGCGCCACCGAGCCCACCTGCAGGCCGCCGCTTGATCCAATCACCCAGCCGGAGCGGTGATCTTCCATGGGCCGCGAGTCATGGAAATACTTCATGCCGCTGAACAGGTTCATGCGGTCCTTGAAGCGGTCGAGGGGCTTGAGCTCGGCCTTGCTCTCATAGCCTTTGCCCACCTGGTCGGGCAGCCAGCGGCCCGGGGTGAACGACAGCGCCTGGAACCAGGTGCCGAACACTGGCGGCAGCGGCTTGCCGGTGGCGGCGAGTGCGGTGCCGTTGTCATTGAGGAACCCATCGAGGACCGGCAGGGCGACAGTGACCGCCGCACCCGCCATGGAGCCCCGCAGCAGCGTCCTGCGGTTCAGCGCCCTGCAATTCATAAGCGCGCTCATTTGGCCTCCTGTTGAGCGGGGGGCGCGGACGCCATGGCGCTGGGCAGCGTGGGCAGAGCGCGCTGATAAAACGCGGAACTCACCGCGATCTCGCGCATGAGGTCGGGCACGCGGTAGCCCTTTTCGGTAAACGAGGTCTGCAATGCACTGATCCACGGCCCCTCGCCGGCGCCGGGCGCGCGGCCCATGGCGTAAGACGCGAGGCGGTTGACCAGGCAGCTCGGCGTGGCCGGATTGTCGTGCACGGCTTTGCCCAGGCCTTCAGCATCGGTGAAGGCGATGCCGTCCAACTCGCCGCTGGTGTCGATGGCCTTGCCGTTCTCGGTGGTGCGGAACTCGCCGGCGCCGTCGAAGTTCTCGAGCGCCAGGCCCATAGGATCGGTGATCTTGTGACAGCCGGCGCAGACCGGATTATTGCGATGGGCGGTCAGGCGGTCGCGGGCGGTTTTGTACAGGGGATTGGTGGTGTCCTGGACGACGTTGAACTGCACGTTGCCCGGCGGGGGCGGCACTTTCTGGCACAAGATCACTTCGCGCAGCGCCTTGCCGCGGATCGTGGGCGAACCGCGCCCCGCCGGCGAATGCAAGGCGGTGAAGCTCATATGCGTGAGAATCCCTGCGCGCTTGTCGTCGGCAGCGAATTCATAAGGGGCCCAGCCGTCCGGCGTGCCGGCGGGACGATTGTCCACCAGCGGCACGCGGTAAATGGCGCCCAGTTCCGGCGTGAGGAAGGTCTTCTTGGTGGTGAACAGGTCGCGGTAGTCGCCGTTATTCTTCAGCAGCAGCTCCACCACGGTCTTGAGGGTCTGCTCCTGGGCGTCCGCGGTGGCTTGGGCGCTGAACTTCGGGAACAGCACCGCGTCCTTGGTGAGGTCGGCGAATTCATCAAAACCGAAGTTGTCGATGAAGAAGGCACGCACACCGGCCTCAACCCGCGGGCTGGCCATCATGCGCTCCACCTGGCGCTCAAGGCCTTTTCGCGTACCCAGCTCGCCCTTCTCGGCGGCGGCGAGGAGCTGCAGGTCGGGGCCGGCATTCCACAGGAAGAAGGAAAGCTGCGATGCCTTGGAATAGGCATCAAGACGGTAGCCGCCTTTGTTTTCGGGATCGGCTTCCAGCTCGGCGTCGCGGAACAGGAACTGGGGCGACGACAGCATGGCCCCCAGGCTGAGCGCGAGGCCTTTGTAGAAATCGTGTGTGGCGTCCGCCGCGGCGCCGGCCGCGGCCACATGGGCAGTGAGGCTCGATGCGGTCAGCGGACGGCGGTACAGCAGCCGGCCCACGCTGCCGAGGAACTGGCGGGCGCAAGCGTCATCGGCGCGCCGCGAGGTGGCGGGCGTGCAGGGAATCATCTGGGCGCGATAGGCCTCGCTCACCACCTGGTCGGCGATGACCCGCGCCATGGCGTCGTATTGCTCCATGCCGGCCGGCGTCACGCCGATGCTGCTGGTGCCGGCGGCGGCAAGACCGTTGACCTTGAGACCGGGTTCGAAGTGACCACCAAACTCAATGGTGGGGCCAAAGACATCCCGGATCACGGCGCGGTACTGCTCGCCCGTAAGGCGGCGCACGACGGCTTCTTCCGGGGTGATCTTTACAGTCGACTCTTTTGCGAACGCCGGCATCGTCGCAAGAGCTACTGCGAAACTCGTCCCCAGGACCTTTTGGATTCCGCTCCGCATCCTAGTGATGCACGGTAGCTTTGGGTGACTCGGTCTTCACGCTAAAGGCCGGGATGCCGTAGAAGTTCCAGGTCGAGGATATCGCCATGTTCTGGCCGGTCGCCGGGCTCGGATCGTAGTCGGCGTATTTCTTCAGCAGGTAATAGAGACCTGGCAGGTCGCCGGCGTTGCCGTCTTCGTTAGCTTTACCGCCCGAAGCGTAGGCGATGTAGAGATCGTCCCAGCGCTCATAGCCGCCGATGAAGCCCTCGATGGTGCGGTCCGCCAGCACCTTCATGCGCATATGCACTTTAGTCATGCGGATCACCGGGATGAATTCCGGGTTGTAGACCATGTTGAAATCACCGGCGCCCTGATCGGCCAGTGTGATCATGCCGTTCGTGATCACGGCCTTGTATTCGTTGTGCGAACGCGGGCTGGGGTCGATGCGGTAGGAGCTGTCGTTGCGGGGCGTGCCGTCGGCGTTGAAGCGCAGTCGCTCGATGGCGCGATCGAAGGTCACGGTAGCGTCGCCGTCCTTGGTCAGGTCCTCGGCGGTAACGGTGATGATCCAGGCCGAGCGGCCTTCCTTCTTCCACGCCCAGGCCCAGGCGTATTCCAAGGGCGCCGTCGCGGGTGTCAGGCCGCCGCGGAAATTGGGCATACAGCCCATGGCGCGGGTGAATTCGCTGTCGACGCCGGTCTGGTGGGTTTCCGGATCCTCGAAATCCTCATCGGTGCTTTTGCCGTCGAGGTTGAACCCGTATTGGAACTTGGCGTTGTCGCCGATCAGGCCCTTGAGCTTTGGGTCGACGACGGTGTTGGGATAGAGGTAGCCGTTGACCGGCTCACCGTCGATCTTGCCGCGGAACACGCTCATCTGCACCAGCTTGCCGGCCTCGCCGCCTTCGTCGCCAGCGAGGTCTTCCTTCAGCGTCTTTTCCACTTCCTCGCCGGAGAGACCCATGTCGCGGGCGTTGCGCAGGCGCTGTTCCGCCCAGCGTGGATTGGGACCGCCGGGCCCGCAATCGCCGTCCTTGGAGTTCATGGCTTGGCCGAACCAGGTGACGACGAAGGATTTACTCTCGGCCCGCGCCGGGGCCGCGAAAAGAGCGGCGGCCGCCACAGCTAGAATTGCGCCTGAGAGCAATTGGGTCGGCATGAGTCTCAATCCCACTGAACCTGCGTATTTTACCGCAATGCACAAACAGGGGCCATGACCCCGCAATCGCGAAGCAAACAGCATCCGGGCCGCACCGGCAAACCAGACCAATTGCGGTCTTCTTTAGATATACTAAAAACCAGCCCCTAAGTCATTCAGACCTGGGCAAAACCGGCCAAAATGCCGGCTCCGGCGCGGTTGTAAGGCAGGCTGTCTTTCGCGAAGCTACTCCGCCACCATGGCCACCGGCTGCTCGTGGGCGACTCGCTCCGCGATTCCCCGGCGGAAGGCGAGCGGGCCCTTATCGATGCCGAGGCTCATATTGGGTGTTCGCTTGTTGGCCATGCCTTGGTGCACGGCCTCGAGAATGACGCGATCCTCGGCGAAGGCGTTGCGGACGGACTCCGCGAACTGCGACGATACGCGCATATCGTCCGGTGCAAAATTGCGGAGCTGGAACCAATAGTAGCGCGTGCGGTTCTCATCCAGTGGGGTCATGAAGTTATAGCTGTCCATGAGGAACACATCCGGGTGGAGCGGCCGTCCCTCGCCTCCCGTACCCGCCGGCACGAACACGGCCTTGATGATGGCGTGGGCCGGATAGCGCACTTCGTAATACTGCTGGCGGTCACAGTTGCCCGAGAACTTCAGGAACGGCGCGTAGAACGGCGCCGGCGGTGAATCCAGCATCCAACGCGATACCGCGACGCCGGTCGGGGAAGCTACGGTTTCCAGCGGCGTATCCTCGCAGCCGGCGCCGCCGAACGACGTCGTATGCACCCAGGCCACATGGGACGGATCGAGCAGGTTGTCGGTGATGTAGAGGTAATTGCAGCCCACGGTCATGGACTCACCCCGGTTCACGCCCCAGGCCGGATCGCCCCAGTTTTCCACCGGAACGATGTCGTCGGCGTTGGCGCGTGATGCCTCGCCCATCCAGATCCACAGCAGGCCGTAGCGCTCGGCCAGCGGATAGGCGCGCACTTTGGCGGTCTTCGGAATTTTGGTGGCGCCGGGCACGCGCACGCAGGATCCGGTGCAATCGAACGTAAGGCCGTGATAGCCGCATTCCACCTCGTCGCCTTTGAGGCGACCCATGGAGAGGGGCATTTTGCGATGGGGACAGGCATTCTCAAGGGCGACTGGCGTGCCGTCGGATTTACGATAGAGCACGATCTCTTCGCCGAGGATGGTGGTGGGTGTCAGCGCGCGGCCGACCTCGTGGTCCCAGGCTGCCACATACCAGGCGTTTTTAATGAACACCGACGAACCTCCGCGCTGCTGCGGTCTAAAGTGTCCGGCCGGAAGGGCGTGCGGACAATCTAGTCTGCCCTGCAATTCTATTTAGATTTTCTAATGAATTGATCGTATTTTTCTACGCGGTTAGGCGTTCAACTCGTTGATTTTCCACAGAGAAATTAGGTAGCCCTGTGCCGGTGTCGCTGCCGAGAAGGTAATGCTCCGCGGGCTGTCATAGAACGCGCTGTCCCGGGGGCCGAGAGAGACTTTTCCCGGTGAGGTTATGTCGAAGGCGCCCTCGCCGCTCAACACCCCGACGACGGTGGCGTCGCAAGTGATGGTCATCTCACCGGTAAGATCGAACCGTTGCACCTGGTGACGGTAGGCGCCGCGCCGGCTCATGACGTTGAGGTCGGTGATGGCGCCGTCCACCAGCTCCGCGTCGGTTGCCACGTCGGCGGCAAACGGCAGCGGCGCGGAGGCCAGCTTCAGATCGAAGCGCGCGCCGTCGACCGTGAGGCGCATGCCGTTGCCTTCAAGAATCGACAGCGTGCGGTCGATTCCGGGAAAGACCGAGAACGGGCCATCGCCTTTGACCAGCGCCATGGAGATGCGCCAGTCGAAGTCATCCAGGCCCGCAGCCGGCGGCGATACCGCGATCTCGGTGGTTTCGCCGCCGCCGTTCTTCCACGGCATCCGCTTGTAGTCGGTGTGCCGGAGAAGCTGCATCCCAACTAACCCAGAATGCCCGGCAGATTGAGGCCCTTCTCACGTGCGCAATCGATGGCGATGTCGTAGCCCGCGTCGGCGTGACGCATGACGCCCGTAGCCGGATCGTTCCACAACACGCGCTCCAGGCGCTTGGCGGCTTCGGGAGTGCCGTCCGCGACGATGACCATGCCCGAGTGTTGCGAGAAGCCCATGCCGACGCCGCCGCCGTGATGCAGCGACACCCAGGTGGCGCCAGAAGCGCAGTTGAGCAGCGCGTTCAGCAGCGGCCAGTCGGACACGGCGTCGGAGCCGTCCTTCATGGATTCGGTTTCACGGTTGGGAGAGGCCACCGAGCCGGAATCGAGGTGGTCGCGGCCGATGACGACGGGGGCTTTGAGTTCGCCCGAAGCCACCATCTCGTTGAAGGCCAGGCCGAGCTTATGCCGCACACCCAGGCCGACCCAGCAGATACGCGCCGGCAGGCCCTGGAACTTGATACGCTCGCGCGCCATGTCGAGCCAGTTGTGCAGGTGTTTGTCGTCCGGCAGCAGCTCTTTAACCTTGGCGTCGGTCTTGTAGATGTCTTCCGGATCACCGGAGAGGGCAGCCCAACGGAACGGTCCCACGCCGCGGCAAAACAGCGGACGGATATAGGCCGGCACGAAGCCCGGAAAATCGAACGCGTCGGCGACACCCTCTTCCAGGGCCATCTGGCGGATGTTGTTGCCGTAGTCGACCGTGGGCACGCCCATCTTGTGGAAGTCGAGCATGGCGCGCACGTGAACCGCCATGGATTTCTTGGCGGCCTTGCCGACCGCGTCGGGGTTCTTCTCCCGCATCTCGTCCCACTTCGCGAGTGTCCAGCCCGCCGGAAGGTAGCCGTTGTTGGGATCGTGGGCCGAGGTCTGGTCGGTGACGCAATCCGGCCGCACGCCGCGGCGCACCAGCTCCGGCAATACTTCGGCGGCGTTGCCGAGGAGGGCTACGGAAATGGCCTTCTTCTCGGCGCAGGCCTTGTTGATGATCGCCAGCGCGTCGTCGATGTCCTTGGCCTGGACGTCGATGTATTTGGTGCGCAGACGGAAATCGATGCTGGTCTGCTTGCATTCGACGGCGAGGCAAGAGGCGCCGGCCATGGTGGCGGCCAGGGGCTGGGCGCCGCCCATTCCGCCGAGGCCCGCGGTCAGCACCCACTTGCCGGCGAGGCTGCCGTTGTAATGCTGACGCCCCATTTCGACGAAGGTCTCATAGGTGCCCTGCACGATGCCCTGGGAGCCGATGTAGATCCACGACCCCGCGGTCATCTGGCCATACATCATCAGACCCTTGCGATCGAGTTCGTTGAAATGCTCCCAGGTGGCCCAGTGCGGCACCAGATTGGAGTTGGCGATAAGCACGCGCGGCGCATCGGCATGGGTGCGGAACACACCCACAGGCTTGCCGGATTGCACCAGCAACGTCTGGTCGCCCTCAAGGTCCTTCAGCGCCGAGACGATGCGGTCGAAGCTTTCCCAATCCCTGGCAGCACGCCCGATTCCGCCGTAGACCACCAGCTCTTCGGGCTTTTCGGCCACATCCGGGTCCAGGTTGTTCATCAGCATGCGCATGGGGGCTTCGGTCAGCCAGCTCTTGGCGGTGATCTGGTTGCCGTGGGCGGCGCGGATGATGCGGGCGTTGTCGATACGGGTCATGAACGGCGTCCTTAACTTCAGGCGGTTTTGGCGAAAGCGAGGCAAGCCTCGAGAATATCTTTGAGCGCGGCTCTCATGGGGGCGGCGAACGTCTCATCATAGGCGGCCGGCCACGCGCCTTCCGCCACCGGGCCGGCTATCTCGCGCAGATAGCCGCGGCAAGCAAGTTCCATCTGAATGGCATGCACCCCGGCTTCCGGTTTGCCGAGACTGCGGGTGATGAAGCCACCCTTGAAGCGTCCATTTGTAACGTGAGTGAACGCGGTCTTGGCGCAGGCCGCTTCCACGGCAGCGGTCAGGGCTGGAGCGCAGGACTTGCCGCTGTTGGTACCGATATTGAAGTTGGGCAGCGGCCCCTCGAACAGGCGCGGCACTTCCGAGCGGATGGAGTGGCAGTCGTAGACCACGACCCGCGGGTGCAATGCCCGCAGACGCGCGGTCTCGGCGGCCAAGGCCACGTGGTAGGGATCGAAGAACCGGGCGCGGCGGTCGGCGATGTCGGCAGCTTCCGGCGCGTGCCCGTCTTTATAGAGCGGCTCGCCATCAAAGGTGGTGGTCGGGCACAACTCGGTGGTGGCCTGCCCCGGATACAGGGAGACCCCCGAGGGGTCGCGGTTCACGTCGATCACCGAGCGCGACAGCGTAGCGCGCACGATGGTAGCGCCCAGGTCGCGCGCGAAGTCATAGAGCTTGTCCACCCACCAATCGGCGTCCTTGCGGGCCAGCCAGGGGGAGACATACCTGCTTTCGAACGCATCCAATTCCGTGCCCGTGTGCGGCATGCTGAGTAGCAGCGGTGCATCGCCGCGATGGACGGTCAGCCAGGGATGCGCGTTCACAGGCCCACCTGCGGCAGGTCGACACCGGCGACGGACGCCGCCACCGCACCCGTGCGCACCAGCTCAATGGCCTTGGCGATATCGGGCTGGAAATGACGGTCATCGTCGAGATGCGGCACCAGGGCGCGCACCACGCGGCGCGCGGCTTCCAGCGGCGGGCTGAGAGTCAGCGGCAGATGGAAGTCGCAGGCCTGCACTGCCGCCAGGAGTTCAATCGCCAGCACCGCAGCGGTGTTCTCCGCCATGGGCAGCAAGCGGCGGCCGGCGTGGGCGGCCATGGACACATGGTCTTCCTGGTTGGCGGAGGTCGGAATGGAATCCACACTCGCAGGGTAAGCGCGCTGCTTGTTCTCCGACACCAGCGCCGCCGCGGTCACTTGCGGAATCATGAAGCCGGAGTTCAAGCCGGGCTTGCCGGTGAGGAAGGCGGGCAGGCCCGAGAGCGCAGGATCGATCAACATGGCGATGCGGCGCTCCGCCAGGGAGCCGATCTCGCAAATCGCCAGGGCGATCATGTCGGCGGCGAAGGCCACCGGCTCGGCATGGAAGTTGCCGCCGGACAGAGCTTCGTCTTCGGTGGGGAAAATCAGCGGATTGTCCGAGACGCCATTGGCCTCGGTTTCGAGGGTCGTTCCCGCCTGGCGCAGGATATCGAGACAGGCGCCCAGGACCTGAGGCTGGCAGCGCAGGCAGTAGGGATCCTGGACCCGTTCATCGTTCACCAGGTGCGAGGCGCGGATGGCGCTGCCCTTGAGCAGTAGGCGCAGGGCTTCGGCGGTTTCCATCTGGCCCGCATGGCGGCGCAAACGGTGGATGCGCGGGTCGAACGGCGCATCGGATCCCCGCGCCGCGTCGGTGGACAGGGCGCCGGAGACGATTCCCGATTGATACAACAGCTCGGCTTCGAACAGGCCGGCCAGGGCGTAAGCCGTGGAGAACTGCGTGCCGTTGAGGAGCGCCAGGCCTTCCTTGGGTCCCAGAATCACCGGGGCCAGGCCGGCTTTCCCCAGTGCCTCCAGTGCAGGTAAGCGGCCGGCGGGAGTGAAGGCTTCGCCGACGCCGATCATCACTGCGGTCATATGGGACAGCGGCGCGAGGTCGCCGGACGCGCCCACGGACCCTTGCGACGGCACCACCGGAATGACGTCGTGTTCCAGCATGGCTTCGAGCAACGCCAGCGTCTTGGGGCGGATGCCCGAGGCGCCTTGGGCGAGGCTTGCGAGCTTGAGGCTCATCATCAGGCGCGCCACCGGCAGCGCCATAGGCTCCCCGACGCCGGCGCAATGGGACAGCACGATATTACTTTGCAGCTTCTCGAGGTCGGCGTTTTCGATGCGCACACTGGCGAGTTTGCCGAAGCCGGTGTTGATGCCGTAGACCGGCTCGCCCTTGGCGATAATGCGTTCGACCGAAGCGGCCGCGGCGGCAACCCAAGCGGCCGATGAGGGATCGAGCTTTATGCCGGCGCCGCGATAGATCGCGCGCCAGTCGGCCAGGGTGTTGGTGCCGGGCTTGAGGATGATTTTCTTCATTGGCCTTTCCAGACGCGGGAATGGAGCGGGTTGAAGCCCATGCGGTAAACCAGTTCGGCGGGGCGCTCGATATTCCAGATGGCGAGGTCTGCCCACTTGCCGGCTTCGAGCGTCCCGGTCTGCGCCCCGAGCCCCAGCGCCTTGGCGCCTTCGCGGGTGACGCCGGCGATGCACTCATCCACGGTCATGCGGAAGAGCGTGGCGCCCATGTTCATGGTCAGCAGCAGCGAGGTGAGCGGCGCGGTGCCGGGATTGGAGTCGGTGGCGAGCGCCATGGCCACGCCGTGGCGGCGGAACAGCTCCAGGGGCGGCAGCTTGGTCTCGCGGATGAAGTAATAGGCGCCCGGCAGCAACACCGCGACGGTGCCGGCTTTTGCCATAGCCTGGGCGCCTGCCTCATCCGTGTGTTCGAGATGGTCGGCTGACAGGCCGTTGTAGTCCGCCGTCAGCGCGGCGCCGTTGAGGTTGGAGAGCTGGTCGGCGTGCAGTTTGACAGGCAAGCCCAGCGCCTTGGCCTGGTCGAACACGCGTTTCATTTCGGCGTGCGAAAAACCGATACCTTCGCAAAAGCCGTCGACCGCATCGACCAGTCCCTCGGCCTGGAGGGTGGGCATCATCTCCACCACGCGCGCGATCTGCGCGCCGGTGTCCTTGTTGCCTTCCGGCGGCACCGCGTGGGCGCCGAGGAAAGTTGTGCGGATCGTGACGGGGCGCGCCTCACCCAGGCGCCGGGCGGCGCGCAGGGTTTTACGCTCGTTTTCCAGGTCGAGGCCGTAGCCCGATTTGATTTCAACGGTGGTGGCGCCTTCGGCGATCAGTGCGTCCAGGCGCGGCATGGTTTGCGCCATGAGGGCGTCTTCGGACGCCGCCCGCAGCGCCTTGACCGAGGACACAATGCCGCCCCCGGCCTTGGCGATCTCCTCATAGGTGGCGCCGGCCAGCCGCAGTTCGAATTCATGAGCGCGATCGCCGGCGTAGATCAGGTGGGTGTGGCAGTCCACCAGGCCGGGGGTAATCCAGCGGCCTTCGCAATCGATGGCCTCGCCGTGCGCGAGATCCGCGGGTAAATCGCTCTCAGGGCCGGCGTAGACGATGGATTCGCCGCGGGCGGCCACGCAGCCCTTATCGACCAAGCCGAGTCCGGGCGCCCCTGCCGCCAACGTCGCCAATCGCGCGTTGCGCCACAGCCTTACGCCGTCCATCTTTGCCTTGGCCGAAGTCGCCATGAGGGTGGTATCCGAATATTCGGGTTGGATTTAATGTATAGACATAATAACCTGTGATGCAAGCGGAGAGTCTCCCGCTCCAACAGGCTTCAGACTTATATAAATGCAGGCGAAATGACGACACTCCACGCTGAACAGGCCCTGATTCAAAGCGGTTGGCGCGCCAATGTGCGCCTGACCCTGTCCGGCGGGCGAATCACCGCTGTTGAGCCAGATGCCGCAGCCCAGCCAGGCGACGAGCGCCACGCCATGCTGGTGCCGGCCATGCCCAACCTGCACAGCCACGCGTTCCAGCGCGCCATGGCCGGCCTCGCCGAGCGCCGCCACACCGGCAACGACACCTTCTGGAGTTGGCGGGAGCTCATGTACCGCCTCGCCCTGTCCATGACGCCGGCGCAAGTGCAAGCGGTGGCGAGCCAGGCCTATATCGAAATGCTCGAGGCCGGATTCTCGCGCGTCGGCGAATTCCACTACCTGCACCATGACGTGACCGGCCAGCCTTACGGCGACATCGCCGAGATGGCCGCGGGCGTCGCCGCGGCAGCCTCCGCCACCGGCATCGGCCTCACGCTGTTGCCGGTGTTCTACGCCCATTCCAGCTTCGGGGGTGCTGCGCCCAATGACGGCCAGCGCCGGTTCATCAATTCCGTCGACCGCTACGCCACTTTGCTCGACGGTTGCCGGCGCGTGGTGAAACCCCTGGGCACCGCCGTGGTTGGCGTGGCGCCGCATTCCCTGCGCGCGGTCACGCCCGAGGAACTCAGGGCTGTCACCGCCCTCGCCCCCAGCGCGCCCATCCATATCCACATCGCCGAACAGATGCGCGAAGTGGAGGACTGCGTCGCCTGGAGCGGCCAGCGCCCTATCGACTGGCTCTTGAATCACGCGCCCGTGGGCGGACGCTGGTGCCTGGTGCACGCCACCCATATGACTGAAGCAGAAACCACCCGGGCGGCAGCGAGCCGCGCTGTCGTCGGCATCTGCCCCATTACCGAGGCCAATCTCGGCGACGGCGTGTTCAACGCGCCCACCTTCACCGCCGCCGGCGGACGGTTCGGCGTCGGGTCGGACTCAAACGTGCAGATCGGCGTCGCGGATGAATTGCGCCTGTTGGAATACTCACAGCGTCTTGCGCGCCAGGGCCGCAATGTCATGGCCCCGCCCGGCGGCTCCACAGGCCGCGCCCTCTATGATGAAGCGCTGCAAGGCGGCGCGCGCGCTTTGGGCGCGGAGTTCGTGGGCTTGAGCGTGGGCGGTCCCGCCGACCTGGTGAGCCTGGCGATGCAACACGCTGCGTTCGCGGGGGCCAGCGGCGACGCTTTACTCGACGCCTGGATCTTCAACGCCGGTAACGGCGGCATTGACTGCGTCTGGGTAAACGGCGCGAAACAGGTGAGCGGCGGCCGTCACAAGGCCCGGGACGAGATCGTCCCGGCCTTCTTCAAAGTGATGAAAGAGCTCGCTGCGTAAGGTTTTTAAGCCCCTTTGCGCGAACGCTTCAGCCACTCTTCCATGACCGCCGGCGCCGTCGGCGCCGTCATCAGGCTGACGGCCACATAGGCGATCAGACTGCCGATCATGCCGATGTAAACCGGTTCGTCGGCCCCGATGGCATCTTCGCCGGACATACCGCCGACAAAGGCCAGAAAGGCCATGTCGCCGAAGGTGAAGACGATGCCGGCGATGATCCCTGCCACCGCACCGGTGAGCGTCCCGCGCTTCCAGACCATGCCGCCGATGATCGGCACAAACAGGCCGGTCACGACGATGGCGCTGCCGATGGTGAGGGCGGTGACCACATCTTCCATGATGCAGGCCAGCAGGATCATGAGGATCCCGAAGCCCAGGATGTACCAGCGGCTGTCGGCCACATCATCCTTGTTGGCAGACGTCTCGTCGGTGGCGCTGGCGAGGCTGCGGCGCTTGAACACACGCACGATGTCTTCCTTGGCCACCGTCGCCGAGGCGATCAGCGTCCCGCTGGACACCGACATGATCGCTGCCAGGGCAGCGGCCATCACCAGACCCGAGATGCCTTCCGGCAGCGTGGCCTTCACCATCTCGGCGTAGACCTTGTCGCGGGCGATGCCGGCGGGCAGCACGATCTGCGCCGCCGTGCCGATGAGGCCGGCGCAGGTGGCGAAGATAAAGCAGTAGATGCCGGCGCTGGCGCCCGCCCATTTGGCCACTTCGGGGCTACGCGCTGTGAAGATGCGCTGCCACACGTCCTGGCCCACCACGATCGACAGGTTGAAGATGATGAAGAAGGTGATGATCCGCGGCCAGCCGATGGTGGTCAGCGAGAACGCCTCGACCGGCAGCTTGGCGTGCATGTTATCGAGGCCGCCGGCGGCCATGATAGAGGCCGGCAGCAGGATGAACATCAGACCGATGGTCTTGATGACAAACTGGGCGAAGTCGGTGAGCGTGATGGACCACATGCCGCCCAGCACCGAATACAGCACCACGATACCGCCGCCGAGGAGCACGGCCGGCACCTTGGTCATGCCGAACTGGACTTCGAAGATCGCGCCATAGGCGATGGTCGATGTCACTGCGATCATGAAGGCGTAGCTCATCATCACCGCGCCCGAGAGCAGGCTGGTGCCGGGGCCATAGCGAAGTTCCAGCATCTGGCTGACGGTATAGACCTTGAGACGGCTCACCAGCGGCGCCAGGGTCAAACTGACGACGAACACCCCCATGCCGAGGGCGAAGGGCAACCACATGCCGGAGATGCCGAAGACGTAGCCGCGCCCCACCCCGCCGATGGTGGCGCCGCCGCCCATGACCAGGGCCGCCATGGTCCCGGCGTAAAGCATGGGGCCTAAGCGCCGGCCGGCCACCAGATAGTCGGCCTCGCTCTTGGCCTTGCCCTTGGCCCACCAGCCGACCCCGACCATGGCGATCATGTAGATCGCGATAACGACGAAATCCAAATCCATGGCCAACCCCCGATGACTTCGGCACAGACGCGCTGCGTCGTTTATCGGCCTTAGTTGCCTAAAGCCTTTATTCGGCGCGTATTTGCCTATACATAAAACGAGGATATCTTTGTGATACTCCAACGGCAAGCTTTGACGCCCGGTATAGCGCATCACTTTCAAGAAAACTGATGACCGTTAAAGACACCATTTCCCTTCACCAGCGGATTCTCACCGATATCGCCGACCGGATCCTCTCGGGCGAGTGGCCCCCGGGCTACCGCATTCCGTTCGAACATGAACTCATGGCGCAGTACCGCTGCTCACGCATGACCGTGAGCAAGGTGCTCACCCATCTCGCCAACGCCGACATGATCGAGCGCCGCCGCAAGGCCGGCAGCTTTGTCTCCCGCCCGCATTCACAGTCCGCGGTGTTGGAAATCCCCGACATCAAAGCCGAAGTTTCGGCCCTGGGCCTGCCCTACAGTTTCGATCTGCTCATCCGCCGCCGCCGCAAGAGCAGCCAGGTGGACCGCACCACGCTGGATCTCAAGAGCCCGGGTCCGGTGCTGGAATTGGTCTGCTGCCACTACGCGGGACGCCAGCCGTTCTGTTTCGAAGAGCGCATGATCAACCTGGCGGCCGTGCCCGAAGCCGCCGAGGAAAATTTCGCGGCCCAGGCGCCGGGCTCGTGGCTCATGAGCCATATTCCCTGGACCGCCGCCGAACATCGGATTCAGGCCACCGAAGCCTCCGCCCCCGCCGCCGACGCCTTGAAGCTCGCGCCGGGCAAGCCGTGCCTCGTCATCGAGCGCCGCACCTGGAGCGCCGACCACACCGTGACTTTTGTGCGGCTGACCTATCCCGGCAGCCTGCATGAACTGATTGCCCGCTTCGCGCCGGCGGACAAGCACTCGGTCGGTTCAAAAACGAGCGGAAACGTAAGTCCGTTCAAGCCGCGGGCGGCTGCGTCCGGGACCGCGCCGGAGCCAGTGCAACCGGCGCCCGGCCGGCGGACTGGGCGGCCTGCCGCCGCGCAGCGGCGATGATAAACGCCCGGAAATCCTCGCCGAACGGACGGTCCAGCACCGCCCGGTCCCAGGCCAGGAAGTAAGACGCGGGCATCGTCAGCCGGCGGTCGATGGGAATCACCAACCGCCCGCTGGCCACGTCCTCAACGATCATGGCGATCTGACCCAGGGCGAATCCGCCGCCGCCGGCGGCGGCGTCGATGGCGGCACTCGAGAGTGAGAACGCAAGATCCGCCGGCGCTTCCGGCGGCGGAAGTCCGGCGCTGCGCGCCCAATCGTCCCACGACGGCGCCGGGCGATGGCGTACATCCCATTCGATATCGATCAACGGCCCGGCCAGGATATCGGCGGCCGTTTGCACCGGATGCTTCGCCAGAAAATCCGCCGAGCACACGGGCACGACCGTATCGATGAACAACTCGGCAAAGTGCTCGTACTGGCGCACATCGGTTCCATAGGAAATCCGGAAATCAATCTGTTCGTCGCGCAAGCCCGTTTCCTCGTCGGTGCCGACGAGGCGGACGCTGGCGCCGGGATGCGCCTCGCGCCACTGCAGCAATAGCGGCCGCAACCAGCGGATGGCGAGCGACGGTAGTGCAGACAGTACGATGCCGGGCTTGGACCGGGCGCGGGACAATGTTTCTTGCGCTGTGCGCAACTGCTCGAAGGCAAAGCGCACACGTTCATAATAGATGCGGCCCCACGACGTGAGCGCCAAGGACCGGCCGGAACGTTCGAACAGCCGGACGTTCAGGGACTTCTCGATATTGTGAATCTGCTGGCTGATGGCGCCCGGCGATACGCACAGCTCTTCGGCCGCCGCGGTCACGCTGCCACAGCGCACGACCGCTTCGAACACCTGCACGGCCCGCATGGGAGGAAGAGGCGTGGACACTTGCGCAGTGCTCCAAAACAGGCGCCGGAAAAGGCGGGCGGCCCATTATGACTAGACATGATCCTTTACACATATGACTATACATAATAGAGTTCCGCAACAGTTTGATGCCGCTATATCGGGGTTTTCCACGTCCGCCCCGCCGAGGTTTTCATGAACGCGCCGTCCAAGCCCCTGTCGTCCCGGCACCTCGCCTTCAACCGCCATGTGGCGGCCCTGCCCGGTTACAATGCCGGCATGAGCCTCGCCCGCGCCCGGGCTCTCAGCGGCCACACCGACATCGCACGCCTCGGCAGCAACGAGAATCCGTTCGGTTGTTCGCCCAAGGTCATGGAGGCGCTGGCCTCTGCAGCGTTCGAACCCTGGCGCTACGCCGACCCTGCCTGCGCCGAACTGCGCGAGGTCCTTGGCCGGCATGTAGGCGTGGACCCCGCCGAAATCGTGTGCGGCAATGGGTCGGAAGAGATGATCGCTGCCATCAGCCGCGCCTTCCTCACGCCGGGCGATTCGGTGGTGACGGTGGTGCCGAGCTTCGGCCTGCATGAGATCGAGCCCCTCGCCGTAGGCGCCAGCGTTATCAAGATCCCCATGACCGCGGACCTGGGGTTCGACCTGCCCGCCTTGGAAGCCGCGCTGAAGAAGGCGCCGCAGATCTTTTTCCTGTCGTCGCCGTGGAATCCGGTGGGACCCGCGCTAAATCGCGCGGACCTGGACCGCCTGATTGCCGCCAGCCAACCTTCGACGCTGTTCGTATTCGACGAAGCCTATTTTGAATTCATGGCCCCCGGCATGCCGAACGGCATCGAAGTGTTGCGCGCCGCCGCGATTCCTCATGTGGTGCTGCGCTCCTTCTCCAAGGCGTACGGTCTCGCGGGATTGCGGGTTGGCTATGCCGTGTGCTCGGACACCGAGATTGCCCGGGTGGTCGCGGCCGCCAAGACACCGTTCAACGTCAACGCCGCCGCCCAGATCGGCGCCATTGCCGCCATCGGCGACGATGCCTGGATGCGCAACGCCGTGGCCGCAATCCGCGCCGAGCGCGACCGCACACGCAAAGCCCTCGAAGGGCTGGGTATCCGCGCGGCGGAGTCCCACACCAACTTCCTGTACTTCGATTGCGGCACCGACGCGAGCGAAGTCGCCAAAGGCCTTCTGCAAGACGGAATCATCGTCAAAGCCTGGCGGGAAAAGGGCTACGAGACCTTCCTGCGCGCCAACGCCGGCCGCCCGGCGGAAAACGACCGCCTGGTTGCTTCACTCAAGAAACACCTGACGCGTTAAAAGCCCCAGCGGGCGCTGGCGTAGAGCGTGCGGCGCTGCTCGCGCCGCGGCGGCGACGTGACGATGAATTCCGCGTGCTGGCTGTCGAGCAGGTTGAACCCGGACAGGGCGAATTGCAGCCGGTTACTGGCCACCCAGCCGATGCGCGCATCCACCTCCACATAGGCCGGCACGGCGGGATTGGGCAGGCTAGCAATAGCGCGCAGCCCCGTATCGAACTCGAGGCCGTGGGCGAAGCTCATCTGCGAACGCACAGAAAACTGATGATCGGGGTCATTGCCCTCGGTCTGGGTCCCGAGAATGGAGATAGCGCCCGGTTTCAGTTTAAGGTCCTTGTGCAGGGCGTTGAACCCCGCCTTCAGCCGCCACCACGGCGTCGGATCGATGCTGCCCCAGGCCTCGATGCCGTAAGTACGACCTTCCAAGCCATTGGCGATGACCAAAGGGAACACCGCCGCACCGCCCGTGGGCGCGGTGGTCCTGAGGTCGTCGTAAGCGTTATAGAACACCGAGATCGACAAGCTGGCGTTGGCGAACGGCTGGCCGCGGTAGCCGGCTTCGTAAGCGATCACGTTCTCGGACTGGAAATTGGGACCGCCGGCGAGGATGCCGGTGTTGTAGAGGTCGCGGTCGAAACGCGAGGGCGTGCGCGTCGCGCGTGACACGGCGGCCCAGAGCAGCGTCGCCGGCGCCACCTGCCACGCCAGGCGCGCGTCCGGCATGAACTCCATGCCCGTGTAGCTGTTGTGCTCGGCCTTAATGCCCAAGGTCAGTTTGAGCGAAGGGGTGAGTGCGATGCCGTCCTGAACAAACACATTGCCCAGGTGCAGAATGCGGTGGGCGGGGTCGAGGAAAGCGCTTTTGCCGAACGGGGTCAGGCGATCCGACGTGGTGCGGTAGCCGCCGCCGGCGACGATGCTGTGACTGCCCGATCCGAACGCGTAATGACCGGTGATGTCGTAGGTATCGAGCGCATCGACGATGCCGTTCACCACGGCGCGGCTGGTATGGTCGAAATAGGCCTGTACCTGCAGCGCGCCGTCGCCGATCTGCGCGCCGTACCGCCCCAGAATATTGCCGCCGCGCAGCGCGATGCGCGCGGTCGGCGATGGCTTGTTGCGGCCCTCGTAGTAGTCGCCCTGGACGGTGTAAGTCTCGTTCTCCTGCTGCC
Organism: Fidelibacterota bacterium; assembly: GCA_947470105.1. Classification (GTDB taxonomy): domain Bacteria; phylum Pseudomonadota; class Alphaproteobacteria; order Rhodospirillales; family Rhodospirillaceae; genus SHVO01. Next base: position 18,042 of record CANISR010000009.1, on the reverse strand, counting down.
AGTCAAAGCGGCCGCCGGCCTGGGTCAACTGCCAGATATCACCGGCGTCGATGCCCGCGGCGGTCAGGGTTTCGCCCTGCTCCAGCTTTTCCGCATAAACCTTGAAATGCCCGGCAGTACCGACGGCGCTGCCCAGCCGCGCGGCGACATTGTAGTCGGCGTTGCCGCCGCTGGCGCGCACCAGGGCGCCCTCGGAACTGGCGGCATCACGGGTGACGACGTTGATGACGCCGTTGACGGCGTTGGACCCCCACAGCGTGCCGCCGGGACCGCTGACCACTTCGATGTGGTCGATCTCCGCCGGCATGACGCTCTGCATGTCCCAATACACACCGGCATAGAGCGGCGTGTAGACCGAGCGGCCGTCGATCATCACCAACAGTTTGTTGGCCGTGCCGATATTGAATCCGCGCGCGCTGACTGCGTAGTCGCCGGCGTCGACACGGCCCACTTGCAGCTTCGGCGCGAGCCGCAGGATTTCGGCGAGCGTGGTGGCGCCCGAGCGGCGGATATCGTCCGAGGTAATGACGTACACAGCCGCGGGCGCTGTGCCGATTGGCTCCGCGGTTTTGGATACGGCTGAGACCTCGAGATTGGCAAGTTCATCGATGCTGAGCTTGGTCAGATCGGACGGCGAAAGAGAGGCCGCGGCCGGCGCACCGGCGGCCACAAGCATCGCCACGCCCACCGCGCACCGCACCGTGGTCTTTACAGTTCTTCCTGACCGCATCCGTCCCGCCCCCGCCGCGTCTCGACCGCGGCCCTTGCGCTGCCCTGCACACGGCGCACAAACACGCGAAGTATCAGGACCTTACAACAGCATTTTGGATGGTGTCGCGCGGTATCGGGGAGGCCACGACTGCGAGTAGACGAACGCCAGGTCGAGGTCGCGGAATACGGATCGTATTGGCCGTGGCGAATGATAATGGTCTTGAGGGGCGAGAATTCGAGCAAGGCCTCGAGGCCCTTTTCTCGTCCGTGGCTTCTTCATGCCCCCGAACGGCATCTCGATGCCGACGGCAGCGCCGCCCGTATAAGGAGCACACTGTAGGAGGCCCGGAAGGGCCGTTCACCTTGTCTTCATAACCCAGCCGCCATGCGTCCGGCGCACGGGTCACACCACTTCCCGCGCATTGAAGTATGGTTCCGCGTGGGCGTATCTGAGTGCTCACATTCTTCAGGTGCCGACGTGCCGCCGCGCTCCCTGCCCCTCAGCCACATGCTTCTGGCTCTCGCCGTTGTCGCGGTGTGGGGCACGAATTTCGTTGTCATCCGGGCGGGGCTGGATCATCTGCCGCCGCTGCTGTTCGCGGTGCTACGCTTTACCTTTGCCTTCCTGCCGGCGGCGTTTTTCCTGAAACGCCCGGCAGTGCCATGGCAGCACCTGGCGGCGTTCGGCCTGCTGATCGGCGCCGGGCAATTCGGGCTGCTTTATTCGGCCATCAACGGCCACATTACGCCGGGCCTCGCATCCCTGGTGGTCCAGACCCAGGTGTTTTTCACCATCCTGCTGTCGGTCAAGATCAACGGCGAACACGTGCGGCCCGCGCAGTGGATCGCGCTGGTCATGGCCGCCGGTGGCATTGGCGTGATCGCGGTCTACACCGACGGCAGCGCCACGCCGCTGGGTATCATTATGATTCTAGGCGCTGCCGCCAGTTGGTCCGGCGGCAACGTGGTCGCGGCGCGCAGCGGTAAGGTCAACATGCTGGCCTATGTGGTCTGGGCCAGCGCCTTCGCCATACCGCCGCTGATCCTGCTTTCTCTGGCGCTGGAAGGCTGGCCCGCCATTCGGGCCGGACTCACGGAGGCCTCAGTCGGCACCTGGGGCGCCGTGGCCTGGCAGTCGGTGGGCAACACCATGTTCGGCTACGGCGTGTGGAGCTGGCTGTTGGCGCGTCACCCGGCCGCCACCGTTACGCCGTTCGCTCTCCTGGTGCCGGTGTTCGGCATCGGGTCTTCGGTGCTGATGTTGGGCGAAGGCCTGCCGCTGTGGAAGATCGCGGCCGGCGGCCTGGTGATCGGCGGCCTGGCCGTCAATCTGCTGGCCCCCCGCCTGGTGCGTGCTGTCCGGCCCTAGGCCACGGACCAGGTCAACGCCGTCGGCATTAATAAATTTTGCCGGACATGGGTTTTTTTACCCCGAACCGCACCCCGGTAGTGCGCAAGCCCGAGATTTGCCCTCTAATGGCGCGATCGTGGGGCACTAAAAATTGGGGATCAGTATGTTCAAAACAGGTTTTGCAGCCGGCTTAGTCGCATTCGCACTGGCCGTATCGCCCGCGGGCGCCGCCACCAAGGTTATCAAGTTCGGAAAGCTGGTCGACGGCTCCGGCCGTGTGGTCGAGAACGCCGTGGTGGTGGTCGACAACAACCGCATCACCTCGGTCTCGTCCGGTGGCGCTGCGCCGGCGGGTGCCGAGGTCATCGACCTGTCCGCTTACACCGGCATCCCGGGCATGATCGATGCCCACACCCATATGACCTACGGGCCGGATCCTGTCCTGCGAGGCACGCGCTCCAACGCCACCAACATGGTGCTTGGCCAGGAGGGGCTTAAAATGACCCTCGAGTCCGGCGTCACCGCGGTGCGCGATATGAACGCCGCCGATTACCTCGATGTATCCATGCGCGAACTCATCAACATGGGCGTGTGGACGGGGCCCCGCATGTATGTGGTTGGCTGCGGCCTGCGCGCAAGCCGCGGACGCTTCAACCCGGCCGGCGCGCCCCTCGGGTGCGGTGAGGGCAACGGGCCCAACGAGTTCGCCCGCGCCGCCCGTCAACAGATCGCCGCCGGCGTGGATTGGATCAAGATCTTCGGCTCCACCGGGTCGGGCGACGACGTCACCCAGTTCCAGACCGTCACCTATGAAGAGATGAAAGCCGCCGTCGATATCGCCCACGCCATGGGCAAGAAAGTCGGCATCCACTCGTACGGGCCTACGGGTGCCCGCGACGCCATCCGCGCCGGCGCCGATTCACTGGAACACGCCACCGACATGGACGACGAGACCATCGCCGAGATGGTCAAGCGCAAGGTCTACTTCCTGCCGACCATCGACCATAACCGCTATTACTTCGACAATGCCGAACGCTTTAAGTACCCGCCCGGCGCCAAGGAGAACCTCACCAACTTCATCGCCCGCAACCTGGAGACCACCCGCAAAGCGGTGAAGGCCGGCGCCATGATCGTGCTCGGCTCCGACGCCATCTACGACATGTTCGGCCAGAACACCCGCGAGCTGGGCTGGTTCGTAAAGGCCGGCATGACGCCTGCGCAAGCTTTAGCATCCGCCACCACCGTTGCCGCGCGGATGATGGGGATGGAGAAATCTCTCGGCCAGGTGGCGCCCGGCTTCTTCGCCGATATCGCCGCGGTGGACGGCGATCCGCTAAAAGACGTGGACGTCACCATCAACAAGGTACGCTGGGTGATGAAAGACGGTGCGGTGGTGGTGGACAAAACGCGGCGTTAGGGGGACCCGCATGATCAAGACATTTGGCCGCAGAAGCATCCTCAAGACCGCAGTTGGCCTAGGCGCCGCAGGTCTCGCATCAAAAGCCGACGCGCAGGTCTACGGCACCGTCGAAGGCGGCGGCACCGTGCCGTTGCGCTTGCCGCTGGGCGCTTTGGATTACCTGGACCGCAACCAGTACATCTCCAATATGGAGATCATCGCCCATATCCCCGGTGCGGCGGTGAGCGGCGGCGAGCCCATGACCGCCATGTGGGCCAAGGGCAAACGCCGGCTGATCTCCGGTGGGGGCGCCTGGCTTGACGTTACCGAACCCAAGAAAGCCGCCATGGTGGCCAAGGGCGCCTACCAGGGCAGCAGCAACGTCACCTACAACAGCAAGCTCAAGAAATGGATCCTGACGGCCTCGGCCCAGGTGCCACTGACCGAACCGAGCGTCCAATACCCCCGCGGCAAATACGCCGCCGAGAACGCGCTGCGGTCCACGTCCTACACCGGCCTCCGGGGCCTGCGCACTTACGACGCCACCGATCCCATGAAGGTGAAACTGCTGCAGGAATACGACACCGGCAAGACCGGCAGCGGCACCCACATGAACTTCTACGACGGCGGCCAATACGCGTTTCTTGATTGCGGTTGGGACAACCAGCTCCGTCAGGAAAGCTCCGAGCGCCCCTACAGTAATGCTTTGATGATCGTGGACATGAGCGATCCGGCCAACGTGAAGGAAGTCTCGCGCTGGTGGGCGCCGGGGCAGAAGCTCAGCGAGGAAGAGGCCTACCGCAAATATTTCTTCGCCGGCGACCAGTCCTCCTGGACCGGCAATCACGGCGGCTGCGTGGTGCCGGTGCGCGTCGAGGACGGCGGCAAGATCGGCTATGGCGGCTGGGGCGTGTTCGGCATGTACGTCCACGACCTCACCGACATCAAGAACCCCAAGATCTTCGGCCATGTGCGCCACCCGCTGGAGAATATGGGCGGCATCCCGTTCCACACCTGCTATCCGGTGGTGGCCGATCCGGTCGCGTATCCCAAATTGCAGAACCTGGTGATCGGCGTGTTCGAAGCGCTCGAGGGCGATTGCCGCGAGCCCTTCCACACCAGCTATGTGGTGGACGTGAAGGACCCCAAGAACCCGCGCATCATCGGCTTGTTCCCGCGGCCCCTGCCCGACCCCAAGGCGCCTTACGCCGACTTCTGCATGGCCCGCGGCCGGTTCAGCGCCCACAACATGCAGTGCTGGATTGCGCCCGGCCAGGCGCGCCCTGATCTGGTGGCGTTGACGTACTTCAATGCAGGCTTACGCATCTACGACATCAGCGACCCGACCGAACCCAAAGAGGTGGCCTACTTCGTGCCGCCCCGGGACGGTGAAATGAAGGACTACGCCACCTGGCGCCGCGGCACGACCGAGAACGTCTTCATCGAATGGGACCGGAACCTGATCTGGGTCGGCACCCACGAAGGCGTCTATTGCCTGTCGGCGCCGTTTCTCGGCAAGCCGGTGCTGGAACCAGTCGCCGTGAAACGCTGGACAGTGCCCCACGCCAACGCTGGATGGGACGCATAAAAAAGGGCCCCGCCATAAAGCGGGGCCCTTCTTCAGGAGGCGCGATTAGCGATTGCGGCCGTAGGAGACCTTGTTGCGGTCGGGGTCGATGGTCATGATCTCCACCGTGACGCGGCGGCCGTGTTCGGCGCGGCAGCTCAGGTCCACCTTCACCACATTGCGGTCGTCGCCGGGCAGATCAACCTGGTGGATGCGGTCTTCCGCCAGCACCTGGCCGTTGTTGACGCTGAGGCGCGTGCTCTTGCCGTTGGCAAAGGTGACGGTCATGTCGCGGCAGCGGGCGGCGTCGTTGGTCGGACGCAGGCCGATGCGTTCAACCTTCAGGCCCTTGAAGCCGGCGATGGTGGTTTCACGGTCGCCGCGGCCCTCGAAGGTCTCGGTGCCGAGCTTCATCCAGCCCGTGGACTCCTGGCGGTCGTTGGAGGCGCGGCGGTCATCGCGCCGATCGTCCCTGCGGCCATCACGGTCATCATGCGCCCAGGCGAACATCTTCGCCCAGGTGCGATCCCAATCCGGGCTCGCGCGCCATTCGGCCTGGTAGCGGCCGATATCCGCCGAGACATCGACCGTGACGTCGCGCCGGCTGTTGGCCTTACAGTTGAAGTCGATGCGCTTGACGAGGCGCTGGTTGCCCGGGAGGTCGACGGTGACGGTCTTCCCGGCCGGCAGTTTGCCGCGGAACACCCGTTTGGTTTCGCCGTTGCTGAAGGTCGCGCGGACCTCGCGGCATTCGACGGCGTTGTCGCGGGCTTCGAAGGCCAGCTTCTCGATGCTGCCGCCGAAGTTGCCGTATTCGGTTTCACGGCCGCCGCGCGGAGAGATGTCGACCGATCCGAGGCGGTCCCAGGCAGCCATGGCCGGCGCCGAAAGGGTCAACGCCGCCAGGGCGGTGGTGAAAGCAAGACTAGAGAGGGACTTCATGGAGGGCTCCAATGGAAAGGGTGCGCGGTCTACCGCGTGTGCAACCCTAACGGCAGCCCGTGGAATTGGTTCCGCGTGGGGAGAAAGACCGGCTTCACGCTCCCGCGACCCCGTGGAATGCGGGACACCCGAGCGCAACCTCAGGTCGCGACCCTGTAACGCCCGGGGATTTCAGCGAGGCGTTCGCGCAGCGCCGCGCAGTCGATGGTGACATTGGTATCGCGCTTGTAGCGCTTCACGCCGGCCTCAGGGGCACGGTCGCACAAGAAGATCTCGTGCTGCATCCCCAGCATGTGCGCAGTCGGCGCCACACAGACGTCTTCGGTCAGATCGTTCATGAGCGCCAGAATGGTGCAGCCCGGCGGCGCTAAATACATGCCGAAAAGGTTGCTGCCGAAAGTGCCAAGGATGATCTCGGCATCGTTGAGCAGCTCATGCTGCTGTTCCAGCGTGAGGTCGGCGAGTTCGGCTGAAACGATATTTTCGGCTTCCAGGAACGCCGCAAACTCCTCGTGGTTCGCGACAAGCCGTGTGCCCACCTGGGTGCGCGCGAGAAACACGCGCTTGCCGGGCTGGATTTTCAAGTGGCGATCGCCAACGAAGCCGTCGCGCACGAATTGCACATGCGTCGGATTGGGCGGCGTTGCCTGGCCCGGCCTGTAGAAGTGGCACATGCGGAAGCGGTAGCGTTTGCGGGGGTCGCAGATGACCATGTCGGACTCCCCGAACCCGAAAGCCTTCAGCATTTCCATGTAGCGCCCATGCATGCCCAACGGCACCACCACTTTAGCTTTGCCGCCCGGCACGTAGTCCAGCCCTTTGAGGCGCGGCAGGAAGTCGATCATCCAGTGCCCGACGTTATTGTCTGGGGTGGACAGAAACAGCACATCCTCATCAACGAATACTTCCTCGGCCGGAGCGTAGTGAATCATGCAGTCGAGCTTGTTGATGTAGAAGGTCAGGAAGGCGTGGGTGGCCACATCGGGCGGCAGATAGCCGCTGTCGCGCAGGAGCGTATTGTCCTCACCGATCACAACGTCCCATCCGGGAATGTACTGGGCGCGCGGCAGCGACGCGATGATCGCCGCCTCGGTCATGTAGGTGAACGGCATGGTGTATGGCGACGGCGGCGTGATTTTGACCAGTTGCGGCGCCAGCACGACTTTGTGGCGCAGTCCGCGCGCGCGGCAGTAGTCGGCCAATGCCGCCATGGGAGCCAGCCGCAAGGGAAGCAGCGGCGGGACACTGGGGAATAAACGCTGCGCGATGGCGATGGCGTTGTCCTGGTCGTCCGCGCAGACCGCGCCGACAATCGCCCTCGCCAGCAACGGCGGCGGAGCGGCGGCGCCGAGACTGTTCAATTGCGCCAGGACGTCCGGATATTGCGCCGCGAGTTCGGCCTGTACGGCCGCCAGCCCCTGTGTGCGGTAAAGCGTCGCGAGATTCACGATGGGGACCCTACGACCGTGTCTGGCGGACTTCGCAGGGCGTTCCCCACGCGATGCTGCGGGGCGGCACGTCCCGCGTCACCAGGGAGCCCGCGCCGATGACCGACTGACGCCCGATGGTAACGCCGGGCATGATCACCACCCGCATACCGATCCACACGTCGTCCTCGATGACGATCTTGCCGGCGCTCGGCTCTTGGTAACGCATGGGGATGTCGAGGCTGTGCATTCCATGCTGGACGCCGCAAATCATGGTGCCGCCGGCAATCATGCAGTGATTGCCGATCTCCAGGCCCGCCCGCGGTTCATAGATCATCACCCCTGGCCCGAACGAAACTTCAGCGCCGGTCCGCATCCAGCCCTTATCGATGCGGATGGTGCAGTGGGGATAGAGGGTGTTCTTTTCCCCGAGTTCGAGCACGCCGTCGGGCCCGATGAAAATGACCGCCTGGGGTTCGAGGATGGTGGTCTCCGGCAGAACAGCCTTGCCCTGCACATCGACGACCGCGGTGGCGTGAATTCCTTTGCGTATCATAGCAGCGCCGCGCGCCTCCAGCCTGAAACCGGGCGCATCATAGTCATTTTCAGGGGGTTTCTGAGCGCTTTTTTCGAGGAGGCCGGCGGGGCGCGGCTAAGCGAAGAGCCCCGTGGCGCCGAGATCCAACTCATAGGTGATCCCGTTGGCCGAGGCCCCTTCGATTCCGCGCTGGGAACTGAAATAGAGACGCCGGCCGTCCGGGCTGAACGCCGGGCCGGTGATCTCCGACTTGTCCTGGCCATGGAGGGTCACCAGCGCCACCGGTTTGCGGTGGTCCTTGGTCAGGGCGACGATCTGCATGTCGCCGCCGTCCTCGGCCACCAATAGTTCGCCGGTGGGGCTGACCTCGATGTTGTCGACACCCTTGAGGATCGGGGTGGCGTGAGCGGCGGCATCGTAGACCACACCGAGCTTCTGGCTGGACAGGGTCAGGGACCACACCCGGTTATCGCCTTTGGTCGTGAAGAAGACCTGGCCGGCTGAATAGATGATGCCCTCGCCGCCGTTGAAGCGCATCACACCCGGCACTTGTTTGCGCAGGGGGCCGCTTGCCGCCGCGGGGTCGGGCACCGCCGCCCAGCCGAGGCGCGGTCCGTCCGACACGGCCACATCCAGGCGCCCGGCGCTGAGATCACCGGCGGTCGTGGGAGCGAAGCGGTAGAGGCAGCCGTCCGGCCGGTCCTCGGTGAGATAGACATGACCCGTCGTTGGATCCATGGCCGCCGCTTCGTGATTGAAGGACCCGAGCCCAGGCCGCACCCGCGCCGGCTTTTCGCCGGTCGGATCGCATTCGTAAACCTGGCCCAGTTCGCCGTGCTCCTCGCAGGACAGCCAGGTGTTCCACAGCGTGCGCCCGCCGGCGCAGTTGGTGCTGGTGCCTTTGAGGATGGAATAGCTGTCGGCGAGCTGGCCGGAGGCGTCAAATCGCAGCGCGCCCACGCCGCCGCCGCCTTCGGGCATCTCACTGTTGGAGACGTAGATCCAGCCCGTCCCGGTCTTGAAGCAGGCGCCGCCGTCGGGCGCGCCGTGCCATATGTAGGACCCACCCGTCAGCGCCGGCTGCCCCGAGCGCGCGACGATGCGCAGTGCAGCGCCTTTGGGAATCGTCGCATTAAACTTGGCGTCAAAGACCTGTGCGATAGTCTCGACGCTGGTCCCGGCGGCCCGCGCCAGCCGGGCCGGACCGGCGGCCATGACGGCGAACAGATTGCCGATGAAAAGCCTGCGGTTGATCACGTGGCGCATACTCCTGAATGAACGCGAAGACGTATCTTAAGCGGACCGGCAGGCCACACCTAATTGCGGTTTCATTTCATTTGGGGTGGAGCGTCCGTCACACAACCGCGCGTGGCGTCCGGCTCAGAGAATCTTGAGTTCGGGCACCGCTACCACGAACTGGCCGCCCCAGTCCCGAACATACGAAAGCTGTGTCGTGATCTCGCTTTGCAGGTTCCAGGGCAGGACCAAAACCCAGCGCGGCCGCCCCGCCTTCAGGTCCTGCTCCGCAACCACCGGAATACGGCTCCCGGGCAGGAATTTGCCAATCTTTGCCGGATTGCGGTCGGCGACGTAGTGAACCAGATCGCGCCCCGCGCCGGCGTAATTGAGCAATGTGTTTCCCTTCGCAGCGGCGCCATAGGCCGCCACGGATTCGCCGCGGCGGCGGGCGTCGCCCAGAAACGCCGCCAGGGCGTCCCGGACGCAGTCGGCTTTGGCTTGAAACGACAGATAGAAGGCTTCCGTTTCAACACCGGCCGCGATCTCCGCTGAGCGCAGATCAGCGACCGACGGCATTTCGGCCTGGGGGCCGCCCGCGCGCTGGGCATAGACCCGCAGGCTGCCGCCGTGGGTATCGAGGGTCTCTACATCGAACACCGTAAGACCGTTGCGCTCCAGGATGCGGCTCACGGCGGAGAAGGACAGATAGGAATAGTGTTCATGATAGATCGTGTCGAACTGCGCGTGCGCCACCAGTTGGACCAGGTGGGGAAATTCGAAAGTCGCCACCCCACCGCTTTTCAGCAGATGTGCGATACCGCTGACGAAGTCATTGATATCGGGGACATGCGCGAGGACATTGTTGGAGACCACAAGATCGGCGCTGCGTCCATCTTGCGCCAGTTGCCGGCCGAGGGCCGCGCCGAAGAACGCCTCGACGATCTCGATGCCGCGCGCCCGGGCGAGCGCCGCGGTGCTGTGGGTCGGCTCCACCCCGAAGCAGGGGATCCCTTTGGCGGCGACGTATTGCAGCAGATAGCCGTCGTTGGCGGCGATCTCCACGACGCGGCTTGCGGGACCAAGGCCGAAGCGCCCGGAAACATCTTCCACATAGCGTGCCGCATGAGCGAGCCAGCTTTGAGAGACGGAGCTGGCGTAGGCATAGTCTGCCGAGAACATGCTTTCGCGGTCGACAAAGTCCCGGGTCTGGACCAGCCAGCAGCTCCGGCAGGTATAGACCTGCAGCGGATAGCTGCGTTCGTCCGTGCCGTCATCGCGGTCCAAATAGGCGTTGGAGGGCGGCGAGCTGCCCAGGTCCACAAACGGGATAAAATCCTGCGCGCCGCAGTGGCGGCACTTCACAGCACCAGTCCCTGAAATTCATTCGTCAGATACGGCCATGCCGCGTCCCGGGCCGAGAGCTCACGCACGGGCATCGGCCAGGCGATATTCAGCGACGGGTCCAGGGCGTGCAGACCGGACTCCGCCTCCTTCACGTAAGGCGCGGTGTGAAGGTAGAGCAAGCTGCAGGATTCCGAGAGGGTCTGGAAACCGTGCGCGAATCCCTGCGGAATAATCATGCTGCGGTGATTGTCCGCCGACAACACTTCGCCGTGCCATTGCAGATAGGTCGACGATCCGCGCCGGATATCCACCGCGACGTCGAAGACTTCACCGCCGAGGCAGGAGACAACTTTCGTCTCGGCATGCGGCGGGAACTGGAAATGCATGCCGCGGACCACGGCCTTCGATTTGGTGAAAGACTGGTTGATCTGGGCTAGCGGCGTGGACAGGCCCCATTGCGCGAATGTTTCCGCGCAGAACATGCGCTCGAAAAATCCGCGCTCGTCCGCCAGGGACCGGCGCTCAAGCACGACCAGGCCGTGCAGGGGTGTCGCAATAGTGGTGAATCTGTCCTGGCTCATGCGCCGATGTACCGGTCGATCTGCGCCCGGGTGAAGGCGGCCATATCCTGATCGGCCGCCCAAGCGGCATACCAACGGGCGGTCTCGTCCAAGGCCTGGTGGATAGGCCACCTTTGCGCCCAGCCCAGATCCTTCAGCGCCCGGGTGTTGTCGAGGTGGAGAACGGCGGCTTCGTGGGGCGCGTCCGGATCCTCTGCCGTGACGACCTTGCCGCCCAAAATGTCCATGAGGTGGGTGGCCACGGCTTCCACAGCAACGGCGCCCTTTGCCTCAGGCCCGAAATTCCAGGCGGTGGCGTAGCGGCCGCCGTCCACCCCACACATTTTCTCGACCAGGATCAGGTATCCCACGACGGCATCCAGCACGTGCTGCCACGGCCTGATGGCTCCGGGGTGACGCAGCACCACCGGCGTGTTGGCGCCGAAGGCCCTGACACAATCGGGAACCAGCCGGTTGGCGCCCCAGTCGCCGCCGCCGATGATGTTGCCGGCGCGCGCGGTGGCGATGGCGGCTCCCGTTTCCTGCCTGAAGAAGCTTTCGCGGTACGCTGCGGTAACCAGCTCCGCGCAGGCTTTACTGCTGCTGTACGGATCGGCGCCGCCCAGCGGATCATCCTCGCTGAAGGCGCGGCCTCCGCCGTCGTTTCGATAGCATTTGTCAGACGTGATGATGACGGCCGCCTCAACACAGTCCGCGCGGCGCACGCCTTCCAGGAGGTGCACGGTACCCAGGACATTTGTGGCGTAAGTCGCGGCGGGCGTGCGATAGGATTCAAGCACCAGGGGCTGCGCCGCGAGATGGAGGACCGTATCCGGCGCCACATCATCGATCGCGGCCAAAAGCCGGTCGAGATCGCGGACGTCGCTGCGCAGATCGGTCTTGAGCGCCGCCACTACCGCGGCCGCCTCGAACAGGTTGGGCGTGGTCGGTGGATCCAACGCATATCCGTGGACCTCGGCGCCCAGGCGGTGCAGCACAAGCACGAGCCAGCCGCCCATGAAGCCGGTATGGCCGGTCACGAAGACGCGCCGGCCGCGCCAGAAGGACGGGCTGATCACCAAATTTTCCAGGGCGCCTGCCCGGCGCTCCACTGGCTTTCGAGATGGTTGCGATCGCGCAGCGTATCCATGGCGTGCCAATAGCCGTGGTGCTTGTAAGCCATGAGTTGCCCAGCCTCGGTCAGCTTGGTCATCACGTCGCTTTCCAGGCTCGCCCCGTCGCCGCTTATGAAATCCAGCATCCCCGGCGAAAACACAAAGAAGCCGCCGTTGATCCAACCGCCGTCGCCGCGCGGCTTTTCGACGAACTCCCGCACCTCGTCGCCGTTCAGATCGAGGGTGCCGAACCGGCCCGTGGGCTGGACGGCCGTGACGGTGGCAAGGCGGCCATGGGACTTGTGGAAAGCGACCAGCGCCTTGACGTCGATATCGGCCACGCCATCGCCGTAGGTCAGACAGAACGGCTCGTCATCCAGGTATTTCCTGACCCGCTTGAGCCGCCCGCCGGTCTGCGTGGCCTCACCGGTGTCGACCAGCGTGACTTTCCACGGTTCAGCCTGAACCTCATGCACCACGGACGTGTTCTGTTTCATATCGAAGGTGATGTCCGACATGTGCAGCCGGTAGTTCGCGAAGTATTCCTTGATGGCGTATCCCTTGTAGCCGAGGCAGACCACGAAATCGTCGATCCCGCCGGCCTCATAGATTTTCAGGATGTGCCAGATGATCGGACGCCCGCCGATCTCGATCATCGGCTTCGGCCGGACCTGGGTCTCTTCGGCGATGCGGGTGCCCAGGCCCCCGGCAAGAATCACGGCCTTCATATATAGGACTTCCCTCGTGGCGGCGGGATTGCCGCAATTTGCGTCCGATGGCGGCCCCACAATCGCGCAAAACGTTACATTCGACAATAATATCCAGGCTGTAGGGAAAAATGTGCCGCCCGGCATAGTCCCGGCGCGGTCTTGCAGCGTGTCGCGCATGCCCACGTAACGGCATGAGGAAGGATGCTCAAAGTGGTTGCGCTGCAGCCCGCAGGGCAAAGGGCGGCTTCATCGCAACACGCAGCTCAACGGCCGCGCACGCCGCATTATCTTGTCTTGAAATTTGCAGCATGGGATAGTCGAAGGCATGTACTTAAAATGCTTGAGGAAGGGCCTTTTTTCGCCGCAATCCCCAGTATCGTGGTCGTCTGGCCGCGCTACCGGCTAGGGGGACGTATTTTCCTATGAAGGTCTTACTCACGGGGGCGGGAGGATTCCTGGGCCGCTACGTTCAGGCGAATCTGACAGAACGAGGCATCGAGACCGTGGCGATCGGGCGCAGCACGCCGGATCCCGCCCAGGCCGTGGACCTGCTGAATCCCGCGGACATCGAACGCGGTGTCGCACGCGCCGGCGCAACCCACCTGCTTCATCTCGCATGGGACGTGAGTCCCGGCGAATACTGGCACTCGACCGTCAATTTGCGGTGGGTGGAGAGCACCCTTCGGCTGGTCGAAGCGTTCTGCAAACATGGCGGCAGAAAAGTGGTCATCGCCGGGTCCTGCGCAGAATATGCCGGCACGGACAGCCTCAGCCAGGAAGACGCCACCCCACTGGTTCCAGCGACACTGTATGGCGTGGCCAAGGATGCGACGCGGCGCCTGGTGGCGGCCACCTGCTTGCATTACGGCGCGGCCTGGGCCTGGGGGCGGATTTATCTGCCCTACGGCGCCGGTGAACATCCTCAGCGCCTTATCCCGTCATTGATTGGCGCGCTGACCGGCGCGCGCCCACCTTTCGGTGTCAACGGCAACGCCTGCCGCGATTTCATTCACGCCGCCGACGTGGCGTCAGCGCTTGTGAGCCTCACACAGGACCAAGCCCAGGGCGCTTACAACATATGCTCCGGCGAGGCCGTTCAGATTGCCGCCGTGGTGCGGCAACTCGCAGGCCTCCTTGGCGCCGATCCTGCCGCGATCCTCGATCGTGCGACGGCGCGACCCGGGGAGCCCGCTGTGGTGGCGGGCGAAGACAGGAAACTACGCGATCTGGGATGGGCCCCGGCGTTCTCTCTCGTCGCGGGTCTGCAAAAAACGCTTGGCGATACAGGCATCAAGGTGAGTACATGAAACTGGTCATAGACGAAGACGCCGGCACCCTTACGCTCAGCGGCGGCGGGGCGGACAGGATCCTCGATCTCTATTCCAAGGAAGCGTTCGAGATCGTCTCGCAGCAGTGGAGCCGCCTCGGCTGGAATCAAAAGTACACCTACACCTTCTCGTGGATGGGACGGCCCATCATCCAGTTGCCGGAGGACATGGTCCGCCTGCAGGAGGTGATCTATGCCGTGCAGCCCGATGTCATTGTCGAAACCGGCGTGGCCCATGGCGGTTCTCTGATTTTCTACGCAAGCCTGTGCAAGGCCATGAACCGCGGGCGCGTCATCGGCATCGATATCGAAATCCGGCCCCACAATCGCAGCGCCATCGAGGCCCATGCACTGGCGGGGATGATCGCCCTGGTCGAAGGCAGTTCCACCGCGCCCGAGATCGTCGCGCGCGTCAAGAGCCTGATAAAGCCGGGCGAAAATGTCCTGGTGCTTCTGGATTCAAACCACAGCTATGCCCATGTGCTGGCGGAACTTGATGCTTACGCCGACATGGTAACCCCGGGGTCTTATATCGTTGCAACCGACGGCATCATGCACGACGTCGCCAACCTCCCGCGGGGCAGGCGTGAATGGGTCACGGACAACCCCATGGCAGCGGCGCGCGATTTCGCCGCGCGGCGCGCAGACTTTGTGGTTGAACAGCCGGCGTGGCCGTTCAACGAAAGCGCCCTCGACCAGAACATCACCCACTGGCCGGGTGCGTGGCTTAAAAAGCGCTCCTGACAGCGACCGCGAAGCACCGCATCAAATACTGTCGCGCGGCGTGCGGCCCCTTCTCGCCTCTATTTTCAAGAGCGCTTCGCGCAATGCCGCGCAATCGACGAACATGTCGCCGTGGTATTTGATTTTCCCCGCGAGCACGTTGAGGCGACAGTCGATCAGGTGCAACCGGATGCCCAGGATGGCGCAATACCTCACGATATAATCGGCGATTCCCGCGTAGACGCTTTCCAAGTCATTGAGCTGAAGAACGATGAGGTCGGTTCCGGGGCGCACCTGGAATTTGGTCACCAGATCGGTTCCGAACGGGCATATGATGATGCCGGCTTCGGAAAATAGCGCATTCTGCTCGGCCACGGAGAGTTCCGGACGGCGTATGGTGAGGATGCGGAACTCAGACAGCACCTCAGCCAATTCCGCCAGATTGGCGATAGCGCGCCCGCGATGGGTCTGACTGCGCTCGAGGAAGTACCCGGCGCCGCCCGCCTTGGGCTTCCTCTGAAGCGCAAGGCCTTGATAAAGAAACCGCGCCGTGGACAGAATGGGACTGTAGAGGCTGGGGATGAGACTGGCCGTGAGGGACCTGAAGCGGCAGACTATACCTTCCTCGCCCTCAATCAGATCCTGCGCCTGTACGCCGAACAGCAAAAGCGTTTCGCGCTGCGCCTTGGGCAAGCTCGCGAGCGCAAACATCTTGAGCATCGCGCCATCGTTTGCCACCGCCCCAGCAACCGCGGCAGATGATCGCTGGTTCGAACTGGCCCAACTCCGTGAATGACAACCCCCCCGAGCGCGTAAATCCGATAGAGGTGGGGCGCCTGGTCGATCAGCGGCGCAGAGTCGGCGATCACCCGCTCATACGCTCCGGAATTGTAAAGCGCCTCCAGCACCCTGAAGGCTTCCAATCCTATGGTGTCTTTGGATCGTGGAGAGAATCCCGGTCATGACGCGTTTCAGACCGCGTTCTCGGCAAGCGCTTGGTGCATATCGGCGCCTGAAGATATGGCGGGCGGAGGCCGTCGGGGCGGAAAGGTCACGGGATCAGCGAGACCCAGATACCGCGATTGCTGGGAAAGCGCCATCGCCATATTCGTGTCGGCGCCATTCAGCAAGCTGCTCCGCGGCGGCTTGAGGTGGCCGAGTAACGCCTGCTTTTCGAAGGTGGTCGCGTCGATTGGGCGGTTGCTTGCCTCGGAATTTGCAGCATGAGATAGTTTTGGCGGGCTCTAGCATAGAAGACGACGTCGGAATTTCCTCCAGCATGGCCATCAACGACCCAAGCACCGCGGTATTGGACGGCGATAGCTATCAATTGCTGCAGGGTCTCGCCGACACCGGGCAGTTTGAACAGGTTATCGAACGCGCTTACGAATTGATCGGCCGCTTTCCTGTTGATTGGCGTGTGCCTGCGATCCTCGGCGGATCGCTGTTGCGGATGGGCCGAACCGCCGAAGCGGTCGGCATCCTCCACCGCGTGCTCGCGATCGCGCCGGACCAAGTCGATGCTCTCTATAATCTCGGCCTCGCCCACTACACGCTGGACGAGTTTGAGCAGGCGGCAGCGCTTAGCCGCCGCCTGCTGGCGCTTCATCCCGAACATGCCGGCGCCCTCCAAAATCTATTTCTCGCCCTTGCCCGGGTGGAGGCGCTTGACGAGGAAGAGGCCAAAATCGTTTTTGGCAATTTCCACAGAAAGTTCCTACAGAAGCATCCGGGGCTGACCGTTGAAGTTTTGCCTGCCCTGCCGCTCGACAACTGGTGCGCCAGCAACAACATCCCAATGCATGTGCTGGATGTGCCCGAACAGGTCGGCGTTACCGACCCTGAATCGGGCCGCACGCACACCTATCAGACGGAGGGCGCCCGCTTCGCCGTGATCCCGGATGCAACGGTCATTCCGGGATGGGATTTTGTGGTCTCGCCGACGGACCATGTATTGGACGGATCCGGGTATATGGATCTGACTTTGATGAACTACAGGGCACCACACCTTTACAACCGTCCGCAACAGCGGGTTGTCCTGCCCTGGCGCCCGGAATGCACCGTTGTCGACGCGGATGCGCTTTTCCTCTCAGCACCTCCGGATATGCATTTTGGCCATTGGATCGTGGACTTCCTGCCGCGCCTGAGGGCTTGGTCTAAATCCGCGCTGCGCCGGAAGATCGTAATCCCCGACTGGCTCCCGCAGCATCATCGCGACACATTGCTTGGCTTCGGCGTCGCGGGCGAGGACCTCATTTTATGCGAGGTCGGAAAGCATTACCAGTTTAAGACGCTCATGGTTGTTCGCCCGGGCGACTTCTACCGCCCCAGCGCCAATTTTGTGCATCACCTGTATGGCGGCCTGGGCCCATCGCCGCTGCAGGAGAATGCGCAGCCCGGCAAGAGGCGGGTCTTTCTGGCGCGCAGCAAAACGGCGCGCGGGCGGAATATCGTCAATCAGGATGAGCTGGATGCAGTTCTAGCCGATACCGGTATCGAAACGATGCGGCGCCCGGACACATCCATAGGCGATCAGAACCAGATCTTGGGCGATGCGGGCGTCGTCTTAACGACATACGGCACGGACGTGCTTGCCCTGTATCAACTTCGGCCGGGCACCGATCTTGTCGTGCTGTACTATGAGAGCATGAGTCTCATGGACAGAGAGCTCGGGAGCCTTGCGATGGCGCGCATGTGTGAGACCTTGGGCATACGTCTTCACCGGATCCCTTGCGCCTCTGTGGCGTCGCTCAACAGGTCTTATTACAAAGACCTCCTGGTCGATCCGGCGGCCGTGCGTGCGAAATTGCGCGAGATTCTGGATCGCGGCGACTCGCTTCCGCACTGAGGAAAGCACGAGAGGATTCCAGCGTTCCCCTATTTCTCTGCCGGCCCCATAGCAACGCTCAGGAAGCGTTCCTGACCAACGCCGCGTAATCGATCGGCTGATGCCGGTCGATGTGCTGCGGCGTGAAGGTCGTCGGATACTTCAGACCGGCGGCGCAGTTGAATAGCACCACGCGCTCATCCTTACTGACGCAGCCTTCGGCGATGGCCTGGCGGCAGGCCACGAAGGTCGCGGCGCCCTC
>CANISR010000008.1 GCA_947470105.1 Fidelibacterota bacterium | reverse complement strand
GTCAAGAACGTCTTCACTTCCGCGGATCTTGACGGCCTGCTGGCTGGAATGAAGGCCGAGACGGCGTCCGCAGGCGGCCGGCCGCTGGCGGACCTTCTTGCCCTCCCGCGTCTGCGCAACATCTACTTCGATCCCCGCGTCCTGGACATAGCCCACGCCTTGCTGGGCCCGCAGCTGGTCTATGATGGCGAAGGCATCATCAATTTTGAGGAAGCTATCGGCGGCTATACGCTCAATCCTTATGCCGAACTCCATTGCGACGCCCGCGGCGCGCCGCACGACATAAAGGCGTACTGGAGCAGCCCAACGGATGCGATCTACAGGGCCTACCGGTTTGGCATCTATTTCAACGACTACAGCAACGCCAGTGGTGCGCTGAAGGTACTGGTCGGGTCTCATCGCGGCTATCCCGCTCTGTACAAGGATGCGCGCCTTCTCGATGGACGGGTGATTCAGCGGGAGGTCGGCGGCCAGAGCGTAAGCTACATGGACTGCTCACGGCCGCTGCACAATGTTCCGAGCCAGCCGGGTGATCTGGTAGTCTGGAATCTCAGGACCTTCCATAGCGCCGGCGCAAAGCTGTTCAGGGATGCCCCGTCCCTCGCCCTGCATCCCAATGTGGAAGGGAGGCTCGCCGAACTGGCGCCCGGCCTGTTCGCACCACCGCCGGGCCCCCGCAATGCCATGTTTTTCGACTACGCCGCGCCGGAGGAGGACATCGACCTCTATATCAAGCAACGCGCCATGCCGACAGCGAGCGGCCTGGAGGCAAGGTTCGTGAGCCGAGGCGATGACCCGTCCGCCCTGCGCATGGCGGAGGAGCACGGCATAGCAATGCGGCACGACACGTTGATCACGACCCTTGCCATGAGCTTAGCCACCAATGACGGGCCCAACCCGGTGCAAAAACTCGATGCAGCCATGATCCGCGCGGTGCGCGAACGGCTCCACGCGCTTCTCTCTACCCATGTGGAATATTCACCGCATTTTCCGCTGTTCGACCGGCCGCGGTTTGAAAACGCCGGTTCGAAAGACGCAGCCGTCGACTCGGCCGTGCGAGACATCATCGCCGCCCTCCAGAGCCGGGTGAATACCAGCCGCCGGAGCTAACCCCAGGGCCCGCGGCGTGAGCCGGCGTCCGGAACCGAGCCCCGCCGATAAGGCCGGCGCTCGACCGCGAAAGCCCTCGAGTGGGCCGGCTGGAATACCCGCACCGACTTGGGCCGGAAAAAAAATATCAGCACGGCGCCTGCCACGAAGCCGCCGATATGAGCGAGGAAGGCGACACCCGCCTCACCAGCGTTGACCTGGGCTGAACTCAAGAGCTGCATCACGAACCATCCGCCCAGCACGATATACGCTGGCAGGTTGATGGTGGTGATGATGATCATGAACACAAAGACTTTGATGTTCGCGCGCGGGTGCAGGACCAGGTAGGCGCCGAGAATGCCCGAGATGGCGCCTGAGGCGCCCACCATCGGCACCTCGGACGTGGGCGCGGAAATGCTTTGCGCGAAGGCCGCCGCAATTCCGCAAATCAGATAAAACACCAGATAGCGGACGTGGCCGAGGGAATGCTCGATGTTGTCGCCGAAGATCCACAGGTAAACCATGTTACCTATCAGGTGCATCCAGCCGCCGTGGAGAAACATCGACGTGAAAATGGTCATCCACGGCGCGATGGCGGGAAGGCCGGGCGCTGGGACGCTGGTGCCGAACAAATGCGCGGGGATCAGGCCGAAAATATAGGTGATCGCTTGCTGGCCCTTCTCACCCGTGGAGACTTCCCACAGAAACACCACCACACAGATCCCGATCAGGGCGTAATTGACGAACGGCCGGGTGGTGTGGGGATTGTCGTCGCCGTAGGGAAAGAACATTCCCTCAGGCCCGCGTCAGGAGTTTCTGGATGTGCGCCATGCGGCTTTCCAAGACCTGCTCCATCTGCGGCGTGAGCACGAAGCCATCGTCGATATTGGACTTGTTCCACGCATCCATCGACAGCGCGAACTTATGCTTCTGGCGGTCGAGGGCGTTTCCGGGCGAGACGAATTGCTCGCAGGTGACCACGTCGAGCTTCTTGTGCTGCACCAGGCGGCGCAGGCACATGCGGTAAAGGGTGTCTTCCGTCCGATAGGTATTGAAATCAGGCTCCTCGGGGAAGCCCAGGATCATGTCGTGCCACACCCGGCGCAGGCAAAAGTTGATGGGATTGCTTTCATCCAGGGACGGCAGCCAGTCCGGATGCATGGGCATGTCCACCTTCATGCGGGTAAAGACGTAGCCCACGGATTCGTCGGCGCGCAGCGCGCTGACGCAGACCGAAACATGATTGGGATAGAAGACGTCGTCGGAATCGAGGAAAAACAGGAAATTTCCGCTGGTCTTGCGCACGCCCTCGTTGCGCGAAAACCCGGGGCCGCGGTTGACGGCGTTACGGATCAGGCGAACAGCGGGATCGCGTTTACTCCAGGCCGTGACGATGTCCGGGGTGGCGTCCGGCGAACAATCGTCCACCACCACGATCTCCGCGTTCAGTGGCTGGCCTTCGGTATCGGTGTACTGGCGCAATGACGCGACCGCGCTTTCCAGCGTACGGTCGAGGGTCTTCGCGGCTTTATAGGCCGGGATGATGATGACAGCAGACGGCGTTCCCCGTCGCGCCATCGGATCAGATATGCAGCGCGCGCTTATTCGCCCCGAGCGCGGCTTCCTTCACCACTTCGCCCAACTGCGGATGCGCGTGGCAGGTGCGGGCGATGTCTTCCGACGAAGCGCCGAACTCCATGGCCACGGCTACTTCCATAATAAGGTCACCGGCCGCGGGGCCGATGATGTGGCAGCCGAGCACGCGGTCGGTGGCCTGGTCGGCGAGGATCTTGGCGAAACCATCCGTATCACCATTGGCGCGGGCGCGGCCGTTGGCGGTGAAGGGGAATTTGCCGACGTTATAAGCGATGCCGGCTTCTTTGAGCTGTTCCTCGGTCTTGCCGATTCCCGCCACTTCCGGCCACGTGTAGACCACGCCGGCAATGACATCGTAATTCACATGGCCCGGCTGGCCAGCGATGATTTCCGCCACCGCCACGCCTTCTTCTTCGGCCTTATGCGCCAGCATCTGGCCCCCGACCACGTCGCCGATGGCGAAAATGCCTTCGACGTTGGTCTGGAGGTGCTCGTCGATTTCGACGAAGCCGCGATTGGACACCTTCACACCGGCCTCTTTGAGCCCGAGACCATCGGTGAACGGCCGGCGGCCCACGGCCACCAGCACGATATCGGCAGTCAGAGATTCCGCCGGCCCGCCCTTGGCGGGTTCGATCTTGACGACGACGCCGTCTTTACCGGGCTTGGCTTCGGTCACCTTGTGGCCGAGCTTGAACTTCATGCCCTGCTTTTCCAGGATTCGCTGCATCTGCTTGCGGATTTCGCCGTCCATGGGCGGCAGGATGACGTCGAGGAATTCGACCACGGTCACTTCGGTGCCGAGGCGGCGCCAGACCGAACCCATCTCCAGCCCGATGACGCCGGCGCCGATCACCACCATGCTCTTGGGGACCTTGGCCAACTTCAGCGCACCGGTGGACGACACCACGGTCTTTTCGTCGATGGTGATTCCGGGCAGCGGCGTGACGTCGGACCCGGTGGCGATCACCACGTATTTAGTCACGTAGGTGGTTTCCGTGCCCGCGTCGTCCTTCACTGCCACTTCGTGGGCGCCGCGCGAGGCTTTGGTGATACGGCCGTAACCTTTGAGGTAGGCGACCTTGTTCTTCTTCAGCAGGAACTCGATTCCGGTGGTGTTCTGCTTCACCACATCGTCCTTGCGGGCCATCATGGTCGGCAGGTCGAGTTCGACCTTGCTCAGCTTAATGCCGTGCCCGGCGAAGGTGTGGTTGGCTTCCTCGAACAGATGCGAGGACTGCAGCAACGCCTTGGACGGAATGCAGCCCACATTGGTGCAGGTGCCGCCCAGGGCCCCACGGCTTTCCACGCAGGCGGCCTTGAGGCCGAGTTGCGCCGCACGCAAGGCGCAGACATAGCCGCCCGGCCCGCCGCCGATCACGATGACGTCGAAATTCTCGGCCATAGCTGGTCCTATCTATTTAGTATGCGTCAGACTTCAACCAGCAGGCGGCTGGGGTCCTCGATGGCTTCCTTGACCCGCACCAGGAAGGTGACGGCTTCGCGGCCATCGACGATACGGTGATCGTAGGACAGCGCCAGGTACATGATGGGCCGCGACACGATAGAGCCGTCGTCCAGCACCACCGCGCGCTGCTTGATATTGTGCACGCCCAGGATGCCCGATTGCGGCGTGTTCAGGATCGGGGTCGACAGCATCGAGCCGTAGATGCCGCCATTGGTGATGGTGAACGTGCCGCCGGTCATGTCGTCGACGGTCAGCTTGCCGTCGCGGGCCTTGCGTCCGAGGCCGGAAATCTCGGCTTCGATTTCGGCGAAAGACTTGGTGTCGCAGTTGCGCACCACCGGGACCACCAGGCCATTGGGCGTGCCGACGGCGACGCCCACGTCGTAGTAGTTCTTGTAGACCAGTTCATCGCCCTGGATTTCAGCGTTGATGGCCGGCAGTTCCTTGAGCGCCGCGACGCAGGCTTTCACGAAGAACGACATGAAGCCCATCTTCACGCCGTGCTTCTTCTCGAAGCCATCCTTGAACTTATTGCGCAGGCCCATCACCGCCGACATATCGGCCTCGTTGAAGGTGGTGAGCATGGCCGCTGTGTTCTGGGCTTCCTTGAGGCGCTCGGCGATTTTCTTGCGCAGGCGCGTCATCTTGACACGCTCTTCGACCGGGCCACGATCGGGCACGCCGCGCGGGGCCGCTTCGCCGCCGCCGGCGATATAGACCAGCACGTCGGCCTTGGTCAGGCGGCCGCCTTTGCCGGTGGCGGGGATTTTCTTCGGGTCGAGACCGTGATCTTCCACGAGATGCCGCACGGCAGGGGCCAGCGGGTAGTCCGACTCAATGGCTGGCTTGGCGGCGGCGGGCGCCGGTTTCGGCGCAGGCGCAGGCGCTGCCTTCGGCGCCGGGGCGGGTGTTGCGGCCGCCTTCGGGGCGGGAGCAGCGGCGGGCGCAGCTTTGGCCGGCGCTTCAGCTTTTTTGGCGGGCGCCGCGGCGGCGCCGGCGGCGCCGATCACACCGAGTACGGCGCCGACACCGACTTCCGAACCTTCAGCGGCGACGACTTCGGACAGCGTTCCGGCGCTTTCGGCGCGCACTTCGACGGTGACCTTATCGGTCTCCAGCTCGACGACCGGCTCATCCATGGCGACCGCATCGCCGACTTTCTTGAACCACTTCGCAACCGTGGCTTCCGTGACCGATTCCCCAAGGGTGGGCACTTTGATTTCCGGCATGTCGTTCCCCGAATCTGTATCTTCTAGTTGTTGTTTATTGGCTGGCCCAAGACCCTTGGATCGTGGCCCAACAGTTACTCAGCCGCCATTTTTCCGATCTTGGAGACACGGCGGAACGGCTGCGGGATCTGCGCCAGCGGCGTGATGAGCGCCCATTCACAGATCTGGTTCTGTTCACGCACGTGGTTCTTCATCAGTCCGGTGGCCGGCGACGCCGCAGGCAGGCGTCCGGCGTAGACCGGGCGCTTGGCTTTGATGTCGATGCCGTCGAGGGCGTATTCCAAACGGCGGTCGACGAAGGTCCAGCTGCCCATGTTGGCGGGCTCTTCCTGGCACCACACGACTTCGGCGTTCTTGTACTTGGCGAACTCGCGGGCCAGGGTTTCCTTGGGCCACGGGTAGAGCTGTTCGACGCGCATGATGGCGACGTCGTCGATGCTCTTTTCCTCGCGGGCCTGCAGCAGGTCGTAATAGACCTTGCCCGAGCAGACCACGATACGGCGGACTTTCGCCGGTGCGGTCAGCTTCTCGGTTTCGCCGAACACGCGCTGGAACGTGGTGTTCTCGCCCATGGTCTCCAGGGTGGAGACGCAACGCTTGTGCCGCAGCAGCGACTTGGGCGTCATGATGACCAGCGGCTTGCGGAAGTTGCGGCGCATCTGGCGGCGCAAGGCGTGGAAATAGTTGGCGGGCGTGGTGATGTTGCACACCTGCCAATTGTCCTGGGCGGACAGTTGGAGATAGCGCTCCATGCGGGCCGAAGAGTGTTCCGGTCCCTGGCCTTCAAAGCCGTGGGGCAGCAGCAGCACCAGGCCGGAAAGGCGCAGCCACTTGCTTTCGCCTGAGTTGATGAACTGATCGATGATCATCTGGGCGCCGTTGGAGAAGTCCCCGAACTGGGCTTCCCACAGGGTCAGCGTGTTTGGATCAGCGAGGCTGTAGCCGTATTCGAACCCGACGATCGACAGCTCGGACAGCGGACTGTCGATGACTTCGAAGCGGGCCTGCTTGCCCGGGCGGATATTGTTGAGCGGCACATAGCGCGCCTCGGTGTTCTGGTCCACCAACACCGAGTGACGCTGGGAGAACGTGCCGCGGCCGCAATCCTGGCCCGACAGACGCACCGGTGTGCCTTCGACCGCGAGCGTGCCGTACGCCAGAGCCTCGGCGGTCGCCCAGTCGATGTCCTTGCCGGTGTCGATGGCTTCGAGCTTGGCCTTGAGCTGGCGCGCGACCTTGGGATTCACCGCGACACCGTCGGGCGAGCGCGAAATGGAGCGCCCGACTTCCTTGAGCAGGTCGAGGGTGACGCCGGTTTTGTCGTCGCGCAGTTCTTCCTCGTCGCCCATCTGGGCGAGGCCCTTCCATGCGCCCTCAAGCCAGTCGGCCTTGTTGGGCTTGAAGCTGGACGCGGATTCAAAATCCACCTCCATCATGTGCATGAACTGGCTCATCATGCGGTCGGCCTCGTCCTTGGTGAAAAGGCCTTCCTCCACCAGACGGCGCGCGTAGAGAGTGCGCACCGACACATGGCCGTCGATCTTCTTGTACATCAGCGGCTGCGTGAACTTGGGCTCGTCGCCTTCGTTGTGGCCGAAGCGGCGGTAGCACACCATGTCGATCACGGTGTCGATGCCGAACTCCTGGCGGAAATCCATGGCGATGCGCGCACAATGCACGACCGCTTCGGGATCGTCGCCGTTGCAGTGGAAGATCGGCGCTTCGACCATCTTGGCCACGTCGGTGCAGTACAGGCCCGAGCGCGAGTAGCGCGGCGTGGTGGTGAAGCCGATCTGGTTATTGATGACAAAATGGACGGTGCCGCCGGTCGTGTAGCCTTCGATCTGCGAGAAGCCGAAGCACTCGGCGATGATGCCCTGGCCCGCGAACGCCGCGTCGCCGTGGATCAGCAGGCCCATGACCTGCTTGCGGTCCGTGTCGCCGAGCTGCTCCTGTTTCGCGCGCACTTTGCCAAGCACCACGGGATCCACCACTTCGAGGTGGGACGGGTTGGCGGTCAGCGACAGGTGGACGGAGTTGCCGTCGAACTCGCGGTCGGCCGAGGTGCCGAGGTGGTATTTCACGTCGCCGGAGCCTTCGACCGAATCCGGGTTCGGCGAATTGCCCTGGAATTCCGAGAACAGCGCGCTGAACGGCTTGTGCATGACATTGACCAGCACATTGAGCCGCCCGCGATGGGCCATGCCGATGACGATCTGCTTGATGCCAAGGGCGCCGCCGCGCTTGATCACCTGTTCCAGCGCCGGGATGGCGGACTCACCGCCGTCGAGGCCGAAGCGCTTGGTGCCGGTGTACTTGATGCCGAGGAATTTCTCGAAACCTTCGGCTTCCGTCAGACGCTCGAGGATCGCCTTCTTGCCTTCCTGCGAGAAGCGGGGCGTCAGGCGGTCGGTCTCGATGCGCTTCTGCAGCCAGGCCTTCTGCTTAGGGTCCTGGACGTGGGTGAACTCGACACCGATGGTGCCGCAATAGGTGTTTTTGAGGGCATCGACGATCTGGCGCAGGGTGGCGCGTTCGAATCCCAGCACGCCGCCCAGGTGGATTTCCTTGTCGAGATCGCCCTCGCTGAAACCGTGGGTGCGGAAGTCGAGCTCGGGGTGACTTTCCGGGTCGTGGAGGTTCAGGGGGTCGAGTTGGGCGACCTGGTGGCCGCGGGCGCGGTACGCCCGGATCAACTGGAGGGCATGGATGGAGTTGTCGGCATGGGCGCTGGAAGCCGGCGTGGACGCCGCCTCGGGCTTGGTCTTGCCCGCCCCTTTGGCATCCTTCGCCCCTTTCGGGGGCAGGTCGTCATCGCTCTTGGCGCCGATGATGAGGCTGTGGGACTCCTGCCAGCTGGCCCCGGCCAGATCCTGGAAGAGGGCCGCCTCGTCCTCAGCTAAGCCATTGAAAAAGCTAGCCCAACTCGGGTCAACAGCCCCCCGATCCTGGCGATAGCGGGCGTAAAGTTCGAGAATGAACGGCGCGTTTGCGCCGGTCAGAAATGAGGCGTCCACGGAAGAATCCTTGCCTAACGGCCTTTCCCGGCCCGCAGCGAAGTCCGCGCGGCTTCACGAGGAAAAGCCCCAACGGCAGAGTCATAGACGAATTGCCCCTTCCGGACAATGACTTGCAGGCCCCCGAACCTGCCGAAAGCACATGACAGAAGCGCTGAATCAGCGGCCGGTGGATGCAGGCCTACGGGAGGGTCTTATCTGCGATCCAGCCGAGCACCTGGGCCATGCCGCTGCTGGCGGCGGAGTCGGTGGGGTCGAGTTTCAGGAGCAGTTGATAGGTATCACGCGCGGTATCGAGGTCGCCGAGCGCCACCGCGCTGCCGGCCTTGCCATGCAGCGCGGTCCGGTTGTTGGGCTCGTACATGAGGATCTCGGCGTAAACGCGTTCAGCTTCGTCCCAACTCTGCAGTTGTTCGAGGCAAAGCCCAAGGTCGCAGAGGATGAGAAATCGTTCAGGGCCCGCTTGATCGGACGCCAGACGCAGGGCTTCGGCGGCCTCCGGCATACGGCCCTGAGCCGCGCGGATGCGGCCAAGCAGATGGCGGTATTGGGCCACCGCAGGCTGAAGATCGACCGCGGCTTCGATGTAGGTCCCGGCCTCGTCGGCATTGCCCTTTTCCATCATCACCAGGGCCAGCAGTTTGAGCGCCTCGGTATCGGTGCCGTTCTGCGTAACGGCATCGAGATAACACTGCTCCGCGCGATCAAGATCGCCGGCATCGTGATGCGCAAGGCCCTGATCGATGAGCGATGTCATGGCTATGGCGCCCCTGGGATCGCGAACGCCCAGGTCGCGAGGATCGAATTGATACCCGGGTTGATGCGGCCGGTGCCGGCATTGGAGATGTGGTCGATGGCCACGCCGATGCGCGCGTTGGGCAGGATGCGATAGGACAATCCGAGCGCCAGGTGGAACTCGAATTTCGCGCCGAGGTCGATGCCCTTGCCGCGCTGGTAGGAGCCCATGCCCGCCGCCGGGGTGAATTCCCAGGCGCCGTCGGCAAATTCGAACGGCGCGGCGAGACCGGCATACGCGAAGTTGGCGCCCTTGCCGTTGACCATGAAGCCGACCAGCGGCTTCAGGCCCCGGAAGCTGCCGTCGCCGTCGGCCAAGCCGTGACCAAAGCGATATTCGACGCGGCCTTCGAGATATTGGGTGCGGTGCGCGACCAGATCGTAGACGCCGGCGTTGAGAATCAACAACGCCGGGTCCGCCGCAAGGCTTACGCGTGGTGTGGCAAAGGCAAACAGAACCGCGGCAACACTCAGCAGCCGCAACACCAAATGCCGCATTATTTGCCCATGGCCTTCAGCATGGTGGAGCCCAGCGACGCCGGGCTGTCGGCGATGAAGAAGCCCGCGCTCTTCATGGCTTCGAACTTCGCGGCCGCGGTGCCCTTGCCGCCGGAGACGATGGCGCCGGCGTGGCCCATGCGACGGCCCGGAGGCGCGGTGGTGCCGGCGACGAAGCCGACGATGGGCTTCTTCTTTTTCGCGGCGGCGTAGAAAGCCGCGGCATCTTCCTCGGCGGTACCGCCGATTTCACCGATCATGATGATGCCTTGGGTCTCGTCGTCGCCCAGGAACATCTCGAGGCAGTCGATGAAGTTGGTGCCGTTGACCGGGTCACCGCCGATGCCGATGCACGTGGTCTGGCCGAGGCCGGCCGCGGTGGTCTGCGCCACTGCTTCATAGGTCAGCGTGCCGGAGCGCGAGACGATGCCGATCTTGCCGCGCAGGTGAATGTGGCCGGGCATGATGCCGATTTTGCATTCGCCGGGGGTGATGACGCCGGGGCAATTCGGCCCAACCAGGCGGGTTTTCGAGCCACTGAGGGCGCGTTTCACCTTCACCATGTCCAGCACCGGAATGCCCTCGGTGATGCACACCGCCAGCGCCAGCTCGGCGTCGATGGCTTCCAGGATGGCGTCGGCGGCGAACGGCGGCGGCACGTAGATGACCGAGGCATCGCAGCCGGTGGCCTTCTTGGCGTCGGCGACGGTGTCGAACACCGGCAGATCGAGGTGGGTGGAGCCGCCCTTACCGGGCGTCACGCCGCCAACCATCTTGGTGCCGTAAGCAATCGCTTGTTCGGAGTGGAACGTACCCTGGCTGCCGGTGAAGCCCTGGCAGATGACCTTGGTGTTCTTATTGATGAGGACAGCCATTTATGCGGCCTCCTTCACGGCCTTGACCACCTTTTCGGCGGCGTCTGCGAGATTGTTGGCGGTGATGATGGGAAGCCCGGAGTCCGCCATGATTTTCTTGCCCAGTTCTACGTTGGTGCCCTCGAGGCGCACCACAAGCGGTACGTTGAGGCTGACTTCGCGCGCCGCCGCGACCACGCCTTCGGCGATGACGTCGCAGCGCATGATGCCGCCGAAGATATTCACGAGAATGCCTTCGACGTTGGGGTCCGAGAGGATGATCTTGAACGCCTTGGTGACGCGCTCGCGGGTGGCGCCGCCGCCGACGTCGAGGACGTTGGCAGGCTCGGCGCCGTAGAGCTTGATGATGTCCATGGTGGCCATGGCCAGACCGGCGCCGTTGACCATGCAGCCGATGGAGCCGTCGAGCTTGATGTAGTTGAGGTCGTGCTTCGAGGCTTCCAGTTCCATCGGATCTTCTTCGTCTTCGTCGCGCAGCTCGACGATCTCCGGATGGCGGTAGAGCGCGTTGGAATCGAAGTTCATCTTGGCGTCGAGGGGCAGGACTTCCTCGCCGGTGACGACCAGGGGATTGATCTCGAGCAACGCCGCGTCGCTATCGAGGAAACCCTTATAAAGCGAGGTCAGAAGCTTGGTGCAGGACTTGATCTGGTTGCCCTTGAGGCCCAGCGCGAAGGCGACCTTGCGACAGTGAAAACCCTGGATGCCTGTAGCAGGATCGATGCCCTGGAAAATGATTTTTTCCGGTGTGTCATGGGCCACGTCTTCGATGTTCATGCCGCCTTCGGTGGACACCATCAAAGTGACGCGCGACGTCGCGCGGTCGACCAGCATGGAGAGATACAGTTCGCGTTCAATGGCGCAGCCGGCTTCCACGTAAACCCGCTTTACCTTCTTGCCGGCAGGCCCGCTCTGGTGCGTGACCAGGGTCTTGCCGATCATCTGGCTTGCGGCTTCCTTAACCTCGGCGATGGTCTTCACGACCCGCACGCCGCCTTTGCCGCCGGCTTCCTTCTCCTTGAAGGTGCCTTTGCCGCGCCCGCCCGCGTGGATCTGCGCTTTGACTACATAGACGCCGGCCGGCAGGCCTTCGGCCACCTTGGCCGCCTCATCGGCGGTGTAGGCGACGCCGCCCGGCAGGACCGGGACGCCATATTTCTTGAGCAGCTGCTTGGCTTGGTACTCGTGGATATTCATGATGATTCGCTCTGCTGGCGGGGCGGAATGGCGCAAAAAAACGGGCGGAAGCCCCCCTTCGCGCCGGGGGTCTTTATATCACCCGTGAAACCTCACGCAACCAGCCGGTTCCAGCCTTTCTGCCCTGCGCCAAAGCCGATTCACCTTAGGGGATCAACGGTCTAAACTAGCTCCATGCGTGTCCTTAACCTCGAGTCCATTGCTGCGGCTCCGGCCGCCGACTCCCCTTACCGGTACTTCGTGGGGGGCAACGCCCTCAAGCCGGACGCCATCGGCCCCCTGCTCACGGATTTCCCAGATATCAAGCAACCGGGGTTCTATCCCGTCACCGACATGACTGTGCACGGCGCCTTCGCCGACCTGATCGCGGACGTCAACGAGCCGGCCTTCAGCCGGCTCATGGGCGAGAAACTCGGTCTGGACCTGGAGTCCAAGCCCAGGCTCGTAACCATCCGCAAATGGTCGGCGGCGTCGGACGGGCGCATCCACACCGACAGCTTGAGCAAAATCGCCACCACGCTCATCTACCTGAACGAACAGTGGGCCGATAACGGCGGCGGTCGGTTGCGGGTGCTGCGGGGGCCCAAGGACTTCGAGGACTACACCACCGAGATCAGCCCGGTAGTGGGGACCATGTTCGGTTTTCGCCGCGCGGAAAATTCCTGGCACGGCCACCTGCCCTTCGCGGGCGAGCGCAAGGTGGTGCAAATCACATGGCTAATCGATGATTCGAAAGTTGCGCACAAGACGCGCACCGCCAAATGGACGAGATGGCTGAAAAGACTCAATCCCTTTTCGGCCTGATCCGCGGGCACCTTCTTATTTAAAACGGCCTGAAAAGATTAGACCCCTTTAGCCCGTGAGGGCCAAAGGGGTTTAAGACGCATCTCAAGTCAACTAGTGGCTACGCGAGCGACTTGTCGATGTTCTTGCAGGCCGCGACCAGGCTGCGCACGGCGGACACGGAATTGTTGAACATCTTCTGTTCGGCCTTGTTGAGAGCGATTTCAACCACGCGCTCCACGCCGCCGGCGCCGATGACGACCGGCACGCCGACATAGAGGTCCTTCTCGCCATACTCGCCATTGATGTAAGCGGCGCAGGGCAGAACGCGCTTCTGGTCCTTGAGGTAGGCTTCGGCCATCTGCACGCCCGAGGCCGCCGGCGCGTAATAGGCCGAGCCGGTCTTGAGCAGGCCGACGATTTCGGCGCCGCCGTCGCGGGTGCGCTGCACGATCTTGTCGAGCTTTTCCTGGGTGGTCCAACCCATCTTGATCAGGTCGGGCAGCGGGATGCCGGCAACGGTGGAGTAGCGCACCAGGGGCACCATGGTGTCGCCGTGGCCGCCAAGCACGAAGCCGGTGATGTCCTTCACCGAGACCTTGAACTCTTCGGCGAGGAAGGTGCGGAAGCGCGCAGAATCGAGCACGCCGGCCATGCCGACGACTTTATTGTGCGGCAGGCCCGAGAACTCGCGCAGCGCCCATACCATGGCGTCCAGCGGATTGGTGATGCAGATGACGAAGGCGTTCTTGGCGTACTTCTTGATGCCGGCGCCAACCTGGGCCATGACCTTCAGGTTGATGGCGAGCAGGTCATCGCGGCTCATGCCGGGCTTGCGCGCGACGCCGGCGGTGACGATCACGACGTCCGCGCCCTTGATGACCGAGTAGTCCTTGCCGCCGGCGTAGGCGGTGTCGGAGCCTTCGACCGGGGTTGACTGGAGAATGTCGAGGGACTTGCCCTGGGGGATGCCGTCGGCGATGTCGAACATGACCACGTCGCCCAGCTCCTTGAGGCCGATCAGATGGGCGAGAGTGCCGCCGATGTTGCCGGAGCCGATGAGAGCGATTTTGCTGCGCGCCATGTTGTCCTCTATTACGACTGAAAATAGGGCCGTTTGCCCCCGGATGAATGCCCGCGGGGTGTAGCGCGAATCCCCCGCCCTCGCAAGACAGACCCCATCGCCCGAGGGCGTTCATCACTGAAAAAAATACAGCTACAGTAGGGGTTACGCCGCTTTGGGCGGCTGCCCGCGAGAGGTTCGAAATGCGTCACTCACCGGCTGTTATCGCCTGCCTTGCAGCGCTTGCGGGATGCGCCGCGGCGCCCCCGGGACACACGCCGCCCCCAGCCACAGCGTCGGCGCATGCTGCCGCGCCCAAACCTCCTGAAGAGGCGGGCCTACCCATCGCCATCGCCCTGCCCGACCTGACCACCTACGCCTTGATACGCACTGACGGCGGCAAAACCCCCGCACAAGTGCTCAACCTCGCGCAGGCCGGCGACCTGCTGGCGGGCTTTGATGTGATTTTCATTGGTGAAGTCCATCGCCACATGGGCAACCACCGCGCCGAAATGGACCTGTTCCGCGTGATCCATGAGCGCGCGAAGGCCGTGAGTCTCTCCATGGAGCAGTTCGAACGCGACGTTCAGCCGGTGGTGGACGATTACCTGGCCGGCAAAATCGGCGAGGTGGCCTTGGCCGAGAAAGGCCGCTCCTGGCAGAACTACGGCACCAGCTACCGGCCCCTGGTGGAATACGCCAAGGAGCATCACCTGCCGGTGATCGCCGCCAATGCGCCCGGCGATGTGATCCGCTGCGTGGGCCGTGAAGGCCTTTCTTTCCTCACCCGCATGAGCCCCGCTGCCCGCGGCTGGGCTGCCGCCGAGGTCCACACCGGTCCAGGCGCCTACCGCGATAAGTTCATGGGGTTTGCCATGGGCGACTCCGGCCATGGCGGCCCTCCGGGGACTAAGGGCGACGCCCGGACTCCGAGCCCCATCGCCATCCGCAGTTTCGAGGCCCAGGCCACCCGCGACGACACCATGGCGGAGTCAATCTTCCTGCATCTGCAGAAGAGTCCCGGGCGCAAGGTTGTGCACCTGACAGGCTCTTTTCACAGCGACGATTTCCTCGGCACTGTCGAGCGCCTGCAGATGCGCAGCCCTCAGCTCAAGATCGCGGTAGTGAGCCCGACCGACTACGCGACGCCGGATAATTTGACCTTGAAACCGTCGGATGCCGCAGGCGGCACTCTGGTGCTGGCGATCCGCGCGCTTCCCCAGCCTTACGCCACACCCGACGAACTGCGTGCCGCCATGCGCGAGCAGGTGTCCACGCGCGAGAAGTTCAGCTGTAAAATGTAGCGCCTATTTGTGATGGGCCTGCCGAATATAGTCGGCGGCTTGCATCTCGATCAGGCGTGAGACGGTGCGGTGAAACTCGAAGCCGCCTTCGTGGCCTTTGTAGAGCTGGTCGGGCGGCGCCTCCGCCGAACAGATCAATGCGGTGCGGTGTTCATAGAGCGCGTCGACCAGGGTCACGAAGCGGCGCGCCGCGTCCTTGGTGTCCTCGTTCATCTGCGGAATATTCCGGACGATGACCGTCGAAAATTGGGCGCCGATGGCCAGATAGTCACTCGGGCCCAAAGGCTGTTGGCAAAGGTCCGCGAAATCGAACCGCGCCACCCCATGCGCCGCCGCCGGCACCGGGATGCGTCGGCCTTGCGACGATACGAAATCACCCATCAGCGCTGAATCATCGGTCAACCGCGACCAGGCCTTATCCAGCCCCGCGTCAGCCGCCGACCCAAGGGGCGAAATATAGACTTCCTGACCCGCCAAGCGGCCCAGGCGATAGTCTTGGGCCGCATCCAGCTCCAGCAGCTTGAATGTGTGCTTGATCAGCGCAATGAAGGGCAGGAAACGGTCCCGTTGCAGGCCATGCTTATAGAGGTCATCGGGGTGCCGGTTGGAGGTGCTGACGATGACTACACCCCGGGCCAGCAGCTTCTCGAACAGCCGGCCGACGATCATGGCGTCGGCGATGTCGCGCACTTCAAGTTCATCGAGGCATAACAGGGTCGCGTTGTCCGCAATCCCATCAGCCATGCCCGGGATGGGATCGCCTTCGTCCTCGTACATCGGTAACTGCCGGCGCCGGTGGATCTCGCCGTGGATGTCGCGCATGAAGGCGTGGAAATGCACGCGTTCCTTGGCCGCTACGGGCGCCGCGTCGAAGAACAAATTCATGAGCATGGACTTGCCGCGCCCGACGCCGCCGTAGAGGTACAACCCTTGCGGCGGCGGTTGCCCGGCGCCTTTGAATCCGAGCTTGCCCAGCAGGCCTTTCTTGCTGCCCTTTGGTTTGTAGGAGGCGAGCACGTCTGCCAACGCGGCCAAGGTTTTGGCGGCATTTTCCTGGATCGGATCGGGCTTTAACTCACCCGACGCGACCTTGGCGCCATACTGGGTTAGAAGATCGCTGGTCATGTACGGGGACTACAAAAGCAACATGCCGCCTTCGGGCGAAGGCGGCATGTTGGAGAACGCATTTAAGCCTGCTTAGCCGTCCTTGTTGATCTTCTCGATCAGGTCCTTGAGGGTCTTCTCGGCCAGGTCGTTGGGCACTTGGCAAGTGCCGGCCGCCTGGTGACCGCCGCCGCCGTACTTGAGGCACAGCTCGCCGACATTGGTCTTGGATGAGCGATCGAAGATCGACTTGCCGATGGCATAGACCGTGTTCTGCTTCTTCAGCCCCCACATGACGTGGATCGAAATATTGCTCTGCGGAAACAGGGCGTAGATCAGGAAGCGGTTGCACGCCCAGATGGTATCTTCATCGCGCAGATCGAGGACCACCAGGTTCTTGTGGACCGTGGTGCACTTCTTGATCTGCTCTTTTGCCTTGGCTTCGTGCTCCATATAGAGGTCCACGCGCTCGACCACGTCGGGCAGCATGAGGATGTCTTCCACCGGCATCTGCACGCATTTGTCGATGAGTTCCATCATCAGCTGGTAGTTGGAGATGGTGAACTCGCGGAAGCGGCCCAGACCCGTGCGGGCGTCCATGATGAAATTCATCAGGTCCCAACCCTTGGGGTTGAGCACTTCATCCTTGTTGAACTGGGCGGCATCGCCCTTGTCGACCGCCAGCATCAGCTCGTCGCTGATGCGCGGCACCTTTTTCTTGCCGCCGTAATAGTCATAGACAACCCGCGCCGCCGAGGGCGCCTTGGCGTCGATGATGTGGTTGTCCTTCTTGCCGACGCGGATGGTTTCGCTTTCGTGGTGGTCGAAAGCCAGGTGAACCCCATCCACAAACGGCAGGTTGGTGGTAATGTCGCGGTTGGTGATTTCGATGACGCCGTCCTGCATGTCCTTGGGATGCACGAACTTGATCTCATCGATCAGGTTCAGCTCCCTCAGAATCGCGGCGCAGACCAAGCCATCGAAATCGCTGCGCGTGACCAGACGGTATTTAGTCGAGGACATTACAGGTTCCCCCTTAAAAACTCGGTGCATCCCGGGCGAAAAGATAAACAGGACCGTGGGTTAAGACAACGCCCCATCCGCACGACGTTCAAAATCAACGAAAGCATTTTTATGAAGCTGAGCGCCGGCAAAATGCCGCACGGGACGGCCCCGCCCCTGTGGAAAACCCCAAGGATGGCGGGGCGGGCGGCCGCGGTTTGGGCCGTGCTCGGCCTCCTGGCGGGTTGCGGCACCCCCTATTTGGACAGCCGCCGCGAGGCCGGTCAGGTACAGCCGGTGGGCGCCTCTACCCCCGACATGGTGGCGATTTGCTTCGCGCCCTCGAAAACCCCGCGGGACCAGGTCCTGACCCTGGCCCAGCCCGCCTGCGCTAAAACCGGGCGAACGGCCGTTTACGACCATGAGGACCCGTGGAGCTGCACGCTTCTCACGCCTACCCGCGCATTCTACCGTTGCACCGCGAAACCTTGAGCCTTCCTTCCGCGTTGTTTAAGCGCGTGGGAGAAAGGTTGATCATGATTTCGCTTCGTATCGGATGTGGAATAGCGGCGCTGGCGGTCGGGATTTTGGCCGGCTTTGCCCTTTACAAGCCACCCAGCAACGGCCCCACTGAAAATGCTTACGCCCTCGTCCTGGCAGGCAAATCCGAAGAAGCCGTTGGCGCCTTTTCACGACAGATCGCCGGGCATCCAAAGGATTATATTCTCTATCTTCGCCGCGGCGTAACTCTGCGGCAGTTGGGCCGGCACGAGGAAGCGCTGGCAGACCTCACCGAAGCCCTGCGCCTGAGCCCGCCGGTACTGACCGCGGATGAGTTGGGTCAGCGGATCCGCAATTCGGCTTTGCCGGAAACCCATCGACTCCTCATCGCCCGGCAGCTTCACTCCGAACGCGCCGACATCCTGTTGGCGCTGGGACGACCGCAAGATGCCCTCGCCGATCTGGATGCGGCCGTGGCTCTCAACACCAATGATCTTGGCACCCGCCACCACCGGGGCGTGCTGCGCACCTACGCCGGCCGCATAAATGACGCCATCGAGGATTTCGACGCCATTATGGAACGCAGACCCGGTATCGAAGCCGTTATCGGGCGAGCCAATGCCAAATACCTCGGCGGAGACTATGCCGGCGCGTCGGAGGACTTTGCCCAGGCCACTAAAATGGCTCCCGGCAAAGGCAGCTATTCCGTGTGGCTGCTGAAGGCTCAGTTGCGCGGCCATCTAGCGATTCCGCTTAAGCAATTTGAAGGCTTGCCCAAGAGCAATCCTGCCTGGGTCGGCATCGACGCTCTGCTGGCGGACTACACGCCTGCGCAGATGGCCGCCAACCTAGCCGCCGGTATGGCCAAGGATAAATCGCTGGCCTGCGAAGGCATGGTGTTCCTGGGTGAATGGCTGGTGATCAGAACCGACGGCAAGAATGCGCCGGCGATCTTTCAGGACGCTCTTGGATTGTGCCCCACGGGAACCATGTCCCATGCGGTGGCTACATTAGAGCTGCGGCGCATGGCGACCGCGGCCGCCGCGCCGACGGCCCCTGAATCCACACCCGCCGTCCCGGCCATTCTGCATCAGGCGCCGGTGTCCAACGTCACGCCGGGCATCTAACGCAGGCTCTTAACCCGCGCGTTCGACTAGCTTGGTCTTGATGTCGGCGATGGCTTTGGCCGGGTTCAGACCCTTGGGGCAGGTCTGGGTGCAATTCATGATGGTGTGGCAGCGGTACAGCTTGAACGGATCCTCGAGCTCGTCGAGACGTTCGCCGGTGGCTTCGTCACGGCTGTCGTTGATCCAGCGCGCCGCTTGCAGAAGGATCGCCGGGCCGAGGTAGCGGTCGCCGTTCCACCAATAGCTCGGGCAGCTGGTCGAGCAGCAGAAACACAGAATGCATTCCCACAGGCCGTCGAGCTTCTCACGCTCCTCCGGCGACTGCAGGCGTTCGCCCGAGGCCGGCGGCAGGGTCTCGCTCTTGAGCCACGGCTCAATGGAGGCGTATTGGGCGTAGACGTGGGTGAGGTCGGGCACCAGGTCCTTAACCACCGGCATATGCGGCAGCGGGTAGACCTTCACGTCGCCTTTGCAGTCCTCGATGGACTTGAGGCAGGCGAGCGTGTTGCCGCCGTCGATATTCATGGAGCATGAACCGCAGATACCTTCGCGGCAGGACCGGCGCAGCGCCAGCGTCGAATCCATCTCGTCCTTAATCTTGAGGAGGCCGTCCAGCACCATGGGGCCGCAGGTATCCATGTCCACGTCGTACGTGTCGATGCGCGGATTGGCGCCCGTATCCGGATCGTAGCGGTAGACCTGGAAGCGCTTGGTGTTCTTGGCGCCGGCCGGCGCTGGATGCGTCTTGCCTTTGGTCGGCTTGGAATTCTTGGGGAGCGAGAACTCAACCATGGTGGTGACCTCTAGTAAACGCGCGCCTTGGGCGCGATGTATTTGACTTCGTCGGTCAGCGTGTAGGTGTGCACCGGGCGATAATCCAGCTTCACCTTATACTTATCGTCCACATAGGCGATGGTGTGCTTCATCCAGTTTTCGTCGTCGCGGTTCGGGAAGTCTTCGTGGGCATGAGCGCCACGGCTTTCCTGGCGGGCTTCCGCGCCGTGGATGGTGGCGAGCGCGCAGGTCATCAGGTTTTCGAGCTCGAGCGCTTCAATCAGGTCGGTGTTGAAGATCAGCGAACGGTCGCTGACCTTGATGTCCTTTAAGGAGGCCGCGATCTCGCTGAGCTTGCCGATGCCTTCCTTGAGAGTCTTGGAGGTGCGGAACACGGCAGCGTCGTTCTGCATCGTGCGCTGCATGTTCTTGCGGATCTGCGCCACGCTCATCGAACCGTTGGCATTGCGCAGGCGTTCGAGGCGCGCGAGCGCCATGTCCGACGCGTCCTTGGACAGCGGACGGTGAGGCTCGCCCTTCTTCAGCGTGTCGCGGCACCGCAGCGCCGCGGCACGGCCGAACACCACCAGATCGAGCAGCGAGTTTGCCCCGAGGCGGTTGGCGCCATGCACCGAAACGCAGGCCGCTTCGCCGATCGCCATCAGTCCGGGCACCACTGAGTCGGGGTTCCCGTCCTTCTTGGTGACGACCTCGCCCATATAGTTCGTGGGAATACCGCCCATGTTGTAGTGCACGGTCGGCAAAACGGGGATCGGCGCCTTGGTGGCGTCGACGCCGGCGAAGACTTTGGCAGATTCGGTGATGCCGGGCAGCCGCTGGTGCAGCACTTCGGGCCCGAGATGCTCGAGATGCAGGAAGATGTGATCCTTCTCAGGACCGACACCGCGGCCTTCGCGGATTTCCATGGTCATGGAGCGGCTGACGACGTCGCGTGACGCCAGGTCCTTGGCGGTGGGCGCGTAGCGTTCCATGAAACGTTCGCCGGCGGAGTTAGTGAGATAGCCGCCTTCACCGCGCGAGCCCTCGGTGATCAGCACACCCGCGCCGTAAACGCCGGTGGGGTGGAACTGCACGAATTCCATGTCTTGCAGCGGCAACCCGGCACGGGCCGCCATGGCGTTGCCGTCGCCGGTGCAGGTGTGGGCCGACGTGCAGGAGAAATAGGCGCGACCGTAGCCGCCGGTGGCGATCACGGTGCGATGAGCTTTAAAGCGATGGATGGTGCCGGTGGCCATATCGATGGCGACCACGCCGCGGCAGCTGCCGTCCGGGTCCATCATGAGGTCGATGGAGAAGTACTCGATAAAGAACTCGGCTTTGTACTTCAGGCTCTGCTGGTAAAGCGTATGCAGGATAGCGTGACCGGTGCGGTCGGCGGCAGCGCAGGCGCGCTGCACCGGCGCTTCGCCGAAGTTACGCATGTGGCCGCCGAAGGGGCGCTGATAGATTTTGCCTTCGGGCGTGCGCGAAAACGGCACGCCGGAATGCTCGAGTTCGCGGATCGCCGGCACGGCCTCGCGGCACATGTATTCGATAGCGTCCTGGTCGCCGAGCCAGTCCGACCCCTTCACGGTGTCGTACATATGCCAGGCCCAATTGTCCTCGCCGATATTGCCGAGCGAGGCCGCAACCCCGCCCTGCGCCGCGACGGTGTGGCTGCGGGTCGGGAACACTTTCGTAATACAAGCGGTCTTGAAGCCCTGTTGCACCATGCCGAAGGTGGCGCGGAGACCCGCGCCGCCGGCGCCGACAACAACCACGTCGTATTCGTGGTCAACGATGTTGAATGCGGCCATGGACGCTTAGCCTCCGAAACAGCAGATCAGGGTCGATACGATGCCGAGCGTGGCAAAACCGTAGCAGGTGAACTTGGTTACGATCGTCAGACCGGTGCGCCAGGCGTGGCAGCTCACATAGTCTTCCAGCACCACCTGCACGCCGAGCTGGGCGTGATGGAACGACACGCCCAGGAAAAGGATCATCAGGGTCGCGGTGCAGGGATTGGCGATCCAGGCCATGAAGCTCTCGTAAGGCTCGCCGCCGAGGGCCAAGTGAATCACGCCGGCCACGAACCACAGCGTCAGCGGAATCAGGGCTAGCGAGGTGAGGCGCTGGGCCCACCAATGATGCAGGCCTTCCTTGGCCGAGCCGAGGCCGCGGGCGCGGCCGAGGGGTGAACGCAGATTGCCCGATGCGAACATATGCGCCCCCTACACCAGCGCCAGGAGCCAGGCGGCGGCGGTCAAGACCAGCGTACTGATGATGACGAACACATTGCCGCGCTTGGTGGCGCCGATTTCGAAATTGCGGCCCGCATCCCACAGAAGGTGGCGAATGCCGTTGGACAGGTGGAAGAACAGCGCCAGCGAGAAGCCGAGCAGGACCACGAGGCCGAGGGGCGAGGCGATATAGGTCATGGCCTGGTCATAAGCGTCCGGACCGTAGGCGGCGCTGGTCAGCCACCAGATGAGCACCAGCATGCCGAGGGTCAATCCAACCCCAGTGATGCGGTGGGTAATGGACAGGACTGCCGCTAGAGGCAGGCGGTAAACCTGAAGATGAGGGGAGAGCGGCCGGATGGTCGGCTTCGCTGCGTTGGCCATGGGGATATCCTGTGGAACGCTGATCCAGAGGGCGCGGGGTCAAGGTCGAGTGTGGCGCTAAGTCGTCGTTTTTTAAAGGTATTTTGGGGCCACCCGCACCCTTTTCGGCCCCACCGGGGGCAGTACTAATCGCCTGTCCGGCGTAAGTCAACGAACGCCCACAACGGGTTGTACCGCGTTTCGCGCATAGCCCAAGCCTCCCGCCAGAAGCTGACTTTTCTGGGGCACGACAACCATCGGAGGAACAAACGCCCGCCGCGGGGCCTTATTGCCCCGTAGTTGACGGGTTTCAGCGACCTTTCAAAAAATGAAGGAGGCTCGAATGTTTAAACGTGTATGTCTCGCGACCTCGGTGATCGCGCTTGTGGCCGGCTTGTCCATTATGCCTGCGAATGCCCAGATCCTCGGCGGCGGTGCAGCCGGCGGCGGCGCCCTGGGTGGCAGCAGCGGTGGCTTAGGCGGTGGCCTCGGTGGGTCTGGCGGTCTTGGCGGCAGCCTGGGCAATGACCGCATCGGCGGCGACGCGACCGGCTCTCTGCGCGGCAGCGGCCGTCTCGATGCCACCCGCGAAGTTGAAGGCACCACCCGCGCCACGACCCGCGCCCGCGGCAAAGCCAAAGGTGCCGTCGATGCGGCCGGTGATGTCAGCACCGATGCGCAAGCCAGCGCACGCGGCTCCGCCCGGACCGGCGTGGACACAAGCGTAAACGCCACGGGTAGCGCCCGGGCGAATGCCGACGGCGCGGTTGCCGGCGCGCGCTCTACCACCAATCGCGCGGCGAACGCCGCGGCGAAAAGAGCCAGCCGGACCGCTAATTCCGTCGATGTGGATGCAGCCGGCAGCACCAATACCACCGGCGGCGTGTCCACCGGTTCCCTCAACGGCGCGTCCGAGAGCTCGGGCGATGCGTCTGTGGACCGCGGCGGCGCGAGCGCGTCCGGTGGCGGGTCCTCCGGCGTTGCGACCGGCCCGGTCCGCGGCAGCGCCAGCGGGAGCGCTTCGGGTACGGTCCGCGTTCCGAACTAGCTGATCTTAACTAATGAGCAGGAAAGCGCCGCGGCATCGCCGCGGCGCTTTTTCTTTATGCACGCGCCGCGATCAGATCCGCTTGCGCCAAGAGGCGCTCAGCCTCTTTCACATGCAGGCTTTCCACCAGGCGCCCGTCCAACAAGGTGACGCCGTGCCCTTGGGCCGCCGCCGCATCGTGAGCCGCGACGATGCGGCGCGCGCGCGCCAGCTCTTCTTCGCTCGGTCCAAAAGCGGCATTGGCGCCAGCGATCTGGCTGGGGTGGATCAAGGTCTTGCCGTCAAAGCCCAGCGCACGCCCCTGATGACACGCAGCGTCGAAGGCGCCCATGTCGGCGATCTCAAGATGCACCCCGTCCAACACCGCCAAGTCGTAAGCCCGCGCCGCCAGTACGCACATCTGCAGCGCCTGCAACATGGGCCAGCGATCGGCGGGATGAGCGCATTGGAGATCCTTGGCGAGATCGGCGGTACCGACAATCAGCCCTGCCAGCCGAGAATCCGCGGCGGCGATATCCTGCACCGCCAACACGCCGCGCGGCGTTTCGATCATGGCCCAGAGTGAGAAGGCGTCCGGCGCGCGCGCGTCGCCAAGCTGTTGCGACGCCCGGCGCACGCCATCAGCGCTGCCGACTTTGGGCACAACGATCCCGTCGGCCCCGGACAGGGCGGCAGCGGCGATATCATCGGCGGCCCATGGGGTATCGAGCGCATTGACGCGGATAAGGATTTCACGCGCGCCGTAGCCGCCGCCTTTCACTGCGGCGACGGCGGCGGCGCGTGCGGACGTTTTGGCATCGGGAGCAACGGCGTCTTCCAGATCGAAAATCACCGTGTCTGCAGCCAGGGTCTTGGCTTTTTCAAGCGCGCGCGCGTTGGAGGCCGGCATATAGAGGGCGCTGCGCCGCGGCCGTGGGCCTCGCGAAAGTGTCATCACATCTCCTGGTCAGCGGGTCCTGGTCAGCGGGCCAATTCATCCGGCGTAGCTTGCTCCCGGCCGCGAAACCGGTGTACGGCTGACGCGATGATACAAGACTTTGTAAATCGTGGCGTCAATCGACGCCGCACGCGATGACCTTCGAAATTTTGCAGGTCGCCTTTATCCGCGGGCTGGTGGCAGGCTTTGCCTTGGCCGCGCCCATGGGGCCGGTCGCCATGCTGTG
Organism: Fidelibacterota bacterium; assembly: GCA_947470105.1. GTDB lineage: Bacteria > Pseudomonadota > Alphaproteobacteria > Rhodospirillales > Rhodospirillaceae > SHVO01. The sequence goes on along the minus strand of CANISR010000008.1, from coordinate 20,309 downwards.
TGTCCGCCGCACCCTTGCCAAAGGCCGCCTGCAGGCCCTGGCAACAGGCACCGGCGCCGCCGTTGCCGACATGATCTTCGGCGCCGCCGCGGGCCTCGGCATCACAGCGGTGAGTACTTTCGTCACCGCGCACCAGATCATCATCGGCGCACTCGGCGGCCTCATTGTAGTGATGATGGGCGTTCTTACCTACCGCGCGCCCATCGTCTTCGCCGATGGGGAGGTGCGGGTGCAGAGCCTGGGCCGGGATGTTGTAGCGGCTTTCACCATGGCCATCACCAATCCTGCCACCATGGGCGCTGCCGCGGGCCTGTTCGCGGCCTTCGGCGTGATCGACGCCGCGATCGATCCATCCCGCGCCTTCTGGCTGGTGGCCGGCGTGTTCGCCGGCTCCATGGTGTGGTGGATCGTCCTGGTGGGCGCGGTCGGATTTATCCGCGAAGGATTCCTGCGCCGCGGCCTCGCGCGCCTCAACAAGATCTTCGGCGCGATTATCGCGGCGTCGGGAATCGCTGTTCTGGCGGCGGTCGCGGTTCGGGCGCTGTAGCGCGCGCTCCCCTACTTGGCACCCTACTTAGCGCTTAAGTATTCCCGCACCAGCACTTCGGCGATCTGCACGGCGTTGAGGGCGGCGCCCTTGCGCAGGTTGTCCGAGACGCACCAGAAGGACAGGCCGTTTTCGACGCTGTTGTCCTTGCGAATGCGCGAGACAAATACCGCGTCTTCACCGGCGCATTCGGCCGGGGTGGCGTAGCCTTCGTTGGCGCGGTGATCGACGACGCTGATCCCCGGCGCCTGGCGCAGTATGTCGCGCGCGGCCACATCGGTGATGGGCTTCTCGGTTTCGATATTGATGTATTCGGCGTGACCGATGAAGGTCGGCACACGGGCGCAGTTGGCGTGCACCTTGATATCGGGATCGAGAATCTTCCGCGTCTCGGCGAGCATCTTCCACTCTTCTTTGGTCTCGCCGCCATCGAGGAACACGTCGATATGCGGAATGACGTTGAAGGCGATCTGCTTGGTGAAGATCGACTTGGTCGCCGCGGCCGCCTGGTTGGCGTAGATGCCCTTGGTCTGATTGAACAGCTCATCCATGGCCGACTTGCCGGCGCCTGAGGTCGACTGATAGGTCGACACCACCACCCGCTTGATCTTGAAGGCGTCATGCAGCGGCTTCAGCGCCACCACCATCTGGATGGTGGAACAATTGGGGTTGGCGATGATTCCCTTTTTCTTATAGCGGGCGATGGCTTCCGGATTCACTTCCGGCACCACCAGAGGAACATCAGGGTCCATGCGGAAATGGGAGGTGTTGTCGATGACAACACACCCAGCCGCGGCTGCGCGCGGGCTGTGGATGGCCGAGATCTTGGCGCCCGGCGACGACAACGCGATATCGACGCCCTTGAAGTCGAAGGTTTCGAGATTCTGCACCTTCAACACGTCGTCTTCGCCGAAGGACACTTCCTGACCGACGGAGCGCTGTGACGCCAATGCGATCACCTTGGACACCGGGAACTTGCGGTCCCACAGGGTCTGGAGAATTTCGCGGCCGACGTTGCCGGTGGCGCCGATGACCGCGACGGTGTAGCCGCGCGACGGACGTGAAGTGTCAGGCATCTGTATTATCTTTCTTTTCTGGCTTTCTTTTTCAGAGTTTTTGCGGGCACCGGATCATTGCTGGCCGGGCCGAAAAAGGTGCGGCAAACTACGCTTGCGCCCTTTTGAAATCAAGGTTTCCTCAAGGTACCTCGTGGACCAGCGGATCACCCGTTACAGCGAATTCTGGCTGTACTACTTGCGGGAGCACGCCCGTCCGTTGACCCGCGCTCTGCATTATGTGGGCAGCGGCCTTGCGATCCTGTGCCTGCTGGCGGGCGCCCTCGGCGTCTCAAACGCCTTCATCGCCGGTTACGCCTTCGCCTGGTTCGCCCACATCGCCGTCGAGCACAACCGTCCGGCGACTTTCCGTTATCCGCTCTGGTCGCTGTTCAGCGACTTCCGGATGTTCGGGCTTTTTCTGACGGGCCGTTTGCGCGGTCATCTCAAGGAAGCAGAGGCCCAAAAATGAACTCACCCGCGTGTCGAAACACGCGGGTGAGAAATTAGCCCAGACGTCTCTGGTTAATTTTTTCGGCTTACTCTTTCGCAGCGGCTTCGCCGGAGCTCATGCCGCCTTCTTCTGCGATACGCGCGGCGCGGCCGCGACGGTCACGGAGGTAGTAGAGCTTGGCGCGGCGGACGCGGCCGCGGCGGACGACTTCCACCTTGTCGATGATCGGTCCGTACAGCGGGAACACCCGTTCCACGCCCTCGCCGAAGGAAATCTTACGCACGGTGAAGGAGGAGTTCACGCCGCCGTTCTTGCGGGCGATGCAAACGCCTTCATAGGCCTGGGTGCGTTCGCGCTGGCCTTCGAGCACTTTCACGTGCACGCGCAGGGTATCGCCGGGGGAAAAGTCCGGCACCGCGCGCTTGGCCTTCATTTCTTCGAGAAGATCTTTTTCCAGTGTATCCAGAATGCTCATTGTCGTTGTCCCTTACGAATTTTTGCTCTTGGTTTGTAATGGTCGCTTTGCAGCTTCTTACGTCTTCCGCTTCACGTACCGGTCCCACAAATCGGGGCGGCGCGCTTTCGTCACTTCTTCGGCTTGGGTCTGCCGCCACGCTTTGACTTTGGCGTGGTGGCCGGACTTCAGCACCTCGGGCACTTCAACCCCATTCCACGGATCGGGCCGTGTGTAGTGGGGATACTCAAGCAACCCGGTCTCGAAACTCTCTTCGTCCAAGCTTTCCGTCTTACCGACGACGCCGGGCAGCAACCTCACCACCGCATCGAGCATCGCCAGCGCCGCGATTTCACCGCCCGAGAGGATGAAATCGCCGAGGCTGACTTCCTCCACTCCATGCGCCTCCAGCAAACGCTGGTCGACGCCTTCGTAGCGTCCGCAGATCACCGTCACGCCGGGACCCGCCGCCAATTCCCGCACCCGCGCCTGGTCAAGAAGCCGACCGCGCGGCGTGGGATAAATAAGCGGCGTACCGTTGAGCCGGGAGGCTTTAATGGCGGCATCCAAAACATCGGGCCGCATCACCATACCGGCGCCGCCCCCGAAAGGGCTGTCGTCCACGGTGCGGTGTTTATCGCGCGCGAAACCCCGAATGTCTACCGATTCCAGCCGCCAAAGCCCGTCCTGCAAGGCTTTCCCGGCCAGTGACACCCCCAAGGGACCCGGAAACATTTCCGGGAAAAGGGTTAGAACCACCGCCTGGAACGCCTCACGCTCCATTGCCCGTCTCGTCCTCCGGTTTAGCATCCTCAAACAGCCCGGGACTCGGGGTGATGACCACCCTGCCCCCCGGGATATCGACCTTTACGATCACATCCGCGGTGAAGGGCAAAAAGCCGGTATCGCTTCTGCCCTCCGCCGTCACTTCCATCACGTCGCCGGCGCCGAAATTGTAGAAAGCCGAAACCTTCCCCACTTTCTCGCCTTCAGTGCTCTCCACCGCCAGGCCGATGAGATCGGCGTGGTAGTAGGTGTCGCCCTCGGTCTCCGGCAGCACTGCGCGATCGACAAAGAGCTCGAGGCCCTTGAGCGCTTCCGCCGCTGCGCGGTCGTCAACGCCGTCGATGGTCGCAATCACCACATCTTCAAGCACATTGACGACTGACAAGGTGATTGTCCGTCCGTCGCTGGCCTTCAGAGGGCCGTAGGCCGCCACGTCTTCCGGCGCCTCGGTGAAGCTCTTGACCCGAACTTCACCGCGCAAGCCTTTGACGCCGACGATCACACCCAAGCAAACGTTGCTCACGGCGTGTTAGCCGGCAGCGGCTTTCTCGGCGGCTTCGGCGGCAGCCTTGGCGGCTTCTTCCTGGGCCTTCATGCGCTCGACCGTCTTCGGACGCGGCTTGTCCTTCTTGGTCTGGGTGTTGACCTTGGGTTCCTTGGCGAGGCCGAGCTTGGCGAGCAGACGCTGCACGCGGTCCGTGGGCTGGGCGCCGACGCCGACCCAATGCTTTATGCGGTCTTCTTTGATCGACAGATGCTCTTTGTGATCCTTGGCGACGCGCGGGTTATAGGTGCCGAGCTTCTCGATGAAGCGGCCGTCGCGCGGCGAGCGGGAGTCCGCCACCACGAGTTTGTAGTAAGCCTGCTTCTTGGCGCCGATACGGGCGAGTCTGATCTTCAACGACATGATGTCTCCTTTGTATGAACTTCGAAATTGGACTGAGTTAGCGTTTACCGAACGGGGGCCCGCCGTGACGCGGCAGACCTTGGGGCAAGCCCGCGCCGCCACCCATGCCGGGCAGGCCACCGCCCCCGAACATGCTGGCGAGCGCGCCCATGCCGCCCATTTTCTTCATGCGCTTCATGACCGTCTCCATCTGCTGATGCTGCTTCAGGAGTTTGTTCACTTCCGCGACGTTGGTGCCCGCACCCGTGGCGATGCGCTGTTTGCGCGACGCTTTGATGATGTCCGGCACTTTGCGTTCCTTGGGCGTCATGGACTGAATGATGGCTTCCAGACGCTTGAATTGCTTGGGATCGATATCGCCCTTCATCTGCTTCATGGCCGCGCCGACGCCGGGAATGAGGCCAAGCAGGCCCTTCATGTCGCCCATGCGCTGGATCTGCTGCAATTGGGAGAGCATGTCGTTGAGGTCGAACTTGCCCTCGGCCATGCGCGCCGCGAGCTTCTCGGCCTTTTCGTGGTCGACGTTGGCGACGGCTTTCTCAACCAGGCTGACCACGTCGCCCATGCCGAGAATACGGCCGGCGATGCGGCTGGGGTCGAATACATCGAGGGCGTCGACTTTTTCGCCAACGCCGATGAGCTTGATGGGCCGGCCGGTAATGGCCCGCATGGACAGCGCCGCGCCGCCGCGGGCATCGCCGTCGACACGGGTCAGCACGATACCGGTGATGCCGACTTTCTCGTTGAACGATTGCGCCGTGATGACCGCGTCCTGGCCGATCATGGCGTCGGTGACGAGCAGGGTCTCATGCGGCCTGATGAGGTCGCGCACCGCGGTGACTTCCGCCATCATGGCGTCGTCGATGGTAAGGCGTCCGGCGGTATCGAAGATCACCACGTCGAACACACCGGTGCGCGCCTCGGCGAGGCCGCGCTTGGCGATCTCCAGCGGCTTTTGGCCGGCGACGATGGGCAGCGTGATGACGTTCACCTGGCCGCCCAGGATGGCGAGCTGGTCTTGCGCCGCCGGGCGGTAGGTATCGAGCGACACCATCAACACCCGCTTGCGATCCTTGCTCTGCAAACGGTGCGCGATCTTCGCGGTGGTGGTGGTCTTGCCGGAGCCCTGCAAGCCGACCATCAGCACCGCCACCGGCGCGGGTGCGGCGAGGCTGATGCCGGAGGAGTCAAAGGTCGGCGGCGCATCGGCGACGCCGCCGAGCATGGCGACGAGTTCGTCATGGACGATCTTCACGACCATCTGGCCCGGGGTGACGGACTTCACGACCGCTTCGCCCACGGCCCGTTCGCTCACCTTGGTGATGAAATCCTTCACCACCGGCAGCGCCACGTCGGCCTCGAGCAGCGCCACGCGCACTTCACGCATGGCGGCGCTGACGTCAGCCTCGGTAAGCGCACCGCGGCGGGTCAGCTTATTAAGGACGCTGCCAAGCTTGTCGGTTAAGGCGTCGAACATGGTCTCGTTTTCAAATCCTTTGGCCCAAACGGAAAACACGCCCGTGCGCGATAACGCGGACGGACGGCCCCCGAGAGGCAGCGAAAACCCGGAATGTCAGGCTTAGGCAGGCGGTGGTGTACGCTTGGCTCCAGACCGAGTCAAGCCCGGATTCCGACGACAAAACCCATAACCCATTGGAGAAAAACATGATTTCTGGCGCCCACGTGGTCATCAATTCGACCGATGCCGAGGCCGATCGCGCCTTCTTCCGCGACGTGCTGGGATTTGCGCATGTGGACGCCGGGCACGGCTGGCTGATCTTCGCCCTGCCGCCGGCGGAGGCGGCGTTCCACCCGGCCGAGGCCAACGGCGGTCATGCCCTTTATTTGATGTGCGATGACCTCGAGGCCGAAATGGCGGCGCTTGCCGCCAAAAAAGTGGCCTGCGCGGCTGTTGAGGAAGCCCGGTGGGGATCCATCACCAAAATCCGGCTGCCGGGCGGGGGCGATCTCCATCTTTATCAACCAAAGCATCCTCGGCCATAATATCTATATAAAACAACAGTTTATAGAATATTCGACTGAGCCGTCGCCCTGGACAGCGGCACCCCCGCTACCTATAAACCGGCCATGCCCAACGCAGGTCTCCCCTTTCTCAAGATGCATGGACTCGGCAACGACGTGGTCGTGCTGGACGCCCGCGCGCATAAATTCGCGCTGACCCCAAAATCCGCCGCCGCCATCGCCGACCGGCGCACGGGCATTGGATGCGACCAGATCATGATCATCGAAGCGCCCCGCAACGGCGGTGACGCTTTCATCGCCATCCGCAATTCCGACGGCAGCGTTGTGGAAAGCTGCGGCAACGGCAGCCGCTGCGTCGCCCGCGTGCTGATGGAAGAAAGCGGTAAGGACAGCGTGACGCTCGAGACCCTTGGCGGACCGATTATCGCCACCCGGAAAGACGATCTCTATTCCATCGACATGGGGCCGGCACGGGATGACTGGAAATCCATTCCGCTCGCCAGCGCCGGCGATACGCTGCATCTGCCGGTGAGCGAAGGCCCTTTGAGCGACGGCGTCGGCGTCAATGTCGGCAATCCCCACGCGGTGTTTTTCGTGAAGGACGCGGGCGCCATTGATCTGGAGACCGTCGGACCGAAGCTGGAACACCATGCGCTGTTTCCCGCGCGCATCAATGTGGAAGCAGTGCAGGTCATCGACCGCGGTCATGTGCGCATGCGGGTGTGGGAACGCGGCGCCGGTATCACCCGGGCTTGCGGCACCGGCGCCTGTGCTTCGGCCGTGGCGGCGGTGCGCCGGGGACTAACCGATCGCAAGGTGACTGTGACCCTCGACGGTGGCGATCTACATATTGAATGGCGCGAGGACGGCCATGTGATCATGACCGGGCCCGCCACATTGGCGTTCTCCGGCACCATGGACGCGAGCTTGCTCACGTGACCGAGCCCCCCCGCCTGACTCCCAGAGTCGTCAGTCTCGGCTGCCGTCTGAACACCTACGAGGGCGAAGTGATGCGCGCCCACGCCCGCGACGCCGGGCTCGACAACGCCATCATCGTCAACACCTGCGCGGTGACCAAAGAGGCCGAGCGGCAGGGCCTGCAAACCCTGCGCCGTTTGCGCCGCGAGAACCCCGGCGCCCATATTGTCGCCGCCGGCTGCGCGGTTCAGCTCGATCCTGACCGCTATGCCGCCATGCCCGAGGTAAACCGGGTCCTGGGTAACGAGCACAAGATGAAGGCCGAGAGCTTTCTGCCCGGCGCCAACGATACAGTGCGTGTCAGCGACATCATGACTGTGCGCGAAACCGCCGAGCACCTGGTGGAAGGCTTCGATGGTCGCACCCGCGCCTTCGTGCAGGTCCAGCAAGGCTGCGACCACCGCTGCACTTTCTGCATCATCCCGTTCGCCCGCGGCAATAACCGCAGCGTCCCCATGGGCCGTATCGTCGAAGAAGTGCGCCAGCTTGTGAACAGCGGCTATCGCGAAGTCGTCTTCACCGGCGTCGATATTACCGGCTACGGCGCCGACCTTCCCGGACAACCGAGCCTGGGGCAGATGACCCGCCGCCTGCTGGCCCTGGTGCCGGAGTTGCCGCGCTTGCGCTTGTCTTCCATTGACCCCGCCGAGGCCGACGAAGACCTGTTTCGCCTGATCGCCGACGAGCCGCGCCTCATGCCGCATTTCCACATCTCCGCCCAGGCCGGCGACGACATGGTGCTGAAGCGCATGAAACGCCGCCACGCCCGGGCCGATATCATCGCCTTCTGTAACCGCGTTCGGACCTTGCGACCCGATGCCGCCTTCGGCGCCGACATGATCGCCGGCTTCCCAACCGAGGACGATGCCATGGCCGAGGCCAGCTACCGCCTGGTGGACGACGCCGGCCTGACGCATCTGCATGTGTTTCCGTATTCCGTACGGCCCGGCACGCCTGCGGCGAAGATGCCGCAGGTAGATGGGGCTGTGATCAAAGCCCGCGCCGCACGGCTGCGCGACAAAGGTAAATCCGCCATGGCGGCCTGGCTGCAAAGCCATATCGAGCGCACCGTCAGCGTCCTGCGTGAAGCCAATGAGACCGGCCGCTCCGAACATTACGCACCGGTGCGTCTGACCACGCCGGGAATTGCGGGTGAAATCGTCGCGGCCCGCGTTATGTCCGCCGACGCCGACACCCTTTACGCGGAAGCCCTTCAGTAATGTCCGACGATAACCCTTCGCAACAGCCGCGCAGCGGCTGGCTCTCGCGTCTCGTCTCCGGCTTGTCAAAGTCCTCGTCGAAGCTGGTGACCGGCATCGCCGAGATCTTCACCAAGAAAAAGCTCGATGACGCGGCGCTGACGGAACTTGAAGACCTGCTGATCACCGCCGACCTCGGCACGGCGACGGCCTCGCGTTTGACACAAGCTTTGGCCAAGACCCGCTTCGGCAAGGAAGTCACCTCTGAGGAAGTCCGCACCGCTTTCGCCGTCGATATCGCCAAGGTGCTGGAGCCGGTCGCCCTGCCGCTGTCCGTCGACCCCGCCCAGAAGCCGTTCGTGATCCTGGTGGTTGGCGTCAACGGCGCCGGCAAGACCACCACCATTGGAAAGATCGCCCATCAGTTCAAACGCCAGGGCTTGAGTGTCACCTTAGCCGCCGGCGACACTTTCCGCGCGGCGGCGGTGGAACAGCTCAAGGTCTGGGGTGCGAGGGCCAATGTGCCCGTGGTCGCCAAAGACACCGGCGCCGACGCGGCGGGCCTCGTCTTCGAAGCGCTGATGGAGTCGCGCAAGCGCAAGGACGACGTGCTGCTGATCGACACCGCGGGCCGGCTGCAAAACAAAGACGCGCTGATGGCCGAACTGCAAAAGGTCGTACGGGCCATCAACAAGGTCGACCCGAGCGCGCCGCACGCCACGCTCCTGGTGCTCGACGCCACGGTCGGCCAGAACGCCCATAGCCAGGTCGAGGTTTTCAAGCAGGTCGTGGGCGTGACCGGCCTGGTGATGACCAAGCTCGACGGTACCGCCAAGGGCGGCGTGGTCGTGGCGCTGGCGGAGAAGTTCAAACTGCCGGTGCACTTCATCGGCGTCGGCGAAGGCGCAGATGATCTACGCCCCTTTACCTCGCACAGCTTCGCGCGGAGTTTGATGGGCCTCTCTCCGGACGCGTAGCTTACAGCCCTAAGCTATCCAGCCACTCGCCGAAGCACAGCTTGCCCTGGCGCTCCAGCGCAGCGCCGTAGCGCAACGTGTCCGCCCGCAATACTTTCGCATTAGCGCCGGCGGCATGGGACAATTCAAAAGCGTGGCCGACAAACCACTTCTCCAGATCCTGCGCGCGCACTTCCGGGTGACACTGGAACGCCAGCGTCGCCTTGCCCCAGGCAAACGCCTGATGCATGGCGCTGGCTGTGCCGGCGAGCAACGTAGCGCCCGCGGGCAGATCGAAGGTGTCGCCGTGCCAGTGAAACATGAAGCTGTGCTCGGGGCCGAGATGCTTCACCGGAGAGGCGTAGCCCACCCGGGAGAGCAGCAGCGGTTTCCAGCCGATTTCTTTTTCCACCGCCGGGTAAACCCGCGCACCGAGGGCTTTGGCCACCAACTGCGCGCCGAGGCAGAGGCCCAGCGTCGGCCTGTCCGCCTTGAGGCGGCGTTCGATTGCGGCGAGTTCCGGCTTGAGGAACGGGTAGAGCTCGGTGTCGTTGGCGCCGATGGGCCCGCCGAGAATGACCAGCAGGTCGGGCTTCAGCGGATCGAAGGCTGCCCAATCGGCCACGGGCGCTTCGACGTAAGTTACCTTCCAGCGGCGCGCGGCGAACAGCTCTTCGAGAATGCCGAGATCCTCGAAGGCCACATGACGAAGAGCGGTAACTGAGACCACCCCTTAGGCCGCTTCGTCGGCGGAACCGTGGCAGTGCTTGAATTTCTTGCCCGAGCCGCAAGGACAGGCCTCGTTGCGCGCAACCCGGCCCCAGGTGGCGGGGTCATTGGGATCACGGTTATCGGCTGTAACCCGCGGCAGGGCCCGCTGATCAGCCAGTCCGGCATCGCCGATGCCGGAATTGACGTGCTCGTGCACTTCACGGCCGCGGACCGGGGCGCGCGGCTGCAGGGCTTCCGGGGATGGCTCGGCGCGGAGTTCGATGCGCGACAGAATGCTGGTCACGCGCTCGCGCAGGGATGACAGCAGCTCGGTGAACATCTCAAACGATTCGCGCTGATATTCCAACAGAGGCTGCTTCTGCCCGTAAGCGCGCAGATTGACGCCGTGGCGAAGCATATCGAGTTGGGCCAGATGGTCGCGCCAGCCCTGGTCGATCATCTGCAGAATCAGGCTCTTCTCCACCCGGCGCATGGTCTCCGGGCCGATAGAGGAGCTCTTTTCATTGAAGCGCGCATCTGCGGCATGGGCAATGCGTTCGCGGATTTCCTCATCGGCAATGCCTTCTTCCTGCGCCCAATCCTTGAGCGGCAGGTCGAGGTTCAAGAGACGCAGCGTCTCCTCGTGGAGGCCGTGGAGATCCCATTCCTCGTGCATGGCGCGCTCGGGAATGAACTTGGCGACCAGGTCCTGGATCACCTCATGGCGCATTTCCGTGACCAGCTCGGACAGGTCCTCGGTCTGCATCATTTCCTTACGCTGGTCGAAGATTACCCGGCGCTGGTCGTTCATGACGTCGTCGAACTGCAGCAGGTTCTTGCGGATATCGAAGTTGCGGGCTTCGACTTTCTGCTGGGCCTTCTCAATGGCCTTGTTGATCCACGGATGGATGATGGCTTCGCCCGGCTGCAGGCCGAGGCGCTGCAACAGGCCATCCATGCGTTCCGACCCGAAGATGCGCATCAGATCGTCCTGCAGCGACAGAAAGAACTTGGAAGCGCCCGGGTCGCCCTGGCGGCCTGAACGGCCGCGGAGCTGGTTGTCGATGCGCCGGCTCTCATGGCGCTCGGTGCCGACCACATAGAGGCCGCCGGCGGCCATGGCGATCTGCTTCTTTTCCTCGATGTCGCGACGGATCTCGGCGCGCTCTTCGTCCGAGAGCACACGCCCGCGGGTGCGTTCATCTTCGGCGAACCGGTACTCGGCGTTGCCGCCGAGCTGAATGTCGGTGCCGCGGCCTGCCATGTTGGTGGCGATGGTCACGAGGCCCGGCACGCCGGCCTGGGCGATGATGAAGGCTTCCTGCTCGTGATATTTGGCGTTGAGGACCTGCGCCTTGATCTTGGTCTTCTTGAGCAGAAGGGCGGCCAGCTTTTCCGACTTCTCGATCGACACGGTGCCGATCAGCACCGGCTGCTGGCGTTTCTGGCATTCCTCGATGAGGGTGATGATGGCGTCGTATTTTTCATCGACCGAGCGATAGACCTCGTCGTGTTCGTCCTTACGGGCGCGATCGCGATTGGGCGGCACGTCGACCACCTCAAGACCATAGATCGAGCCGAACTCCTCGGCTTCGGTCATGGCGGTGCCGGTCATGCCCGACAGCTTCGGGTACATGCGGAAATAGTTCTGGAAGGTGATGGTGGCCAGGGTCTGGTTCTCGTTCTGAACCTCGACGCCTTCCTTGGCCTCGATCGCCTGGTGCAGGCCTTCGGACAGCCTGCGGCCTTCCATGATGCGCCCGGTGAATTCGTCGATCAGGTGCACCTTGTTATCGCGCACCAGGTAGTCCACGTCCTTCTTGAACATGTGGTGGGCGCGCAGGGCCTGGTTCGAGTGGTGGACCAGGGAGATGTTCTCGATATCGTACAGGCCGCCGTCGGTGAGGATGCCGCGTTCGACCAGAAGCTTCTCGAGCGCTTCGGTGCCGGCATCGGTAAAGGTGATGGAGCGCTGCTTCTCGTCCTTCTCGAAGTGCTCGTCCTTGAGCAGCGGAATGAGCTTATCGACCCGGTCATAGAGGTCGGTGCGGTCCTGGGACGGACCTGAAATGATCAGCGGCGTGCGCGCTTCGTCGATCAGGATCGAGTCAACTTCGTCGACGATGGCGTAGTTGAAGTCGCGATGGACCATGTCCTCGATCGCGTACTTCATGTTGTCGCGCAGGTAGTCGAAGCCGAATTCGTTGTTGGTGCCGTAGGTGACGTCGCAGGCGTAAGCCGCGCGCCGGTCCAGGTCCGAGAGGTTGTTTTGAATGCAGCCGACCGTGAGGCCGAGGAAACGGTAGATCTGCCCCATCCATTCGGCGTCGCGCTTGGCGAGGTAGTCGTTGACCGTCACCACATGCACGCCCTTGCCCGAGAGCGCATTGAGGTAGACCGGCAGCGTCGAGACCAGCGTTTTGCCTTCGCCGGTGCCCATTTCGGCGATCATGGCGCGGTGCAGGACCATGCCGCCGATCATCTGCACGTCGAAATGGCGCTGCTTCAAGGTCCGCTTGGCGGCTTCGCGCACGGTGGCGAAAGCGTCCACCAGGATGTCGTCCAGGCTCTCGCCGGCGGCCAGGCGGCCTTTGAGCCAGTCGGTGCGCCCGCGCACGTCGACATCATCCAGGGCGGCCACTTCCGCTTCCTTGGCGTTGATCTGATCGACGATGGGGCGGAGGGACTTGATCAGCCGGTCGTTACGGGTGCCGAAAAGGCGTTTGGCGAGAGCGCCGAGCATCTAGACCTCGAGATTGACGGGTAGGACTGCTGCGTGGACCGATCTCCAACGCCGCTCACAGGGACTTGGAACCGCCGGGGGCTTAAGGCCCCCGCGGATGCGCTGGCAGACAGATAAAAGCCGGATGCCCCGAAGTCAACGATACCGCCCTCAAATTCGGCTGATTTGCTTGATATTTCTTTGATTTAACGGCCGCGCAGGACTCCGCCGCAGGCCGTCCGGGCGGGCGTTTTTTCCACCAAATCCCGCTGGCCCCGGGCGCTTGTCGGGGGGTGGTGCATATGCCATTGAAGCTGGCTCCTTTTTGCCGCCCCGTTCCATAACCCCTGGCCTTCACGGACCTTGCCATGCCGCCGGTTTCGCCCCTCGCCCCTGCCTCGACCCCCACATTGCCGGTATTGGCGGGGGTGCGCCTGGCCACGGCCGCGGCGGGCGTACGTTACAAAGGCCGCACCGACCTGATGGTTGCTGAGATGGCGCCCGGAACAACCGTGGGCGGGGTGCTGACCCGGTCCCTCACCGCAGGGGCCCCGGTGGAGCTGTGCCGCAAGCACCTGGCTCAAGGCGAAGGCCGGGTCCTGGTGGTAAATTCGGGTAATTCGAACACCTTCACCGGCGCCCGGGGCCAGGCCGTGGTCGATGCCACCGTCGAGGCTGCCGCGCGGCTGTTCGCCTGCGCGCCGGAAGCTGTATTCGTGTCCTCAACCGGCGTCATCGGCGAACCGCCCCCCGGCGACAAGATCACAGGCGCCCTGCCGGACCTGAAGGCGCAATTGAAGCCGGACGCCTGGGCCGCAGCCGCGGCGGCCATCATGACCACCGACACCTTTCCCAAGGTGGCCACTCGGAGCGCCAAGATCGACGGCGTCGCCGTCACCATCAACGGCATCTGCAAAGGCTCCGGCATGATCGCGCCGGACATGGCTACGATGCTCGCCTATGTGTTCACAGATGCGGGCCTGGCCGCACCGGTGGTGCAAAGCCTGCTGCGGGCCGGCACCGACAAAAGCTTCAACTGCATGACCGTGGACGGTGACACCTCCACCTCCGACACCCTGCTGATGTTTGCCACCGGCAAGGCGGGCCATAAGCCGGTGACCGACGTGAACGATCCCCGGCTCGCAGATTTCACCGCGCAGCTCGAAGACCTGCTTATCGACCTCGCCAAGCAGACCGCCCGGGACGGCGAAGGCGCCACCAAGTTCGTCGAGATCCGGGTCGTAGGCGCGGAGCATGCCGCCGCCGCGCGCCGCATCGCGCTGAGCATCGCCAATTCCCCGTTGGTGAAAACCGCCATCGCCGGCGAGGACGCCAACTGGGGCCGCATCGTCATGGCCGTAGGGAAGGCCGGAGAACGGGCCGACCGCGATAAACTCGCCATCACCATCGGTGGCGTGGCCGTGGCCCGCAACGGCGAACCGGTCACGGGCTACGACGAAACGCCGGTGGTTGCGCATATGAAGGGCCGCGAGATCGACATCGAAGTAGATGTGGGCATAGGCAGCGGCACAGCGACAGTTTGGACCTGCGATCTCACCCACGGATATATCGACATCAATGGCTCCTACCGAACTTAATCCGGGCGCACCAGACGACGAAGGCGGTTGCTGGAGCGCAGGCTTATCTGAGCCGCGCACCGGCCTGCCTATTGTCCTGGTGAGTGCGGTTGCGCTGCTGGATGCCGACGCCCGCATCTTGCTGGCGCAGCGCCCGCCGGGAAAATCCATGGCGGGGCTGTGGGAGTTCCCGGGCGGCAAGGTGGAGCCGGGTGAAACACCGGAAGCGGCCTTGATCCGCGAACTCAAAGAGGAACTCAGCATCGATATCCGCGCGAGCTGCCTGGCGCCCCTGGGGTTCGCGTCACATTCCTACGCGACCTTCCACTTGCTGATGCCGCTTTATATATGCCGCCAGTGGCGGGGTCGGGTGGAGCCCACCGAGGGCCAGAAAATCGCCTGGGTCCGGGCACAAAACTTGCGCGACTATCCCATGCCGCCGGCGGACGAGCCGCTCATCCCCCTGCTGCAGGATTGGCTGTGAGGGACTAGACTGCCGCCATGACCGAAGCGCCCACCGCCTGCATCCTGATCATCGGCGACGAGATCCTCTCGGGCCGCACCCAGGACACCAACATCAAGTACATGGCCGGCCGCCTGGCCGCGCTGGGCATAAAGCTCAAAGAAGCCCGAGTGGTGCCGGATGTGCCCGAGGCCATTATCGCCGCGGTGAATTTCTGCCGTGTGCTTTACACCTACGTCTTCACCACCGGCGGCATCGGCCCGACCCACGACGACATCACCACCGCCTGCATCGCCCGCGCTTTCGGCCGTAAGGTCCTGCGCCATCCGGACGCGGTGAAGAAAATGGACGTGTTCTACAAAGGCGACCTCAACGAGGCCCGCCTGAAAATGGCCGAAGTGCCCGACGGCGCGGATGTGGCGCTCATCGAAAACCACGTCACCTCGGCGCCTGGGTACCGCATCGAGAATGTGTTTGTCATGGCGGGCATTCCCAGTATCGCCCAGGCCATGTTCGAAGCTGCAGTGCCGTTGCTGCGCCAGGGTGATCCCGTCTTCTCCGGCAGTGTCGATGGCGAAGCTCGCGAGGGCGACATCGCCGCGGACCTCACCGCGCTCCAGGAAAAATATCCAAAGGTGAGCCTGGGCAGCTATCCGTCGGTACGCAACAACCGCCTTTGCACCAGCATTGTTGCCAGGTCCACGGACAAAGCCTTGATTGTGCAGGCGTTGGAGGACGTTGCGGCCATGATGCTTCGGCACGGCGTGGAGCCCAAAACGACCAAGCCCTAGCTTTCGTCGCCGGCAGCACTTTTGCGGCCGCCGCGCCGCGTACCGTCATGCTTGCGGCCGCCTGGGCGGCGACCCTTCTTTTTGAAAGCGCCGTGTTTGGCGCGCGCCCGCGCGGCATCCGTGGCCGAGAAGTCCGGGGTTTCCGGCAACACCTTCTCCTGCTCCTCGGCGGGGGGCACGACCACCGGAACCGGTTCCGCCTCTTCCTTGAATCCGCAAGCCACAAGATCCGCCAGCATGTGTTCGGGCGGCGGCGCCTTCACTTTGATGGGATCACGTTTGGAATTCATGGGAATGGCGACCGCCCGGGCGTGAAGCATGAGCGGCGATGTGGACGGCTTCACGCCGTAAACCTTGTCGCCCACCACAGGGCAGCCGAGCTCCGCGCAGTGAATGCGGATCTGGTGCGTGCGGCCGGTGTGTGGATAGAGCTCCAGCCAGGTGCGCTTACCCTCCGGCGTCTGGACGGAGCCGCGCACCTTATAGTCCGTGATGGCGGGCTGACCGTTGCGCGGGTCCGCCGTCATTTTCCAGCCGGGCCCCTGGCCGAGTTTGCGGATGGAGATCTTGATGCGGCCCTCGGTTTCCCGTGGCGCGCCGTCCACCAGCGCCCAATAAGTCTTGCGGACCTTGCCGGCGGCGAACAGATCACCCACCTGGCGCAGGGCCTTGTTATGGCGGCCCAGCACCAGACACCCGGAAGTGTCGCGGTCGAGCCGGTGCGCCAGCGACGGCGGCCGCGACAATCCAAACGCCAGGTGCGGGAAGCTCTGTTCCAGATTGGGACCGCCACCGAAGCCCGCATGGACCGGAATGCCGGGCGGCTTGTTGATCACCAGGATCATGCCGTCCCGGTATAGCAACCGGGCCAGGATCTCTTCGGCGGAAACACCTTTGTCGGCGGGATTAGGCATGCGGCGGCAACCTGCGCCATCGCGGCCCCTACTTCAAGCCCGGCTATGCCCCGCATCCAACCCCCGCTAGACTCGGAGCCCATGGATATCATCAGCCCCGAGATGAAGGCCGCCATACTGCGCGATGACGCCGGCCTCATCGGCCGGCCCTTCGGCCTGACTCCCGACAACGCCCGCGCAATCCAGGCTAACGCGCGGCACGTTGCCCTCATGCTGCGTGACACCGCGACCCCCGACCGGGCGAGCCGTGCCGCCGCTTTTGCGGAGTCGCTTCTCGACGCCCTGTTGCGTGAGCATGTGGCCGGCCCCGTGGAATGCGCGCGCGGCTGCGACCACTGCTGCAAGACCTACGTCAGCGCGACGATCCCTGAGGTCCTCAATCTCGCCCGCACCGTGCGCGGCCAGGCCGCCAAGACCGCGCGTGTGAACGAGATGGCGGCGAAGTCTCGCAGCGTCCAGCAATACGTCCGCGAGGATATCCGCCTGCCCTGTCCGATCCTGGAGAACCGGGCGTGTTCCGAATACGCGACGCGGCCGCTGGTGTGCCGCGCGGTTTTGTCAAAGTCGCTCGATACCTGCCTCAGGATTTTCGAACTCAAGACCGGCGAGGCCTTCGCCCCCGCCAACCACAGCGATGCCATCCGCATGTACAGCCTGATCATCCTGCGCGTCGGTCTGGTGCTGGCCGGCCTGCCGCATCAGCATGTGGAAATGAACCACGCCCTGGCCATCGCCCTGGCCGACGAAACTGCGGAGGCCCGTTGGCTCGCCGGCGAGCCGGTCTTCGCCGCCGTTGCCATGGACATCGGCGATGCCAAGGCCTCGCCGCTGGAGAAGGTGGTGAACGGCATGGTCGCGGCGCTGGCGCCGACGTTATAGCTGCGGGCGTATGGGGACTTTTATATGAGCGGTTTTCTTGGGGTGCTGGGCGGCATGGGCCCGTTGGCCACGGCCGACTTCCTGCGCAAATTGGTGAAAAAGACCCCTGCCAGCATCGACCAGGAGCATATTCCGGTGATGCTCTACGGCGACTGCACGACCCCGGACCGCACCGCGAGTATTGTCGGCACGGGGCCTTCGCCCTTGCCCAAGCTGCTGGAGGGCATCGCCCTCCTGAACAGAAGCGGCGCCAGGGCGATCTGCATCCCCTGCAACAGCGCCCATTGCTGGTTCGACGAGATGCAGGCCGCGTCCGCCGCACCCTTGATCCACATCGTGCGGGCCAGCGCGCAGCAGATCCGCCGCAAAAATCCAGCGGCCCGCACTGTCGGGGTGCTATCCACCTTCGGCACGCACCGCATGCGGATTTATCGCCAGACCCTGGACGAAATGGGCTACGCCGTCGTGACGCCCACGGATGATGAGTTTGAAACACTGGTTTCGCCGGGCATCGCCATGATGAAGGCCAATGACTGGGCCGGCGCGGAAGCCGCCTACGAGAAAGCCTCGCGCCTGCTTACGGCCCGCGGCGCCGAGATCACCGTGCTGGGCTGCACCGAGATCCCCTTCGGTATGGAGCGCCAGTATCGCGCCAATCCCACCAAGTTCGTGGATTCTAACGACGCCCTCGTGGACGCTGTCCTGGAGGTCTTCGCCGAAGGCCGGATAGCCGCCTGATGTCCCGCAGGATACAGGCCGCCGCCATAGGACGCGAAGCCGCTGCCGGAGTCATCGTCGGGCTCAGCGCTGTGATCTACTCACTGTCTTACGGCGCGCTGTTGTTTTCCGGGCCACTGGCGCCTTACGTCGGGTTCGGCATCACGATCACCTTGATCACGGCGGTGGTCGGGGCCTTGTTCGGTTGGTTCTCGGAGCGCTCGTTCATCGCTGGGCCGGATTCCAATACCATTTCGGTGCAGGCAAGCCTGCTCGCCGGCCTCGGGGCCATGAGCCTGGGCGGCGAAGAGAAAATCAATCTCGCTGTCGCCACGGTCTTTCTCACCGCGCTGGTGTCCGCCCTTGCGTTTTATCTGGTGGCCCGCGCGCGTCTCTCCAGCCTTGTGCGCTATATCCCGTTCTCAGTGATGGCCGGATTTCTCGCCTCCACCGGCTGGCTCATGACCAGCGGCGCCCTCAACATCATCTCCGGCACGCCGCTGAGCCTGACGGGACTTCAGACGTTCCTGGCGAACCCCATGCACCCGGAGCTGGCGGCTGGCGTGCTCATCGCCGCGGCCCTTTTCGGGCTCACGAACCGGGTGCCGGCCGCGGTGCTCATTCCTCTTGTCATGCTGACGGCGACGGTCGGCGTGAATTTGTTTCTGGCCGCCGGCCTTTGCGCGGCGCCCGCCTGCAGCCCGGAGATGTGGCTGTTCCCGCGCATGCAGGATTTACAGTGGCGCGCGCCCTGGAACCTGGCGTGGCACGCCCGTGACGTCGGCTACATATTGGCTAACCTGCCCGCTCTGCTAGTCGTGAGCTTCGTGGCCTTGCTGACGACCTTGATCTCGGTGGCGAGCCTGGAGCTGAACTACCACAAGGAATTCGATCTCAACAAAGTGCTGAAGGTGCACGCCGGCACAGCCTTGGCCTCGGCGGCCCTGGGCGGCTTCTTTGGATTGGTATCCATCGGCCGGACCATGTTGAACAAGACCACCGGCGGCGGGGCCATTGCCGGAACCATCGCCGCCTCCATGTGCCTGGCCATGCTGCTCGGCGCCGGACCGGTAGTGGCCTATGTGCCCAAGGCCGCCCTCGGCGGGCTCGTGCTGTTCCTCGGCTTCGGCATGCTCAAACAGTGGTTATGGGACCAGCGGCGCGCCACGCGGCCCGTCGAGTTCGCGCAAATTTTGCTGATCGTTGTGCTGGTGGCGAACTACGGCTTCCTGGTGGGCTTTTCCGCCGGCCTGCTGATCGCCTGCGTCGTGTTCGTGGTGAGCTATAACGTCGCCGAACCGGTGGCAGACCAATCCTCGACGTGCTGGACTACGGCCCAGTGACCAGATCGCGGGGGCCAACATGGCGAAGCGTCCGAAATGCCAAGTCGAGAACACGAGCGCCGGATTGCAGTACGTCCTGCCCGGCGCGGAGCGAATGCCGACTACGGCAGCCTAAACCTTCAATGGGCCCCACGGCCGATCGACCGGGAAAATGTCAACATAAGTCAACAATGACGCTGCTACTTTGGGGGTGTCACGGCCGCCGGATATTCCGCTGAATTGCGTGGATCACAAGCGCCGCCATTGCGGCCTTCACGGCATTTCGGTCGGCTCGGCCTTCCTCGCGCAGCCAACCACAGGATACATGGCCGTCGAGCCCAGAAGCCCCTATGGCAAGGTCTATCCGCACGATTCCTGCCGCCATCCGCTGCCGCCCACGGCGCTGCCTAGCTGCGTCCGGCGATGGCGCGTGCGCCCTTTTAGTGTCACGCGGGACTAGCGGCTCGCTCATGGTGCGTCTCCATCAGTGTGAAGATGCGCGTGCCCGTTTCTGAAGCCGCTGATATCGCACAAAAGTGATCAGAATTAGGCATCCATCGCCGGGCTTCTGGCGTATCTGAAATATGATGCCTCACATGAACAATTTTTCCCGGAAAGCCATGACGCCCCACCGCGCCCTCCGACTTTTCCCCGCTCTTTACAAAACACTGGTCTTGGTTGGACTCAGTGTGCAGGCTTTCGCACAAGACGCCCCACCGACCGTTGCGCCGGAGCCTCAGGCCATGACGCTCGATGTGCAAAACGTCAGTCCGCCAGCAGCGGACCAAAACCCGAATATCGACCCCATCGCCCTTTACGGCGGAGACATGAGCTTCGACATCTATCGCAAGAACAGCAAGGTCGGTGAGCACCGCGTCAGCTTTGCGCGCAACG
>CANISR010000007.1 GCA_947470105.1 Fidelibacterota bacterium | reverse complement strand
GTCCAGCATCGTAACGCCAGCCTGCCGTCCCTTCGCCAGGATGTCGTCAACTTCGGCGGTGGTGGGCTGTCCACGGCCGGCGATGCCGTAACGCATTCCCCATTGGACCGTTCCGAGTGCCAGTTTCGCCAGTGCGGCTTTCGCGGCCTCAGGCAATGCCCGCTCGCTCGTTGAAGGCGCGGATTTCGTCGATACTCAGGAAGCGCGGATTGGTGCCGGAATTGTACTCAAACCCGGAAGCGACATCCGTACCGGAGTCGCCGAGGCCGTCCGTGTTGTAGTCGGGGCTGCCGCCGTCAAAGAACAGGATCGAGGGGCGAATCACGAAGTGATTGGCGAATTCCGCAGTCAGGTGTGAATCATCCGCGGGGCACATGACCTCGTGCAGCTTTTCGCCGGGGCGGATGCCGATAACACGGACAGGAATCTTCGGCGCCATGGCCGCCGCCAGATCGCCGATCCGAATGGACGCGAGCTTCGGCACGAAGATCTCGCCGCCGCGCATACGGCGGAAATTCTCCAGCACGAAATCGACGCCTTCCTGCAACGTGATCCAGAACCGCGTCATGCGCGGGTCAGTGATCGGCAGGTGATCCGCCCCCTGGGCGATCAAGCGCTGAAACAGGGGCACCACGGAGCCACGCGAACCTACGACGTTGCCATACCGCACGACGGCGAAGCGGGTCTGCAAGTCGTTGCCCACCAGGTTGTTCGCCGCGACGAACAGTTTGTCGGAGCACAGCTTGGTGGCGCCGTAGAGATTGATGGGATTGGCGGCCTTGTCGGTCGAGAGCGCGATCACGCGCCGGACGTTGTTCGCGAGTGCCGCATGAATCACGTTCTCGGCGCCGTTGACGTTGGTCTTGATGCATTCCATCGGATTGTATTCGGCCGCGGGCACCTGTTTCAGGGCCGCCGCGTGGATGACGAAATCGACCCCCTTCATGGCCATGGTCAGGCGTTCGCGATCGCGTACGTCGCCGATGAAATAGCGCATGCAGTCGTGGTCGAAGTGCGGTTGCATGTCCGACTGCTTCAACTCGTCGCGGGAGTAGATGATGACCTTGCGTGGCTTATACCGGCTAAGGATGGTTTCGGTGTACTTATGGCCGAACGAACCGGTCCCACCGGTAATCAGAATGGAGGCGTTGTCGAACATGGTGCAGTTCAATCTTCGGTCTGACGTGAAAACCAAGGGTAGACGGGGTATTGCTTTGTAGGGCAAATGAACTAATTGCAATTGCCGAAACGCTAACTTAGGAGAAGTCGCCCGCAACCGGGAGACTCCTCCGACGTGGGCAGTAAAACGCTGGAAAACCTCAAAAATCCAATGGAACCTATTGCCTACCTGACGGTCGAGGTCAAGCATCGCGATCTGGATGCGCGCCTATTGATCGCAAGCCATCTCCTCAAGGCGGGGGTGTCGGTCGTTGTCGGCCAGCAGTGGGCGATATTCGGTAACGTGGATACACTGCCGCCGGGCATCGTGCTGTTCAAGACGGTCAACGAGATCCAGGCCGGGAACATGCCCAATTGCAGGCAGTGGGGCCACCTGATAGCTGCGACCGACGAGGAGGTGCTGCAGTGCATCGACGACAAGTGCTTCATGCTCGCGTTCAGCCCGGTCGCCGCAGCCAATTGCGACCTTTTTCTGGCCCAAAGCCCCGCCCATAGGGACGCGATCGATCGCCAGTTTCCGGAAATGAGCGACAAAGTCGTTGTCGCGGGCAATTCCCGCATTGATCTGCTGGCGCCCACGGGCCGCGCCTCGTTCGCCGCCGAAGCTGAAGCCCTCCGGAAGACCTACGGCCCCTATGTCTTGTTCAACACCAATTTCGGTTCGATCAACAGCATCTGGAACGACATCAACCGGGTCATAAACATCGCCGCCCGGGCAGGCGCGTTCAATCCCGATGATCCCGCGAGCTTGGCAGAGTTCAAGGCGCTGCTGCAGTGGGAACACAAAAATTTCGAAGAGCTGGTGCCGCTCATCGATTGGGCGGTGGGGAATCTGACCGGTCACCGGATCGTCATCAGGCCGCACCCCGGCGAGCGCGCCGCTTTCTGGGAAGAGCGGTTCGCCAATCCACGGGTCACTGTCATTCCCAGATCCAGCCCCCATCCCTGGATCATGGGATCCGACCTCGTCGTCCACACGGGGTGTACCACCGGCCTGGAGGCCGAGCTGATGGACAAACCGGTCATCAACCTGATGCCCAGCGACCATCCGACCTTCGACCGTATCGTCAATTGGGCTAACCCCACGTTCAAGACCTGGCAGGACGCCGCTGCCGCTGCCACCGAATTCATCGCACGGGGCGCCGGGCCGGTGAGCGAAAATCGCGACAAATACGCAAAGGTGCTGGAGCAGTACTTGCCCGGATTCCGGTCCGGCGACGCGGCTAAGGCGATCGCGGCGGGAATGCTGGCGAAGCTGGTTGAGCGCGGCGCCAAGCCCGGGATGGGGAACAGCATGCAGTATCGCGGCGAGTTCCGCATGACCACGCGTCAGCCGGTCCTCAAGGATAAGTTCGTGATGAGCCGCGAAGAGTTCACTGAGAGCGTGCGCCTGGCTCACAGTCTCACCGGGAACCCGACGATGCCCAGGATCGACACGCTTGATGAGAGCCTGTTTATGCTCAGTCCGGCTTGAGGCCTGATTCTAGAAAAGCGGCAAGTTCCTCGCGCATGAGCCCGGCTTCCACCATGTCCACTTCGACGCCCTCCCACAGCGCCTGACGCCGCCGCCGTCCCTCCTCGCGCATCCCCGAGCGCTTCATCACGGACAGCATGCCGAGGTTGTTGGCTAAAGTGCCCGCGGTAACCTTGCGGAGATTCAAGTCGAGCAGCAGATAGCGGCATGCCGTCAGCCAAGCGTCGGTGCCGTAGCCGCGGCCCCAGGCCGCGTGTTCACCCACCATGATGCCGACGTCGGCAACGCGGTTGGCCGTATCAAGATAGGCGTTGATGTTGCCGATATGGCCGAGGGCCTCGTCGTTGGCGATGATTGCCCAAAAGAAGTGGGCCGACCCGTCGAACGAAGCCGCATAGCTTTTGCAGGAGGCGAGGTCATGGCGCCGGTGCCGCTGTTCGCTATGGCGGACGACATCGGGCGAGTTCAGCCATCCCACATACCGCGCGCTGAGATGTTGCGCGGCGAAGGGTTCGAGGCGGCATTTTACGCCGGAGAGAATCGGGGACTGCGCCACTGCAAAGGTCCGCGTTTGTTGTGCTTCGGGGCCTGGAAGACTATGGTAATCATGACTTATCAGTCCATCCTAGAGCATCGTTCACGATTTAGGAATCTCGCTCGATGCTCTAAAGTGCTGTTTGGTCGCATTGCTCGTGCCGAAACCGGAATGCCGAAAACCGGCGCCACTTTCGGCACGATGTCCTAACGTCATAAAGCGTGAGCAAATTCGTGAATAATCCGTCCCGAGGTTTCGATATCTTCAGCCCCGAGTTCCTGCGCCGGCAGCAGGATTTCGAAAACTTCTGGCTGTTCATGATGAAGGGCGGCTTGGACAAGGCGGCGCGCGACAGCATCGGCCGGGCCTCGGCGGCCTTTATCTCGCAAAAAGTCGGGCCGTCACTGTTTGCCGACGGGCGCATTCCTTTGGACGAGCGCGACCGTCCCACGGTCAAGAATCTTCAAAAAAAGGGCTACGCGCCGGTTCCCAATATCTTCTCCGACGCGGAGATCGAAGAGATCGGCGCTTATGTTCAAACTATTCCGGCCGCCGTATCCGGCGGTGTCCCCGAGAGCCACGCGCTGCTGAAGGATGTGCCGCCGGCGGCCGGCTTCGCCCATTTCCATGGGGCGGCGGTGTGCGGCTGCCCTCCGATTTACAGAGCGCTCCACGACGAACGGCTCATCAGCCTTGCCAGCGCCTACCTGGGTGCTCCTGCGACCATCGGCATTACGACGGCATGGTGGTCCTACCCGGCCCCCGGGGGCGCCGAGGGCATGCAAATGTTCCATCACGATCGCGGCGATTTCCGCTCATGCAATCTCTTCGTCTATCTCTCCGACGTGGCGGCGGGTACGGGACCCCATTCGTTCGTGGAGCACACCCATGACATGGAGGTGCTGCTGCCGCTCATGTCCCAGCGCCTGGGCTCAAATCCGGAGATGTTTCACAAGTTTTGGCGCTGGATGGAACAGCACCGTAAGACCGACGACGAGGTGCGGTTGTTTTTTCCGGAAAACGAAGTGCTGTCTTTCACCGGTCCCAAAGGGAAAAGCTTTTTTGAGGATACGCGCGGCCTGCACAAAGGCACGCGCCCGCAAACCGGACCTCGGTTCGTGTTCGAGATCTTCTATTCGGTGCTTCCGAAATTCAACGAAGTCGCCAAGCCGCAGCGGCGTGCCGATCTGCGACTCCCGGCAGGCCTGGAGACCGACAGCAGCAAGCTCTCGCCGCTGGTGCGCTACGCTACCCGCCAGTATCTAGTCTAGAACTGCCTCACGAAAACATATCGTGGAACGTCGTCACCACCCGGTCGGCGAATTCCGGGAGCACGTGGCGTTTGTCTTCCTGGAACACCGGCCACGGCATGATCGTGGCCATTTCGTAGGACGGGAAATAGGTCACGCGCGCGGCGTATTCGCGGCAGATTTGCCCGGCCACCGCGCGCAGGATCGATTTGCTCTCGGTATTGGCGGTGCCGATATCAGTGGCCGAATAGGTCAGCGCGAGCGGCACCGGAGAAACCGTCAAAATGACGTTCTTCGCCGGAAATTTTGAGAACAGCAGATCAAGCGTGGCTTTCACGTTGAGGTAGTTCTCGACGAAGGTGCTTTGCCTGAACGTAGCGAGACCGTCGCCGCCGCCGTAGCCGGTATTGGGCGGCCGGCAGAGATAGCGCCCGGTCTTGTTGTGCCGCCATACTTCGGTCAGCCCCAGGGTAATGACGATCAGATCGCTTTCCACGATCCCCTGCAGCATCACGGCATCGATCTTGTCGGCCAAATCCTTGAGGGCCGGAAGGCTCTTGGCATAAATCAGTTTTCGGGATGGGTCCTGATAGACCTTCTCCGACTGGATATGTTGGTTGACGGCGGCATTGGTGACTTCCCAAAATCCCGCGTCCCGGTCCGTCCATACGCCGAGTGCGGCCTCGAATTCCTGGCGAATAACGAAAGTGTCGTAGTGCGCGATCATTTCCCGTTTTGGGATCATGTCGAAGATCTGCTGCGTCGGATCGAATTTGACATCGACATAATGCGGAAACACGTCATAGCCCCGCCGCGCCATGGCGCGGCGAATCTCCACGGCAAAACAGCTTCCCATCGTGAAGATTTTTGAATCGGGCTTGATGAGCTTGCGGCGGGAGATCTTGAGGCTGGGGTGCCGGCTGAAATCGGCCCAGCTCTTCATGTTCAAAGGCACTGGCGGGGCGTCGGGAGCGTTCATGGACGATTTCCTCAGAAATTCAGCGTCTAGTTTATCAGGTCGGCAGAGACTGCCTCAACGCGGTTAATCGGGCGTCAATTCAGGTGGGTGGCGCGGGCCAGCGCCTCCACGACGCGTGTCACGTCGCTGTCGGCCATAGCTGGGAACAAGGGGAGGCTGAGGCAGCGGCTGTAATACGTTTCGGCGCCCGGCAACGACTGGCGGCCATTGAGCCGCTGGTAATAGGGCTGCAGGTGCACCGGGAAGTAGTGCACCTGGGTGCCGATGCCGTCGGCGGCGAGTGCCCGCATGACCGCGCCGCGGTCTCTGCCGATGCCGGCAAAATCGATCAATACGACATAGAGGTGCCAGCCCACGGTGCCGCCGGTCCGGCCCAGAGTGCGCACGACCGGCGCCAGGGGTTTCATCGCCGCGTCATACAGCGCCACCAATTCGATGCGGCGGTTCAGGAACGCCGGGAGCTTCTTGAGCTGACTGGAGCCGAGCGCACAGTGGATGTCGCTGGCGCGGTAGTTCCAGCCGACCTCGTTCATTTCGTAGAACCAGGGGTTCGGTGTGCCGTCGGGCCCCAGGGCGAACTCGGGCACCGTCGAAGCCGCGGCGTTGCGCTCCATCCCATGGCCGCGCATCCGACGCATGGTGGCGGCCAGGACGGGATCGTTGGTGGTGACGGCGCCGCCTTCGCCCATGGCGACGGTTTTGACCGGGTGGAAGGAGAAGCATGTGGCCACCGCTTCACGGCCGGCGCCCACCGGCACGGTGTCGTTGCCGGGATACGTCGTCCCCAGGGCGTGGCAGGCGTCTTCGATTAAAGCGATGCCGTGGCGGTCGGCGACCTGCTTGAGCCCGCGCATGTCGCAGGCCTGGCCGTTGAGATGCACTGGGATCGCCGCCTTGACGCGGCCCGGTACGGCGCGCGCCACGGCCTGTTCAAAGGTCGCGGGCGTCATGAGCCCCGTTTCGGGATCGACATCGGCAAACACGACGTCCGCGCCCACATAGCGCGCACAATTGGCGGTGGCGAGGAAGGTCAGGCTCGGCACGATCACCTGGTCGCCCGGTCCAAGGCCAAGGGCGAGAACGGCGAGGTGAAGCGCTGATGTGCCTGAGGAGCAGGCAATGGCGTCCGCGGCGCCCGTGACCTCGGCGAGGGCGCGCTCGAACTGGTCCACGGCGGGGCCGCCCGTCAGCGCGTTCGACTTCAAGACCGCGGCTACAGCGGCGACGTCCTCGTCGTCGATGACATGGCGTCCGTAGGGCAGCATCGCGGGGGTATTGGTCATGAGTGCATCACAGTTTCAGCCACGTGGCGTCGGCAGGGGACAAATGGACGAGGGCGGCAATAAACATCGCCAGGATGCCGGCGGCAAGACCCGGCCCCAACGGCATCTCGCCGCGCCACAGCGCTTTGCGCCGGATCAGGCTGAGGAGGCCGACGCCGAGAAGGGTCAAGAGACCGCCCGCGGCCATGATGTAAGGAAGTGCGGCCGGCCCCAGCCACAGGCCGCCCACCGCCACCAGCTTCACGTCGCCGAAGCCCATGGCCTCGCGGCCTTTGAGGCGGCTGACGAGCCAGCGCAGGGCCCAGAATACCCCGCCGTTCAACACCGCGCCGGCCAGTGCGCCGCGCCAACCGATGCCGACCGGGGAGCCGGCAATGGCGATCCCAAGGCCGGCAACCGCGAGCGCGGCCTGCAGCGGGTCGGGCAAATAGCCCGTGCGCAGATCGACCACCGACAGCCACACCAGGCCGACGGCAAGAACGGAAAGGCAGCTCAGCGACCAGAGATCCATTGGGGAGTATCGGGGGGACAAAGAGCGGGGCACAACTAGCAGGCCGGGCGCCCGCACGGGTTCAGGGAAAGGGCACATTACGCGCGCTGCCCCGCGCGGCGAAGCCCCACTGTTATCGTCCGGTATTAAAAGCTTGCCACCCGCGAGGCCCCAAAGCCTTGGTATCCCGGAGCTTTTGCCCGCCGGAGGTTCATGCTAGATACTCTCTGTGGCTGCGGCCTAGGGCCGTCTGTTCGCGCGGACGGAGCCTCTCGCGGGTGTAGTTCAATGGTAGAACGAAAGCTTCCCAAGCTTTAGGCGAGGGTTCGATTCCCTTCACCCGCTCCAATTCCCGAGTAGCAGCGAAGCCTCGCGTGGTTGTTTTTGCGGCCTTCGGCTGCGGGGTCCGATTCCCTTCACTGTGCCGCACTGCTGCGGCGGCAAATCGTGTGAAACGTTCTGTCCGTGACTGATACCCCCGACCCTACACCCGCTCCGCCAACGGGGCCGCGCAATACCCACTTCGACTTCCAGGCGAAGGTGTTCCAGGCGCCGGGGGCGTGTTTCATGATCAAGGGCAGGGACAAGTCGCCCATGTTCGTGGTCGATATGGGCGGCGGGCAGGGGATCATCTCGCTCAAGGATCTTCGCAGGACGTTTTTCATCGAAGCCGGCAGTCACGACGACACCCTGATCGACCGCGCTGCCGCCGGGCTCCACTACGTTCCGGACATCAAGCCGGGCGATGAAATTCCCAATGAGATCCTCGACGGTTCTGCGTCATGGACCGTGGCACGCCGCCACAAGACCATCGCCCGCGATAAAATCCAGGTGCAGTTGCTGTCATGGATGTCGGGCACGCCCGTGAGCTACGCCACGCAGGAAGACCTGAAGCGCATCCTCGGTTCCGACGAAAGCAAGAACGGCCTGAAGGACGCTTTCGGCCGTGCGGCCGTGGCCCTGGGCTATCAGGCGAATGATTCCGAGAAAGTGCTCGACCGCATCGAAACGTTGGCGCGCGAGCTCTGCTATATCGAAGCCTTGCGCGAACGCGCCCAGGAAGTGGTCAAGATCCAGGTCAACCTTGAAGCCCTGACCAAGGTCTACAGTGCCGATCTGCGCGTGTCCGCCGACATCGGACGGATGAAGATTCTGATCGTCAAGGGCGTCAATGAACTGCGGCACATACTCGACAACATCGACGCGGAAGTGGCCGACGTACTCGGCGCGTTGATGTCCATCGACCATGTGATCAAGTCAGTGCGCAAGGCGCGCGACGAGCTTCATCACGTCCTGATGGAGTGGGATCCGACCCTGGCCAAATGGCAGAACCTGAACATGGTCAAGAGTCCGGAAATCGACAAGGCGATGACGTCCACCTACCAGTTCCTAGCGAGCCGCTTCTCCACCGGCAAGAGCATGATGAAGCGCCAGCCCGGCGCCCTGGCGAAAGAGCCGGGGAAGAACGAGCTGTCGAAGAATCCCTTAATAACCTAGTCCGGCCAGCGCATCGCGCAGGGTTTCGGGGCCGAAGGGTTTGCTCAATACCATTGAGGCACCCGCGGCATTGGCCCGCTCATGCAGTTGCGGGCTGAGTTCCCCGCTGACCAGAATGAACGGAAGCGCCGCGAGCCGCACGTCGTTGCGGACCTCTTGCAGCAGTGTGAGGCCGTCCATGGGCTCCATCTGCCAATCTGAAATCACCAGGGTGATGTCGTCGGCGCGCAAGCAGTCGAGCGCCTGGGAGCCGTCTTCGCACTCGATCACGGCGTCGAAGCCGAGCTTGCCCAGCACCTGGCGCAGCGCGG
Organism: Fidelibacterota bacterium; assembly: GCA_947470105.1. Classification (GTDB taxonomy): domain Bacteria; phylum Pseudomonadota; class Alphaproteobacteria; order Rhodospirillales; family Rhodospirillaceae; genus SHVO01. The sequence continues at coordinate 38,513 of CANISR010000007.1, read as the reverse complement.
TGCGCATCCCCGCGAGGTCGTCGACGACAAGTATTTTGGGCGCAGCCAAGAGCGTTCTCCAGAATCTACCGGAGCAGCCTAGGCCATGGCGGTGCGTACCGCCATGGCCCGGCCATGACAGAGGCGTGAGTTAGCGCGCCAAATGCGTCACGAGGTCGTGAAGGAATCGGGTGCCGGCCGCTACCTGCTCCACGGTGATGAATTCGTCGGGCTGGTGGGCTTGGCTGATGGAGCCCGGCCCGCAGATGACGGTCGATAGGCCTTCGCGCTGAAACTGTCCGGCCTCGGCGGCGAAACTGACCGCGCGCGTGACGTTATCTCCGGTCAAAGCACTGCAGAGTTGTTCGGCGGCTGAATCCTGCTCGACGCGCAGCGCCGGCGTGCCGGCGCGCGGGATGGTTTCGATGGCGCAGGTGGGGGCGATCTTGCGCAGGCGCGGCAGGACGATCTCCTCGCAATGGCGCCGGAAGCGGTTGATGTAAATATCCGGATCGTCACCCGGCAGCGCCCGTACATCCCACTGGAAGGTGCAATGGCCGGCCATGATGTTGATGGCGGTGCCGCCGGCGATATGGTTGACGGTCAGGGTGGTGTGATTGGGCTCGAACAGCGGATCAAACGGCCCGCGGGCCCCGGCCTCGGCGCACAGTCCCTGCAGGAACTGGATCAGTTCGGCGGCGACCATCACCGCGCTGACGCCGCGGTGGATCTGGGACGAATGGGCTTCATGCCCCGTGATCACGGTGCGCACGCCGGTGATGCCTTTGTGGGCGCTGACCACCTTCATGTCGGTCGGCTCGCCCACGATCACGGCGCGAGGCGCCGGCAAATTTTCGGTGAGGAACTTTATCAGCGATGGCGCACCCAGGCAGCCCACTTCCTCGTCGTACGAGAAGGCTAGATGGATGGGTACCTTGATCGGCGCCTTAACGAGGGTGTCGAGCGCCCCCAGGATGATGGCCAGGAAGCACTTCATGTCGGCGGTGCCGCGGCCATAGAGCTTGCCGTTCCGCTCCACCACCGTGAACGGATCGCTGCTCCAGTCCTGATCGTCGATGGGAACCACGTCCGTGTGGCCCGAGAGTACGATGCCGCCGGCGACTTGCGGGCCGATAGTGGCGAGCAGGTTGGCCTTGCTGCGATCCTCGTTATAGACGAGACGGCTTTCGATGCCGTGGGCGCCCAGCAGGCCGCGTACATAGTCGATGAAGACGAGGTTGGAGTTGCGCGACACCGTGTCGAACGACACCAGCTTTTCCAGCATGGTGATGGTGCGCGCGGTCTGATCGTTTACGCTGGCCATGATTACTCCGCTGCCCGCCATTTGGTGCCGTCGGCCCGGTCCTCGATGACCACGCCTAGCGCCGCAATCTCGTCGCGGATGCGGTCGGCGCCCGCGAAGTCGCGTGCCTTACGGGCCGCGGCGCGGGCGGCGATCAGGCGTTCCACCTCGTCGGCGTCGATGGTCTTGCGGCCGGCCGCGGCTTCGAACCAGGCTTTGGGGGGCTGCTGCAATACGCCCAGCAGGCTGCCGGCAGCAATGAGCTGCGCCTTCAGTTCTGCTTTGGCCGCACCGGTCGCTTGATTGAGCGCGCCGGCGATATTTGAGATTTCCGCCATGGCCCGCGGCGTGTTGAGGTCATCGCGTAAAGCTTCCAGCACAGCCGCCGGAGGCTCACTCAGGGTTGCCGGTGCGTCACCCGCTTGTTCGAGGGCGCCGTAGAGGCGCGAAAGGGTGCGGTTGGCCTGAACGATGGTATCGTCGGACCAATCAAGCGGTTGGCGATAATGTGCGCTCAGCAACGCCCAGCGGATGGCTTCGCCCGGATGATGCCGCAGCAGCTCGCGCACAGTGACGATGTTGCCGATGGACTTGGACATCTTTTCCTTGTTCATCGTCAGGAAGCCGTTGTGCATCCAATAGCGGGCGTAAGGCGCGCCGCCGTGGGCACAGGTGCCTTGCGCCAGTTCGTTCTCATGATGCGGAAAGATCAGGTCATGGCCGCCGCCGTGAATGTCGATGGTGGGCCCGAGATGCGCCTCGATCATGCTCGAGCACTCGATATGCCACCCCGGGCGTCCGCGGCCCCAGGGGCTGTCCCAGCCTGGAAGGTCCGGGGTCGAAGGCTTCCACAGCACGAAATCGGCGGGGTCTTTCTTGTAGGGCGCCACTTCCACCCGCGCGCCGGCGATCATATCGTCCCGCGCCCGGCCCGAGAGCTGGCCATAGCCGGCGAAAGACGGCACGTGGAACAGCACATGGCCTTCGGCTTCATAAGCGTGCTTGCCGTCCAGCAACCGCTGGATCATGGAGATCATCTGCGGGATGTGCTGGGTGGCGTGGGGCTCGATGGTCGGCGGCAACGCATTCAGCGTCGCCATCTCGTCGCGATAGACGGTCGCGAACTTCTCGGTGATCGCGGTGATGGGAACATCGCCGGCCTTGGCGGCGGCGTTTATCTTGTCATCCACGTCGGTGATGTTACGCGCGTAAATCACCTTGGCGTAGTCGCGGGACAGCAGGCGGTAGAGTACATCGAACACCACCACCGGCCGCGCATTGCCGATATGGACGTAATTGTAGACCGTGGGCCCGCAGACATACATGGTGACGCGGGCCGGATCGACCGGCGTAAAAAGTTCCTTGCGGCGGCTCAAGGTATTGTAGAGATGCAGAGACATGGCCCGGTGATAGCGCATCGGCCAAAAGATTGCAAAACCGCCGGCAGGCACAGGTTCGAGATCCGTCAGCAGTCATGAACGCCGCAAAAGCCATCCTGAACGAAGCCATGGCTTGCCATAACGCCGGCGATATCAGCCGGGCGGAAACGCTCTATTACGCGGTCTTGGAGCAAGACCCGGGCAACCTCGCGGCCCTGGTCTATCTCGGCGCCATCGTACTTGGCCGCGGCGACGGCGCGGCGGCAATGTCATACGCTGACCGGGCGCTGGCGCACGACCCCGGTCATGCGCCGGCCTGGAACATCAAAGGCCTGGCGGCGGCGCGGCTCGGCCAGGCGCGAGCGGCTCTGGAGTACTACGAACGCGCACTGCGACTTGATCCCGGTTCATTTGACGCGGCAGCCAATCGCGCGGCGGCTTTGCTCAGCCTCCGCAATTTTGATGAAGCCGTGAAAGCCTGCCAGCCGTTGTTGCGGGCGAGGCCAGACTTCGCCGCCGCCCATTGTATCCTCGGCAATGCTTTGTACGAGAGCGGCCGGCTCGAGGAGGCCATCCCCAGCTTCGACGCTGCGCTCGCCCATGCGCCGCGCATGGCCGAGGCGCACAATGGCCGCGGCAATGTCTTGCGCAGGATCGGCCGCATTGAAGAGGCCATCGTCGGATATTCCGCGGCTATCGCCTGCAATCCGTCCTTCGCCGAGGCCTACAATAATCGTGGCGTCGCATGGCAATTTCTCCGGCGATATGAAGATGCTGTCGCCGACTACGATGCCGCCATCGCGATCTCCCCGGACAATGCCGACGCCCACTGGAACCGCGCTCTCGTTCTGCTGCTGCGCGGCGACTATGAAAACGGGTGGCCGGCCTATGAGTGGCGCTGGAAATCGTCCGCCCTGCGGCACATGGCGCGGACCTTTGCCGCCCCCCAGTGGCGCGGCGAGGACATCACGGGCAAGACCATCCTGATCCATGCGGAGCAGGGGCTGGGGGACACGCTCCAATTCTGCCGTTACGTGCCGCTCGTGGCCGCGCGCGGCGCGCGCGTGGTGGTTCAGGTGCACAGGGCGCTTTCAAACCTGCTGAAGAAACTTGATGGCGCCGCGCAGGTGATTAGTGCGCAGGATGCGATCCCGCCTATCGATGTTCACTGCCCGCTCCTGAGTCTGCCGGCGGTGTTTCAAACTACCGTGGACACGATCCCGGCGCAGGTTCCATATATCAAAGTGGATCCCATGGTTCCGATCCTCTGGTCCGCGCGCCTGGGGCCGCGCCGGGGACGTCGGCGCATCGGACTGGTCTGGGCCGGCCGCCCGGACCATCACAACGATCACAATCGCAGCCTTCCGGTGGAAAAGATCGCGCCGTGGCTCGAACTAGGCTTCGAAGTCCACTGTCTGCAAAAGGAAGTTAAGTATGCCGACCGCGTTTGGGCGACACCTCGCGGCGTGATTTTTCACGACCATGAATTGATCGACATGACCGACACCGCAGGCCTGATCGCCAATATAGACCTCGTGATCAGCGTCGATACCGCGCCGGCACATCTCGCCGGCGCCTGCGGCCGCCCGACCTGGGTGCTGTTGCCCTTTGCGCCTGATTTTCGCTGGCTGACGGATCGCGACGATAGTCCCTGGTACCCCACCGCGAGGCTCTTCAGGCAGGATGCGCCCGGCGATTGGGCGGGGGTTATTTCCGCCGTGGCCGATCAGCTGCGCGCGATCGGGTGATCAGCTCGGATTTGTCTGCTGTGGCATGCGGACGTTGCGGCGGTTGAGGCCGGGGCCGCCCACGGGCGCCGGCGGCAACCAGACTTTGCGCTCCCAGGCGGCGGCGCGCTTCTCGCCGGCGCTTTTGTCCGCGGGCGTGAGTTTGGCGCGGATGGCGGCGAGTGCGGCGGAATCAAACGGTGTGAAACCGATCCGCGCCTTGCCGGGATTGGAATCATATAGCGCCAGCCAATAGGCCGCTTCGGCCGGATTGCGCAGCGTCGGCGGTCCAATGGTGTGGGCCTGCGCCAAAGCCGCCTGGGCTTCGGCCCAGCCGCCGTCGGCGGCACGGCGCAGCCAGGTCAGGCCTTCAAGGTAGTCCGACGACAGGTCGCTATTACCGGCCAGTTGCAACAGGCAATCGCCGAGGGCCGTCTGCGCGTTCTCATAGCCGGGCCCGATATTGGCGGGACCGCGCAGCTTAAGCACCGCCGCTTTGCAGTCGCCCTTGGATTTGAGTTCGACACCCTGGCTGTAGGCGGCGTTGGCATCCACGCCGGGCCGGATCAAAGAACCGCGTCCGTCGGGACCGCCGATCAGCATGGCGCCGTCGGGCTGATCCGGGTCGCCGCTGCGTCCGCCGCCGCAACCGGACAGCGCCGCGGTCAGAACAACCGCTGCGCCGAGAGAACGGAGCAGGCGTCTATGCACCATTCTAGAACCGGAACCGCGCGGTGACGCCGGCGATATGAGCGAGATATCCTTTGCCCACTTCCACGTCGTAATCGAGGCTGATGGACGAGTAGCTGTCCTTGCCCGCGATGCCGAAGCCGGCCATGACACGGTTGGGCTCGCGCGGATTGCCGACGTTGACGAAGGTCGGGCTGCCCGAGGCGAACGACGCGTTGAGCGTAGTCGCCGCGTGGCTAAATTCCCGGGTGTAGTTGGCGCGGAACTCGGCCTCGATATAGGAATCGAAATAGACCGGGAAGTTGCGATCAAAGTTGAAGCCGATCGACCCGCGGGTCGAGGCGTCCGGATCCTTGGCGCCGACCACCAGGTTGACCGCCGGGCCGCCACCGGTTTCGGTGTAGCCGTTTTCGTGCATCTTCAGGTAGGTGCCGCGCAGGAAGGGCGTGATGCTGTAGTCGTCCCAGCGTTTGATGTAGCCCGCTTCGATGGCACCGCCGTACTGGTAGCCTTTCCAATAGCCGTTGGCGATGCGCTTGGTGGTGTCGATGGTGACGTGGCGCGCCTGGCTGTAGCTGTTGACGCCGCCGCCGCCCATGGCCTGGACATAGGCGTTGCCGAAGTCGCTGCGCCCATAGACATAGCCCATGGTCGAATAGAATTGCGTTGGCGAGATCTTCGACACTTCGAGGTCGGCGGAATGCCAGGTCTCGACGAAGCTGAAGCCGATGTTGGTGCGTTCGCCCACCGGCATGTCGGAGCCGAACGCGATGCCCAGGCCCCAGGCGCCGAAGCCCTGCTGCTCACCCTTGGCGCTCTGCACGGAATAATCGCCGATGGCCTGGGCCCAGAAGCTCGCGGTGTCGCCGGACGCATGGGTCGGGTTGCCGTTCTTGGCCACGCCCACCAAGCGGCGGCGGATTTCGCCCGCGGCCATGTCCTGGGTATTGAGCGCCACCTGCTGCGTCGCGCCCGACGTGTCGGGCAGGAACTGGCGCAGGGCTGCGGTGAAGGTTTCCTTCGAGCCTTGGGCTGAGATGGCGGTTGCGAGCGCGGTGTCCTTGTTCATGGACGTCGAGAACAGGTTGTAGACCGTGGTGGCGTTGGGACCGAGTTCCAGCTCAGCCGCGGTCTTCGGACGCACGGTCAGCACCAGTGAGGTGGCGGTCGAGGTGAATTGCGTGCTGTTGAGGAACGACGACGGCGCGGTGGCGAATTGGCTCAAGGGCACGCCGGACCCGGAGGTGAGCGAACCGGCGCGGATGAGGGTGTAGTTCTGAGTCGAGGTCAGAATGCCCGTGAAGGCCGCTGTCACCTGCGAGCCGGCGGCGAAGTTCACCGCACCCGTGGCATTCAGCACCGGCCCGGTGGGCGCGACACTCGACAGATCGAACCGCAGGCTGGACCCGCTGGAGAATGCCGCGGTGCTGGCGTTCAGGGGCTCGTTGCCGACCAGCGTCACTTTAGACTGATTGACGATGAGGGCGGTCTGGCCGGTGCCGCTGGACAGGCCTTCGGTGATTTCCGAGCCGTTGTTCAAGGTCAGGGTGTGGTTGCCGTTCCCGAGATACAGCTTGTCGACGATGATGGCCTTCTCGAGCGTGACGGTGTTGTTGCCGGTCTTCGAGGCGCCGCGCTGAAGCAACAGGCTGCCGTTGATGGTGGAGTTGGAGATCGACACGGTGTTGTTGCCGCCGCCGAGATAGATGTCGCCGAAAATAGTCCCGGTGTTGGTGAAGTTGACGCCGGTGGTGTTGGCGGACAGGTCGACAGCGACCGACTTGCCGGTGGAGCCCGACGGGATGCCGGCGGTGATCGCGCCTGAGTTGGTGAAGGTCGTGATGGACCCCGAGCGGTCGAGCACGCCGTAGGACGTGCCGGTCGGACCGCTGCTGGAGGCCGTGATGTTGCCGGTGTTGGCGAAGGTGGGCATGCTGCCGAACTGCTCGATCAGGATGCCGGTGGCGTTGCCGCCCTTCTCACCAATGAAGCCGGTAATGGAGTTGGCGGTCGAATCCCCGGTGGTGACGATCAGGTCGCCGTCGTTCTGAAACCGCGACACCACGCCGTAGTTGCCGACGTGGAGGCCGACAGCGTTGGCGTCGACCGCCGTGACGTCGATGGTGCTGCCTTGAATCCAGACGCCGCCGGATAAGGTCGTCGTGAAGTTCTGGCCGCCGCTGGTGAGGCCGGTGACCTCCAGGCCCATGGCGTTGGTGCCCTTGGCCGAACCCGACGCGGTGATGTTTCCCTGGCTGACGAGCGAATAGTTGCCGTTATCGGCGTTGGCGCCGATGGTGATGTTGGCGATAGCGCCGGGCCCGCCTTGCCCGAAGCGCACCGCCGGCGCCGGGCCGATGATGCTGATGGACGAGTCCGGCGTGGTCTGGTTCGTGACGATGGTCGCGTCCAGCGCTTCCTTTGCGGTGGTGGCCTTGTTGCCTGCGAGCACGACGCCGCCGCTGACGTTGGCCGCCACCCACAGGCCGCCCGCCGCCGGAATGGGGTCGGTGGTGGTGAGGTCGATGCCGTTGGGCGCCAGCGCGACTTGCGGGCCGCTGCCGGCGAGGATCGCGCCTGTGTGGTTCAGAACGCCGTTGATGGCGCCGCCGAAATAAGCGCCTACGGCGCCGTTGCCGCCGGCCGCGATGACGCCGCCCGTGGTGACAGTGCCGGTGATCGTGCCGGTGGTGAGGATGCCATAGGATCCGTCGCCCAGGGCGTTCAGGGTGCCGAAGTTGACGAGGTTACCAACCATATTGCCGCGGAGGTTGAGGACCGCGGCGTTCTTGCCGCCGGCGACCAGCGAGCCTTCCGCATTGTTGGTGATGTTGCCCGTGAAGGTGCCGAGCCCGGACAGGTAGACCACGGAGTTGTTGATGCTGCTGGCGTAGTCGGCGCTGGAGACGTCGAGCCCCACTGCCGTGATGACGTTGCTGTTTGTGAACCCCGACGTGATGTTGCGCGCCGTGGTCTGGCCCAGGTCGATGAAAATCGCCCGCGCGTTGGCGGCAATGGAGGATGCGATGGAGCCGGAGTTGACGGCCGTGTTGCTGCTGTCGATGGTGATCGCCGTGGCGGTCGGCACGACGATGCTGCCGGCGGTGTCGACCGTGATGTTTCCCGGTCCCGTGCCGTTGCCGGTACTGGTCGCGACCGGGACCGTGGTGGCCGTGCTGATGGTCAGGTCAGCAGCTTCCGCGCGGGTGTCATGGAGGACCGGGAAAGCCGCGGCGAGCACAGCCAAATAACGCAGAGTACCGAAACCAATCCGCCCGCCCATCCAGCCGTCCCCTCTAATCCTCAATCACGCCCGATGGGATATTGCCCCGGGCGCCACTACCTAAAAACCGGCCCTAAAGCCGATGCGGCGCGCACCCTAAACCAGACGCGCCCCCCTGTCCCAAGGCATTTTCTGCTGAAACGCCGCCATTTTAGCGGGCAAAACCCCGTAGGAAAGACGGCCCATTAACGTTCGTGATTGCGGCGCCGGTATGGTGCCCCGTCGACAGGCTGGCGGCGGCTAGGGCCTTCTGGTGGCAACTAAAAGTTGAACCGGGAGACCTGCGAAACGTTGACGATCTATTGACGTATTTTGACGACACTCCGTCCAACCAAGCTGCCCAATGAAGCTGGGCGCGGGGTCAACCCCGCCCCAAAACACAGTCCGAAAGGGGAACGGCTGCCCGAGCCTGCCGCGGAAGTCCGTTCGAGGGGATGATTCGCCATGACACAGGCGCGCAATATCTTCGTTTCGTTTGAGCTGTTCCGTCCCGATCGGGGCGAGGACCGGATCCAGGAAGCCGTTGAGGCTTTCGGCTGCGTCTGGGCGCGCATCAACCGGCATGTGTTCTACCTGCACGGCGAACTCGACGCCGCCTTTGTCGGCGCGAAGGTGTGGGCGGCGATGAACATGGACGACAAGCTGGTGGTCGTCGACGCCACCAAAAACGACGCCCGCTGGTACAACATCAAGCCGGAAGTGTCGCAGTTCCTCGTGAACAACTGGCACGCCTAGAGCGGGCCCAAGCGGCCAGGCTTCGGCATCACTGGTACTGGCTGAGGTCGATCTCGTCCGGTGGCGCGGCGATCTCGGGGGCCGGGGCATTCATCGCCATCTTGAACGCCGCCGTAATTTTCCGGATCAGGTCGATTTCGCTGGTGGTCGGATATTCGTAGTGCTGCGCAATCCCGTCGACGTTTTCCGCCAGGCTCAGGCACAGGGATGAAAGCTGCTGATCGCGCAGCCGCTGCTCGAGCGTGGCGGCGTCCTTGAGCACATTGGCCAGCGTCATCAGGTCGTTCTGCACATCCTCGCCGATGGCGCCGGTGTCATAGGCCGTCACCAGACGCTCGCACACTTCACCGAGCCGGAAGCTTTGGGAGTCGAGCTGGGCCTGCAGGACCATCTGCAATGAACCTTCGACCGCGGCCTTGAGAGCCAGTTTGTCCATCTCGCGCCCGTTTACCTTCTCAAGCAGCGTATTGATGACCGGGATGCGCTTCACATTGCGCGGTCGCGGTTCCTCGGTCTTGCGCTCCGGGCCCACATAGCCGTCGACCACAATGAAAGGACGCCGGTGGAACGTGACCAAGCGCAGGCGCTCCTGCACCCGTTCCGCCGAGATCGGTTTGATGATGATGTCGTCGACCCCCGCCTCGATGGCGCGGTTGAGCGCCTCGGCGTGGGTCGGGGCTACCATCATGCTGATCAGCATGAACGGATTGTCCCCGATCTGCTGCATGCGGATTTCGCGAATGAACTCGAAGACACCGGGATCGAAGTCCGATGCTACCACGAGGAGATCGGGTGGAGTTTCGAGCATTGCCTCGCGCAGCGCTTCCAGCCCCGAATGACAGACGATCTGCTTGAGACCTTGAGCCAGGAACAATTCACGCAATTGCTGCCGTTCGTAATAGTTCTTCTCGCCGAGATAGACGGTCGCTTTGCGCAACGTGTCCTGGTTCAGGCGAGGCGGCATTGAGCGTCCGGCGGGTGTGGGCGGAAGATTCAGGAACGCCGCGGTCCCCCCACGGCAGTCCGGTCAGGCGCTGATCATCCGCCATTGCCGGGAGGAGCGCAACGGTGGGCCAAATTCAGGCTGTATTTCAACAAGATGACGTCCGCCGGTGATCGTTGCCGGCGGCCATTTTAGAAAGCCTAAAAACCTGGAGTCAGCCTGCGGCGGCCTGAGGCGGTTCGGCAGGGGCCATCTTGGCGGTCTTGGCCAGCTCAAACGCCTTAGTGAGCTTCTGGATGGTGGCCCGCTGAGAGTCGGTGGGGTTCTCATAATTCTCGGCCATCTCTTCGACCTGGCGCGCCATCTGGTTACAAATCTGAGATAGCTCCGGCTCGCCCAGGACACGCGCAGTGCGCGCCGCGTCTTCCAGCACGCTCACTAGGATGAGCAGGCGTTCTTCCAGCTCCTTGTCGATGCGCTTTTCCTCGTAAGCCTTGAGGATCAGGTTGCACACCCAACCGAGCTTGAGGCCGTGGCTGTCGAGCCGGGCGGCCATCACTTCGTTCATATTGCTTTCGACCGCGCGGCTGAGTTCGGCCATGCTCATGCGGTTGCCTTCGACCTTGGCCCTCAAGGTGTTGACCACCTTGAGTTGCTTGATCTTGGACGGGCGGTCGTCACCGGCCTTGCGGCGTTCGGGGCCCACATAATCCGTCGTAACGATGAAAGCCGAGCGATTCATGGCCAGGTGCCCGACGCGGTCCAGCATCTTGCCCGGCGCTACCGGTTTAATCATCACGTCGTCGGCGCCCGAGAGGACGGCCTTCTTGACGGCGTCGTCGCTGTCCGCTTTCACCATGAGTGTGATCATGATGAACGGGTTGCGGCCGATCCTGTAGTGGCGGATATCGCGGATCATGTCGAACAACGTCGGATCGAGATCGTCGGCGGCGATCAGCAGATCGGGCGGCGCTTCCTTAATGGCGTTGAGAAGGTCCTCCATGCGCGCGAAAGTTCGCGTGCGGCGCAGTCCTTCCCCGCGCATCATGGAGCGCAGGCTCTCGCGCACCTGTTCATTGGGCTCGCCGAGGTAAACATCGAGCTCGCCGAGCCGGTCTTTATCGAACTTTTTCAACTGTCCTCGTCCTGAGGTCTCAGGGTCCCGCAGAGGCGCGCCTGGCGGGCTCGACCGGGGACCGACGTCCGGTCCCAAAGATTTCGAGCACAAAGCAACCATTCCGCGAAGCGGCGGGTAACATTCAGGGATACGGCTCGCGGCGTCAACCGTTAATCACCGGTTGTGTCGTCCCGCAGCGTGGGCAACTTCAAAGGGATAGGGGTGTTATTGGCGGTCGCGCCAGCGGGGATGCTCGGCGTCGAGGATCTTCTCCAGCGAGCCGATCCGGCCTTCCATTTTCTCCAGGAGGGCCACCATGCGCGCCATCAGTTCCTGGTCGTGGGGAGAGGCGGGCCCGCTTAAGCCCAGAGTCTCCCGCCGGGCCTGGGCGCGGTAGTGCAGGACCAGCCAGAGGGGGCAGACGATCACCAGGAACAGGATGACGGGGACGAATATCGTTTCGCTCATGGCGCCGGACTTTCATCAGCGTTCGGTTAGCAGTGGGCGGTCGCCCGCGCGCAGGTCGAAGACTATACGTCGCAGACAGTGTTTAGGCTTTGAGTTCCCGGTCGATCTGGAACTCGCGCGAAGTTACCACGGTTTCCAGAGAACGCAGGCGGCCTTCGAGGCGCTGGAAGCGGTCGCTCACGTCCACCAGACGGCGGCGCGGCGCGGCCGGATCGGTGGGCCAGGGCGCGCTGCTGCCGGCGGTGGCGAAGCCCGGCGCGGGCTTGGGGTCCACCAGCCAAGCCATGACGACGTAAGCGGTAATCATCACCGGCGCCCACATGATGGTGGCGATGCCCCAGATGATGCGGACGACTTTGAGGTCCCATTCCAGATAGTCGGAGATGCCGGCGCAGACGCCCGCGATCTTGGCCCGTTCCTTGTCGAGATAAAGTTTGCGGCCGCGTCTCATCACATGCGCTCCTTCCATTTGGGAGTGTCGGCGTCGAGGATCTTCTCAAGCGTATCCAGACGTTGTTCCATTTTGTCCGCGACCCGCGTCAGCTGAGCCAGCGTGTCTTGTTCTTGTTCGATCAATATGCCGGCTTCGCGCTTGCGCGTGCCGTAACGGCGATTGATCCAGATGATGGCGAGCACGAAGGCGAAAATGGTCGCGAGCTTGACCACGCCCAGGAACGCCACCATGACTTCAGTCATGTCCACTTAGGCAACTCCTCACATCCCAATTTCTTGGGTCCCCCTGCCGCCGGCTTAGTTGGCCGGCTTTGCAGTCCCCAGGCCCGCTTTCAACTGGGCCAGTTCATCTTCGATCTGCGTCTGGGCTTCCAGGTCGGCGATCTCGTCGGCCAGGGTCTTGGCACCCCGTCCCAGGTCGAAAGCTTCCACCCGGCCATCCATCTCGTCCAGCTTCTTTTCGATGAAGTCGAAGCGGGCAACGGCGTTATCGACACGGCCGTCGTAAAGCTGCTCGCGGATGGCGAGCCGCGCGTTGGCGCTCTGGGCGCGGGCCATCAGGCCGGCCTGCTTGGCCTTGGCTTCGGCCAGCTTGTTCTGCAGCCGCATGATGTCGTCGTCGAGGTGAACCATGCGCTCCTTGAGGTCCGCGTCGTCGGCCTCCATGGTCGCGGCGAGTTCGGCGATCTTGGCCTTCTCGACAAGTGCCGCGCGGGCGAGATCGTCGCGCTCTTTGGTCAGCGCCAGTTCAGCGCGCTTCTGCCATTCGCTCTGGGCATCAGCGAGACGGCCCAGGCGACGGCGGATTTCCTTGCGGTCGGCGATGAGCCGCGCGGCGTCGGAGCGCACCTCCACCAGCGTGTCCTCCATCTCCTGGACGATCAGGCGGATCATCTTCGCCGGATCCTCCGCTTTATCGAGGAGCGCGGTGATGTTGGAATTCACGATGTCGGTCAGGCGGGAAAAAATGCCCATGGGATAACTCCGCTTAAGTGCCAATCTTGAAGGGAAGTCGTGTCGCGGGCGCTAGGCGCCCGCGAACATGGAGAGGGTGGTGACGGCGACGAGCGCCAGTACGCAGATCTCGAACACCGAGGTATTGAGGGTGGAAAGCTTCAGCATGGTCGTAGCTCCGTATCAGGTTGTGGCCCGGAAACGCTCCGCGGCTCTTGGCCCTATAAGAGCAAGCGTCGTGCCAACCGGATTTTTCTTATAACCCGTTGAAATATATAAATTCGCGAGCGAACCCCACAGACGCCTTATTGCTGATTTAGCTAACTAATGCGATATTCCGAAAAACATTAGCAAGGGCGAAGCGCCGTGGCCGACCTCCCCGCACCCATGGGCGAATCCAGCGCCTTTCTCGCCCATCTCGACCATCTGTCGCGGGTGGCGCCCCTTGATCGCCCGGTTCTGATTATCGGCGAGCGCGGCACCGGCAAGGAGCTGTCGGCTGCCCGCGTGCACTTCCTGTCCCGGCGCTGGTCGGGTGCCTTCATCAAGTTCAACTGTGCGGCATTGCCCGAGAGCCTGCTGGAAGCCGAGCTGTTCGGCGTGGAGCCGGGCGCCTTCACAGGCGCCGCCAAGCGCCGCCAGGGCCGCTTCGAGCTGGCTGACGGCGGCACCCTGTTTCTGGACGAGATCGGCAACGCCGGCTTGGCAGTACAGGAGAAAGTCCTGCGCGCCATCGAATACGGTGAGTTCGAACGTCTGGGCGGTACGCAAACCCTGAACGTCTCGGTGCGCGTGGTGGCGGCCACCAACCGCGACCTGCCGAGCGAAGCGGTGGCCGGGCGTTTCCGCGAGGATCTGCTCGACCGTCTGGCGTTCGATGTCATGACCCTGCCGCCGCTGCGGTCCCGCGCCGGAGATATCGCCATGCTTGCCGATCACTTCGGCCGCGACATGGCGCGGGAACTGGGCTGGAAGGCGTTTCCCGGATTCACCATCGCCGCGCAAGGCATGCTCGACGCCTACGGCTGGCCCGGAAATGTGCGCGAACTCAAAAATGTGGTGGAGCGCGCCGTGGCCCATTGGCCCGACGAGACCAAGAGCATCGACCGGGTGCAATTCGATCCGTTCGAATCGCCGTTCCGGCCGCAGCATGCGCCGATGGCGAGAGCCAACGTGAATGCCGGAGCCATTCCGGCCGTTAGCTCACCGCGCGGCGTGCAACCGCTGCCCGATGATTTTAAATCCGCGGTGGCGGCGTTCGAGAGTGACCTGCTCACCCGCGCCCTCACGGAGGCCCGCCATAACCAGCGGGTAGCGGCCCGCCGTCTGGGCCTCGGCTATCACCAGTTCCGCAACACCCTGCGCAAGCACAATCTGTTACCGGCCCGCGATAAGGGCGAGTAGGCTTGCGCTTATAAAGCCACGCATGCCACGTTTGCTCCTGCAATGGGAGCAGGGGGGGTGACATGCGCAAGTGGATGGTGTGCGGTGGACTCTGTGCGGCGTTGGCCACATCGGCTTTGGCAGCGGACAAAGCTCCCACCCCCAATCTCAAAGATCCCTATCCCTCGACCTACAAAGCCCCCTCCGCACCTGTGACCGCCATTGTGGGCGCCGCGGTCTTCACCGGCGCCGGCGCTTATTATCCCACCGCCACCGTGGTCATGGCAGAGGGCAAAATTCTCTCCGTCGGCCCGGACGTCTCGCCGCCGGCGGGAGCTGTGGTCATCGACGGCAAAGGCAAGATTGTCACCCCCGGCATCATCGACGTGCACTCTCATCTCGGCGACTACGCGGTGCCCTCGGTCAACGCCAACGATGACGGCAACGAAGCCACCAGTCCCAACACGGCGCAGGTGTGGGCGGAACACAGCGTGTGGCCGCAAGACCCCGCTTTCGTCCGCGCGCTGGCGGGCGGTGTGACGGTGATGCAGATCCTCCCCGGTTCAGCCAACCTGTTCGGCGGGCGCTCGGTGACGATCAAGAACGTATGGTCGCGTACCGTGCAGGGCATGAAATTCCCCGGCGCTCCCTACGGCCTCAAGATGGCCTGTGGTGAGAACCCCAAGCGGGTCTACGGCCGCAAGGGCACGTCACCGGCGACGCGCATGGGCAACTTCGCCGGATATCGCAACGCCTGGATCCAAGCCCAGGCCTATCGTGACGACTGGGACAAATACGAAGCCAAGAAGAGCGCCCCGCTTGGAAAAGGTGGGACTGAGCCCGGGAAGAAGGAAGAAGAGAACAAACCGCCGAAGCGCGATCTCCAGCTCGAAACCCTGGCGGGAGCCCTGCGCGGCGAGATCCTGATCCACATGCATTGCTACCGCGGCGATGAGATGGCCCAGGTGATCGATATGGCCAAGGAGTTCGGCTACCACGTCACCTCCTTCCATCATGCGGTGGAGGCCTACAAGGTCGGTGACCTCCTGGCCAAGGAAGGCATCTGCGCCTCCATGTGGGCCGACTGGTGGGGCTTCAAGATGGAATCCCTCGACGGCATCGAGGAGAACATCCCGCTGGTCCATGCCACTGGGGCCTGCGCCATGATTCACTCCGACGACAACGTCGGTAACCAGCGCCTCAATCAGGATGTGGCCCGCGCACTGGCCGCCGGCCGCCGCATGGGGCTGGACATCTCCGACGCCGAGGCCTGGACATGGCTGACGCTCAACCCGGCGAAGGCCCTCGGTATCGACGCCAAAACCGGCTCCATCGCCAGCGGCAAGATGGCGGACGTGGTGGTCTGGGATCGCGATCCTTTCAGCGTCTACGCAAAAGCCGAGAAGGTCTATGTGGACGGCGCGCTGGCCTTCGACCTTCATGATCCCGCCCGGCAATTCAGGTCGGATTTTGAATTGGGCTATGTGGGGCAGGAGCGCGCGCCATGAAGCGCCTCCTGGTCCTGCTCGCACTTTTCAGCACACCGGCGCTTGCCGAACCCGTGGCGATCATTAACGCGACTGTCCACACAATGGGCAGGGCAGGTGTCCTCAAGAATGGCACAGTGATTTTTGACAACGGCGTCATCACTGCCGCCGGCGCCGGCCCCGCGCCGCCGGCGGGGGCGCGGGTGATCGACGCCAAGGGCGCCATTGTGACGCCGGGCTTGATGGACTCGCTTACCTTCCTGGGTCTGCGCGAAGTGAGCGGAGAGGACTCCACCGATGACACTACCGCCGCCAAGGCGGAATTCAGCGCGGCCTTCGATGTGGCCTATGGCCTCAATCCGGCGTCAGCGGTTATCCCGGTGACGCGAGCTCACGGCATCACCCGCGCCATTACAGCGCCGGTGACCTCGAAGACCATCTTCGCCGGGCAGGCCGCCGCCATTTCCTTGGGCGAGGGCGCCAGCTTCTGGGTGCGGCCAGGCATCGGCATGTTCATGTCGCTCGACGGCACCGGCGCGCGCTTGGCCGGCGGCGCCCGCGGCGCCTCCTGGGTCTACCTGCGCCAGGCGATGGACGACCTGCGGTTCTTCCAGGGCAACCGAAAGGCCTTCGACCGGGCCGAGGCCCGCGCCACCCTGTTGCCGCGCGCTGACCTTGAGGCTTTGCTGCCGGTACTGGATGGCTCGATGCCGTTGGTGGTGGAGGCCTACCGCGAGTCCGACATCCGGCAGGTGATCGCCTTCGCCGGCGCCTACAAGCTGCGGGTGATCCTGCTGGGCGGCGCCGAAGCCTGGAAGGTGGCGCCGGAACTTGCCAAGGCGGGCATCCCCGTCATCGCCGATCCGCGCGACAATTTGCCGACGAGTTTCGAAACCCTCGGCGCCAGCCTCGACAATGTGCCGCGTTTGCAAAAGGCGGGCGTGAAGGTGGCCATCGCCACTCTGGGCGGCGCGCTCGACCAGCGCTATCGCAGTCTGCCGCAGTTCGCCGGAATCGCGGTCGCCAACGGTTTGCCCTATGACCAGGCGCTGGCGGCCATCACCCGCGTGCCCGCCGAGATCTGGGGCATGGCGGAGCGTTACGGCACTCTGGAGAAGGGCAAAGATGCGGACGTAGTGATCTGGAGTGGTGATCCGCTGGAGATTGCCAGCGTGCCCGCCGCGGTGTTCATTCGCGGCACGGCCCAGGATCTGACCTCACGCCAGACTCAATTGCGGGATCGCTATCGCGACGTGAAGAACCAGCCGCCCGCCGGCTATCTGCCGCGTTGAGCTATTTTGCCGCGGCGGCGAGGCGGCCCAACTCGACGCGGACCTCGGACGCTTCGATGCTGTCGAAGGGGCATTGCGCCTCGGCAGCCTTGAACGCCGCGGCGGCATCGGCGCTCGCGGCCCGCACGATTCGCCAGATGCCGTAGAACAGGTGAATCTCACAGTCTCCGGTGCCGCGGATCGCCAGCGGACCGATCTTGGCCGTGACCTCGTCCATGGTTTCGGCCGTCAGCAAAACATCTGCCATGATCCAGGATGGGTCCTTGGCATCGTGGGCGCCAAACTGGGCGAAATCCAGCGGCAGGCCCGCGCGCAAGGACGCCTTGCCCATCCAATACGCCGTCAATCCATCGCCGGGATCTTTCAGCAAAATCCGCCCGAATATGTCGGCGGCGTCGCGCCATTTACCTTGCAGATAGAGGGACACGCCCCGCCCCAAAACGCCCGCGTCGGCCTGGGCGCCGGTCTCCGCCAGCATGTCGTAGTCGGTGATGGCGTCCTGGAAGCGTCCGGCAACAACCTTGAGATAGGCGCGCCGGCGCAACAGATCAAGCTGAGTGGGCGCCGCCCGATAAGCCACGTCCAGGTCGGCGATAGCGTCGTCATATTTCTTCAGGCGCTGGTGGAGAATGGCCCGCTGGTTATGGGTGCGCCATTCGTTGGGGGCCAGCTGTAACGCCATGTCGTTGTCGGAGAGCGCCTTCTCGTAATCCTTGAGGGCCGCGTAAACCGTGGCGCGCCGGGTGTAATCCTTCTCGTCGAGGGTCCCGTAGGCAATGACGGCATCAAGGGCCGCCTTGGCGCCGCTATAGTCGCCGGATTCAAACAGCGCGAAGCCTTTGTCCGATAATGCGCGTGCGTCGTTGACGTCGTTGATCTGATGTCGGCTGGCACACCCTGCCAGCCAGAGAGCGGCCGCCGCGATGGCGGCAAAGCGTATGAACTGATTCATGTTCATGTCACGCTGCCGGATCGGCGTAGCTGGTGTCGTGGGCGGGAAAGGATTCGTAGCCTTTGAGCATGTAGTCCCAATAGAGGCGGGGGAGACCGTGCTTCGTAATGGCCCAGTTCACGTAGCGCTCCTTGCTCGGATCCAGGGGCAAGGTCGGCGTCGGTTTGCCGCCGTAGATGAACTCGGCCATGAGCACCTTGCCATAAGCCGTGGTCAGCGGACAGGCGGCATAGCCGTCATAGCTGGCTTCGACCGCCTCGCCGCGAAGCAGATGTAACAGGTTCCGGACCACAACCGGCGCCTGCCTGCGCACCGCGGCGGCGGTCTTGGAGTTGGCGGTGGCGGCGGCGTCGCCGAGGGCGAAAATCTCCGGATACTTCACATGTTGCAGGCTCCCGGCATCGACCTCCACAAAGCCCGCAGCGTTGGCGACTGGGCTGCCTTTGAGGCAGTCCGGCGTTGCTTGCGGCGGTGTTACATGGAGCATGTCGTAGGCGAAGCTGACCCGCGCGCCCTGCTGATCGCCGCCGACGATTTCAAAGGTCGCGCGCCTGGCGCGGCGGTCCACTTCAACCAGATTGTGGTGGGTGTGAACCTCGATGCCGTGGCCTGCGGCAACCTTCACCAGTTCCTTGGCATAGAACGGCACGCCGAAGATTGCTGGGGTCTGGGTGAAGAATCTCACCTCGCAATGGGGCCTGATGCCGGTGCGTTTCAAATAATCGGCCGCGAGGTAGGCGGCCTTCTGTGGCGCCCCCGGACATTTGATCGGCATAGCCGGCTGGGTGAACAGCGCCTTGGCGCCGGGCTTGAGCGCCTTAAGGCACGCCCAAGTGTATTCCACCGTGTCGGGCGCGTAGTTGCTGCACACGCCTTCCCGGCCGAGCGCGTCCTTCAGGCCGGCGATGGCATCCCACTTACAGACCAGGCCAGGGCAGATCACGAGGTAGTCGTAAGTGACGCTGTTGCCCGAGGTGAGCACGACAGTTTTGGTTTCCGGCTCGAAGCTCCGCACCCGCGCCTTGATCCAACTCACGTCCTTGGGGATGAGGCTCTCCTCATCGCGCAGTGTTTCGCTGAGCGTGCAGACGCCCGCGCCCACCAAGCTGAACGCGGGCTGATAGTAGTGATGGTCGGCGGGGTCGATGACGGCGATGTCTAGTGGAACATCGCTATGCCGTGACAAGGAGGCCGCGACGGTGATCCCCGCCGCACCGCCGCCGACAACGACGATCTGATGATGAATTTGCGCCATGGCGCATCACATCATCGCCGAGCCGGGCGGTTCAACTGATTTCTGTTGGCGGGTAAGAGTGGATGTCCCCGTGGGGATCGCGCACGAGGAAACTTCCATCCCCCTCCGGGGATAGGAACGCCGCGCCGATGGGCACTTTGCCGGCGCCACCGGGGATATCGAGAATGTAGGTCGGGAGCGCGATCCCCGAGAGCCGGCCGCGCAGCGCCGCCGCCAATCGCTGGCCTTCCTCCACTGGCACCCGGAAGTGACCGGTGCCGGGCGCGAGGTCGAGCTGGTGCAGGTAGTAAGGCCGCACACGCGCCTCTACCAGGCCGCGGAAAAGTGCTTCCAGCGCCTCGACGTTGTCGTTCACGCCGTGCAACAGCACCGACTGGGCGAGCAGCGGGATGCCGGCGTCGGCCAATCGTGCGCAGGCGGCGCGCATGGCGGCGGTGAGTTCCGCCGCGTGATTGCAGTGGATGCTCATGTAGACAGGCTTCGACAATGCGCTGAGTGTTGCAATGAGCGCTGCATCTATGCGTTCGGGTGCTGCTACCGGCACGCGCGTGTGGATGCGGATGACCTTGACGTGAGGAATGGCGTCGAGCGCGGCGAGAATGTTGCCGAGGCGCCTCGCCGACAGGGTCAACGGATCGCCGCCGGTGAGAATGACCTCCCATACCTCCGGTGTCGCGGCGATGTAGGCAAGCGCGGCGTCCATCTCGGCCGGTGACAACACGCCGGCGTCGCCCACGGTTTCGCGGCGGAAGCAGAAGCGGCAGTAGACCGCGCAGCTCAAGGTCGGCATCAGCAGCAGGCGGTCGGGATAGCGGTGCACGATGCCTTTCACCGGCGCATAGGCCTCGTCACCGATGGGATCGGCGCGCTCGCCGGGGCGCACCAACAACTCCGCGTCGCTGGGCACGAACTGGCGCGCCACGGCGGGGTGCATCAGGCTCAACTCCACCAGGGCCGGCGTCACGCCGATGGCGTAACGCGCGGCAACGGCCGTGAGGCCCGGCACGTCGTCAGCCGCGAGCAAGCCAGCGTCAGCCAGTGCCGCGGGCGTGGTCAAAGCGCGGGAAGCCGTGTGGTTCATAGGGGTGTGGTCTGCCAAGACGGGAAGAGAGTCAAGCCGGGTTGCGACAGTTCAATTTTCCACAGTAGAGTCAGGCCACACTCGCACCGGAAAAATCATGAACGACCAGAAGCCCTCCGAGAAAAAGCCGCTGCCAGCAATGTCCCGGGCACGGCGCCGGCCGGAGCGGGCCATGGCGGCGGCTTTCATCCTCATGCTCGGGGTCGCGGCCTATCAGTTCAATAGCGAGGGGTATGGGTTCCTGATCGGCAGCGCCGAGGAGACCAGCGACGGCAGCTCGAAAATGATGCGCCTGAGCTGCACCTATTTCACCGGCACCGATAAATTCATCAGTCACGTGATGCGCGCGGCCTCGGACACCCGCTTCGGCGGCAAATGCGGATTCTTCACCAAGCTGCCGAAGCTGAAACAAGAGAATCCCTACGAGATCACCATCCCTGGCGAGCGGGTGATCCCCATTGGTCCGCAGAAGAGTGAGGCGCCTCCGGCGCCGCCAAGCGATGCGCCGCCGGCCGTGGCGCCCAAACCTTAGCCTTCGATTTCCTCGCGGCGCATTTCGACCGCAAGCCATTCGTCTTCGGCGTCTGCCAAGGCCTTCTCGGCGGCCTCCAGGGCGCTGGCCGTGGTGGCGAAGGCTTTGGGGTCGCGCGCGAAAATCGCGGGGTCCGCGAGCGCGGCCTTCAGGCGCGCGATTTCGGCTTCCAGCTCCTTGATGCGCGCCGGCAAGGTGCGCAGGGCATGGGATTCCTTGAAGGTAAGTTTGCCTTTCGAAGCGGCGCGCACCGCGGTTTCCTTCGGCGCGGTTTCTTTGGCGGGTTTCGGCGCCGCAACACTCCGCGCCTCCACCCCGTGACCGCGCTGGGCGATCATGTCCGAGTAGCCGCCGGCATAGACCGTCCATTTTCCGGGGCCGTCATAGGCGATCAGCATATCCGCGACCCGGTCGAGGAAATCGCGGTCGTGGCTCACCAGCAGCACCGTCCCCGGATAGTCGGCCAGGGTTTCCTGCAGGAGTTCGAGTGTTTCGAGATCGAGATCATTGGTCGGTTCATCGAGGATCAGGACGTTCGAAGGCTTCGCCAAGGCGCGGGCCAGCATCAACCGGCCGCGCTCGCCGCCCGACAGCACCGACACACGAATGCGCGCCTGGTTGGGCTCGAACAGAAAATCACGCATATAGCCGACCACATGGCGTGACTCACCGTTGACCGACACGTGATCGCCATGGCCGCCCGTGAGGGCGTCCTGCAGCGTCATGGACGGGTCGAGGGAATCGCGGCTCTGGTCCAGGGTGACGGTTTCCAGATTGGCGCCGAGGCGCACCGTGCCGTGATCCGGCGCCAGGCTGCCGTTGAGCAAATTGAGCAGCGTGGTCTTGCCGGCGCCATTGGGGCCGACGATGCCGACCCGGTCGCCGCGGCCGATGCGGATGGAGAACTCCTTGACGATATCACGGTCGCCGTAAGACTTGCCGATGCCCTTGGCTTCGACCACCAGCTTGGCTGACATCTCCGCGGTCATCTCCGGCATGGCGACCGTGCCCAGGGTCTTGCGGTCCTCGCGCCGGTTGCGCTTCATCGTATGCAGGTCGCCGAGGCGCTTTTGGTTGCGCTTGCGCCGGCCCGACACGCCGTAGCGCACCCAGTCCTCTTCCATGGCGATCTTGCGGTCGAGCTTGTGGCGGTCGCGTTCCTCCTGTTCCAGAACCTCGTCGCGCCAGGTCTCGAAGGTACCGAAACCCTGGTCGAGCCGCCGGGTAATGCCGCGGTCGAGCCAGATGCAACTCCGCGACAAGGTGGTGAGGAAGCGCCGGTCATGGCTGATGAGCACCAGGGCCGAGCGGGTGGCGGCCAGGGTCTGCTCCAGCCATTCGATCAGCGGCAGATCCAGGTGGTTGGTGGGCTCGTCCAGCAGCAACACGTCCGGCTCCGGCGCCAGCGTGCGGGCCAGGGCGGCGCGGCGGATCTCGCCGCCGGAGAGATGTGCGGGGTCTTCGGCGCCGGTGAGGCCGAGCTGTTCGAGCAGGTAGCGCGCGCGGTAGGGATCGTCCTGCGGCCCGAGACCCGCTTCGGCATAAGCAAGCGTGGTCGCGAACCCCGTGAGGTCCGGCTCCTGGGGCAGGTAGCGGATGGAGATGCCGCGCTTGAGGTCGCGATCGCCGGTATCGGGCTGAACAAGCCCGGCAGCGATTTTGAGCAGCGTCGATTTGCCCGAGCCGTTGCGGCCCACCAGGCACAGGCGCTCGCCTTCCGACACCGCCAGCGAGGCGCCGTTCAGGAGCGGTGCGCCGCCGAATGTCAGGTGGATATCGCGCAGGATGAGCAGCGGCGGCATCAGGCGGCAGTCCTATAGTAGCGGCGGAGGAGAACGAAAGCCGCGGCCGCGCCGAACAGGGACAGCAACACACCCACAGCCAGCGGTGCGCCCTGGCTGACGAGGCCCGCGGTGATCAGGCACGCCACGGCGCCGCCCGTATCCCACCCGCCTTCGGTGGCGACATGGAAGCGCAACGGACACGGGGATCGCTTGGCTTGGTTGTACACAGCGGTCATGAGCATGGGCGTATAAAGGCATACGACAAAAGCACCAAGCGCATTGGCGGTGATTGCCAGCACCGGGTGGCCCAGGGCGCCGGCGCGCAAGGATATGGCGGCTGCAAGGGCCAGCACCGCCAGCCACAACACCTTTATGCCGTGACCGCGGTCGATATAGCGGCCGAGCACCAATCCGCCGATGGCGCCGGCCACGGCTGCGATGGCGAGCGCGCCGCCGTAGGCCAGGTAGCTTTCACCAAGTGTGGTGAACAGGCCGATCTGCCAGACGATCATAAAGCCGGTGGCAATCCAGCCGTCGGTGATGAACAGCAGGATGCCGGGGACCGCGGCCTTGAAGGCGCCGGGAACGTGCCGCGCCACCGTCACCTCGGGGGTGCCCAGCAGCGGCAGCGCCGCGGCGAGCTGCACCAACGCTGTGGCGCCGAAGGCGACCTGGGGCCCAAAGGTCACCAGCGCCCATCCGGTCGCCAGGGGGCTGACGATGCCGATCATGGCCACCACGGCTTCGCGGGCGCTGATCTGGTGGCCGCGATGCTCCGTGTCGCCGAGAGAGGCGAAGTAGGCGTGGTAGCTGGTCCAATAGAGCGTATCGCCGATAGAGGCAGCCGCGCACAGGGCGAACAACGCCGGCCCGATGCCGTCCACCATCGCCAGCAAGGGGAACTGCACGGCGGTGAGCAGCGTGCCGATGATCAGCACGCGCCGGAGGCCGAAGCGCGCCGCCAGCGGCACCACGGCGGGGCGAATCAGGAACCGGCCGCCCAGCACCGCCGCGATGGACACCAGCACGCCGGGCAGCGGTACCCCGGCCTTGAGCAGGAAGACAAAGAAGAAGGCGCCACTGCCGAACAGGGCGATGGAATGGATGGCGTAATGGAGATTGAGCAGGTTGACGGCGCGGTTCGCGAAATAGGCCATCAGGCGCCTGTGAGAGAGAACTGGCCTTCGAGGCCCCTCCAGGATGATGGTGCTGCCGCGCAGGATTGAACTGCGGACCTCCCCCTTACCAAGGGGGTGCTCTACCACTGAGCTACGGCAGCAGGGAGATCATCGGGGGCCTGTGGAGTGGCGGCCCCGCCTGCAAAGAGGCGCGGAACATGCCATAACAGCCATCGGCGGCGCAAGCACAGCGCGCGCCCCGCGAATCCCTCGTGTTTATGGGGGTTTTTGCGCCAAATGGAGCACTTTGAGGGTCTGGTCGTGAACGGTTCTGGAGATTTTACAAAGGGCGGGCGGCCCCCGCCCACATCCCCGGCCGCTAAAGCGCGGTCGGCTGCGGCGCTTCGGGAGAACCTCCAGCGCCGCAAGGCCCAGGCCCGCGGCCAGCAGGAACAGGGGCAGAAACCCGAGGATGAACCGAAGGAGAGCGAGGGATAGCTGCGCGGCTTGAGAGCGCACAACCCCTGAGTTACAAACCGATTATACTGTTCACGCCAGCGCGCGGGAAACGCGCGCCCAAGAAATGCCCGAGGTTCTGCCATGACCGTGATGCCCGATACCTGGATCCGCGACATGGCGGTGAACAAAGGCATGATCGAGCCGTTCACCGACCGTCTCGCGCGCGAGGGCGTGATTTCCTACGGTGTCTCGTCCTACGGCTACGACGCCCGGGTGTCCGACGAGTTCAAGATTTTCACCAACCTGGATTCGGTAGTGGTGGACCCCAAGAACTTTTCCGACCGGGGGTTTGTGGACCGCAAGACCGATGTCTGCGTCATTCCGCCCAACAGCTTCGCCCTAGCCCGCACGGTCGAATACTTCCGTATCCCGCGCAACACGCTGGTGATCTGCCTCGGCAAGTCGACCTATGCCCGCTGCGGCATCATCGTCAACGTGACGCCGCTGGAGCCGGAGTGGGAGGGCCACGTCACCCTGGAATTCTCCAACACCACGCCCATGCCGGCGCGTATCTACGCCAATGAAGGCGCCGCGCAATTTATCTTCCTCAAGGCCGACAGCGTCTGCGAAACCTCCTACGCCGACCGCAAGGGCAAGTACCAAGGCCAGAAGGGCGTGACCTTGCCGCGCCTCTAAGATCCGCCCGTCCGATACATCAGTTCCGTTTTCCCAGGTAGCAGGCGCAATCCGTGGACAGCATAAGAATAGAAGGCGGCATACCGCTCAACGGTGACATCGTCATCGGCGGCGCCAAGAACGCGGCGTTGCCGCTCATGACCGCGGCGCTGCTGACCGACGGCGCGCTGACCCTGGTCAACATGCCGGACCTCGCGGATATCGCGACCCTGGCCAAACTGTTGCGCCACCATGGCACGCGCGTCGATCAGTCGGCGCTTGGCGCCGGCCATGAGAACGGCGAGGCCGGAGCCACCGGTCAGACCATGACCCTGACCGCCGACCGCATCACCGACCTCACCGCGCCCTATGACCTGGTGCGCCGCATGCGCGCCTCGGTCCTGGTGCTGGGGCCGCTGCTGGCGCGCATGGGTGAGGCCAAGGTCTCGCTGCCCGGCGGCTGCGCCATCGGCTCGCGGCCCGTGGACTTGCACCTCAAGGCCCTCGAAGTGCTCGGCGCCAAGATAGAGGTGCGGGAAGGCTATATTTACGCATCTGCTCCCGGCGGCCTCAAAGGCGCCAAAGTCACGTTCCCCAAAGTCACCGTCGGCGGCACCGAAAATCTGCTCATGGCCGCGACCCTGGCCAAAGGCGAAACCCTGCTGGAGAACGCTGCCCGCGAACCGGAGATCGGCAATCTGGCCGATTGCCTAAACGCCATGGGCGCCGATATCACCGGCATCGGCTCGGGCACCCTGCGCGTCCGCGGCGTTTCGGCGCTGCACGGCGCCAAGGTGGCCGTCATCCCCGACCGCATCGAAACCGGAACCTATGCCATCGCCGGCGCCATCACCCGTGGCAAGGTGACACTCAAAGGCACGCGCTACGATCTCCTGGAATCCGTCTTCACCGCCATGCGCCAGGCGGGCGTGGAGGTCGATGACACGCCTGCCGGCATCGTGGTCAGCGCCAAGAACGGCCTGAAGGGCGTCGACATCGCCACTGATCCTTTCCCCGGCTTTCCCACCGACATGCAGGCCCAGTGGATGGCGCTTATGGCTACCGCCGACGGGGCCTCCATGATCACCGAGACCATCTTCGAGAACCGCTTCATGCATGTGCCCGAGCTGGCCCGCTTCGGCGCTGATGTGAACGTGCACGGCGCCTCGGCCATCGTCCGCGGCCGCAAGCATCTCTCGGGTGCGCCGGTGATGGCGACCGACCTGCGCGCCTCGTCCTCGCTGGTGCTGGCGGGCCTTGCCGCATCGGGTGAAACTATTATCAGCCGCGTCTATCACCTCGACCGCGGCTATGAGCGGCTGGAACAAAAACTCGCCGCCTGTGGGGCGCGCATCGAGCGCCTCTCGCCGGGCTGAGCGGGCAGCGTGGGCGCCGACGATCCGTCCGGCCAGGCCAAGCGCCCGCGCTCCATCGTCCGGGTCGAGCTGGATGAGCGCTCATTCCTGCGCCGCCGCCCCGAAGTCGAACATGAGCGCGAAGTGGCGCTGTTCGACCTGCTGGAGGAAAACGTCTTCATCCTGAAAGGCGAGGGCACCGCGCCCGGCCCCTATCACCTGAAGCTCGCCCTCTCCGAGGACCGGCTGGTGTTCGATGTGGCGGACGAACAAGGGGCGCCGCAAAAACAGATCGCCCTCGCTGTCAGGCCGTTCCGCATGCTGGTGAAGGACTACTTCATGGTGTGTGAAAGCTATTACGACGCCATCAAGACTTCATCGCCGTCGCAGATCGAAGCCATCGACATGGGACGGCGCGCGCTCCACAACGAAGGCGCCATGACGCTGAAGGAGCGGGTGAGCGAGCATGTGGAGCTGGACCACAACACCTCCCGGCGCTTGTTCACGCTGATCTGCGTTCTGCATATGCGCGGATGAAGAGGCTTGACCCGGCGTGCCGGGCTTCGCACAAGAGAGCATGACCGCACCGCTTATCCTCGCTTCGGCTTCACCGCGCCGCCTTCAGTTGCTGGCGCAGATCGGCATCGCGCCCGATGCCGTGATTCCGGCGGACCTGGACGAGACGCCTTTGCCGGCGGAATTGCCCCGGCTTCATGCCGGGCGGCTGGCAACCGCCAAAGCCGCCGCCATCGCCGTGCTACGCCCAGACGCTGTCATCCTTGCCGCCGATACCGTGGTGGCTTGCGGCCGGCGCATCCTGCCCAAGGCGGAATCCGAAACCGAGGTGCGGGCTTGCCTGGAGTTGCTGTCGGGCCGCCGTCACCGGGTCTATGGCGGCATCTGCGTGCGCGCCCCCGACGGCCGTACCTGGGAGCGGGTCGTCATGACGGCGGTGACGCTCAAGCGCCTCTCGCGGGATGAGATCGACGCTTACGTTCAATCGGGCGAAGGCATCGGCAAGGCCGGTGGCTACGGCATCCAGGGCCGGGCGGCCGCGCTGGTAAGCGCCATCAACGGCTCATATCCGAATATCGTCGGCTTGTGCGTCTATACTGCCGCCGGATTGATCGCCGCAGCGCGGGCTACTTCGTAAGCCCTAAGCGCTGTTGGCTGTAGGCCTTGTCGCGGATGTCCTGCCACCACGGGCGGTTGGCGAGGTACCAGGCCACCGTCGCCGCCAGACCCTGTTCGAAGGTCTGTTTGGGCCGCCAGCCCAAGGTCGCCGCGATCTTGGACGCGTCGATGGCGTAGCGGAAGTCATGTCCGGGGCGGTCGGTGACATAGTTCACCAGGCGCCGGCGCGGACCGGCCGCATCCACGCCCGCGGCCTGATCGACCAGGTCGCAGATGGTATGCACGACGTCGAGATTCTTGCGCTCCGAATTGCCGCCGACGTTGTAGCTCTCGCCCACGGTTCCTTTACGCAAGACCAGCCACAAGGCTTCAGCGTGGTCGTCCACATGCAGCCAGTCGCGCACGTTCTCGCCCTTGCCGTAGACCGGCAGCGGCTCGCCGAGGAGGGCCTTGATGATCATTACCGGGATCAGCTTCTCGGGGAATTGCCAGGGGCCGTAGTTGTTCGAGCAGTTGGTCACCAGTACCGGAAGCCCATAGGTGTGGTTCCAGGCGCGCACCAGATGGTCGGCGGCGGCCTTGCTCGCCGAATAGGGCGAGTTGGGCTGGTACGGCGTGGCCTCGGTGAAAAGCCCATCCGCGCCGAGGGTGCCGAAAACCTCGTCGGTGGAGATGTGGTGGAAGCGGAACCGCGCCTTGCCGGCATCGTCCAGGGTCTTCCAGTAGGCGGTGGTTTCCTCGAGCAGGATCGCGGTGCCCACGACGTTGGTGTGCACGAACAGCGACGGCCCGTCGATGGAGCGGTCCACATGTGTCTCGGCGGCGAAGTTCACCACCGCGTCGGGCCGGAAGGCCAGGAGCTGCGTACGCATGGCGGCGCGATCGGTGATGTCGGCCTGGACAAAGCTGTAGCCGGCCACATCCGCGGCGGCCTCGATCGCTTTTGGGTTGGCGGCATAGGTGAGCTTGTCGACGTTGAGGACCTCGACGCCCGGGGTTTTCATGACGTGACGGATATAAGCGGAGCCGATGAAGCCGTAGCCGCCGGTGACGAGGAGACGCATGAATAGCCCTAAATCGGGAGGAAACGTCGGGAGGTTATGACGCGGAACCCGCCGCCTTCGCAACAGGGGTTTCGCCGAAATAGGTGTCGACGAAATGCCCGATGACGGTGTCGACCAGCGGAACCGTCACATGGATCCGGTCCTCTTCCCAGGCGATCGCCGGATTGGTGGACGTCACCATTTCATAACTTGGGAAGTAGTCGACGTTATCCCGGCCGGCGCAGAACTCGCCCACCGCGGACCGCAGCGTAGCCTTTGAGTAGGCGTTGGCGCTGATGACATCCATAGCGGTGAACGTGGTCCCCAGGGGTACCGGGGATACTGTCACCACGAACTTCATATCAGCGCGGATGTGAGTGGTGATCAGGTCGTGAATTTGCTCCAAAGACGCGAGAACGTCGGCGTGAGTGGCGTTATAAAAGCGGAATCGGTCCGGCCATTTCTTAATAAGAAGCGGCGGCGGCCCGACATTCAAGACATGCCCGGTTTCGGAATCCAGCCACGTCTCGGTGTAGCCCAAAGTCACGAATACCGCCGTTGCCTCCCGCACCTTGGATGAGGCCGAATTAACAAGTCGCCGCGCATTCAGGCAATCTTCCCAGCCCATCATGCGTGTGTTCTTGATGTAAGGGTCGAACCAGCGGTATTCGTCAACCTGGATGAGGCCCTTCGCCCGATCCGGGAAGACCTCAGGGCGCAGCAGTCGCTCGAATTCAATCGCCATCGACAGCGGCGTGTATTTATTCAAGACCGAACGAATCATGTTGCCGTGCATCGGCGTGCCGATCCATGTGTCCAGCCGGCCGTAATTGGGATGGAAGTATTCCACCGGAAAATCGAAATCAGCGAGCGACACCCGAATGCCGAGGCGGATGAGGCTCTCTTCCACATTGCGGGCGAAGCATGACCCCATGGTAAAAATGGTGTCTTCGGTCGACAACCGGAACTTGGGCGCTGTCCGGACCTTTACCGGAGCGGTCTGCGCGAGGCGCCAGCCGGCGGACGTGGGATCATCCTTGGCATAAGCAAAGCGGCTATTGGGGTTGGCGGCCGCTGTCCTGACCGCGGCGTAGCCCCCCATCGTCCGCGCGATGGGCGGACTCGTCATACGCTTTTCCAGCTGCGACCGGCGCCGGACAACACATGGTGGAGATCGTCCCCTCCGTTCACCGGCTTCTGCAATACGAGAAGCAATGTATCGAACATGGGGTTGACGGGGTTCTTCGCGAAGTAGGGATAGAGCACGTTCGCGAGGAAGCCGGTCGCCGTCTTGCGTTCCGACAAGGTGCGGTCGTCCGCATGACGGCTGCCAGTGAGATCAAAGATGAAGGGAAACACATCAAACTTCGCACTGTGCGCGGCGGCGATGAACTCGCTGAGGCGGTAGTAGTGGTCCGAGTTGTCTTCGTGGCGCGTGACCTTGCCGTACTTCTTGACGGACGCCGGATCTTCCTTTTTGTAGCGCGCTGCGATCTGCTTGTTGGTCTCGGTGTCGGGATAGGTGGGTTCGCTCGCGACCAGCCATCCACCCGGCTTCAGCGCCTTGAAGCACTCGGACAGCGTTACATACAGGTTCTCCGAGTGATGAAGTGCGCCGATGGAAACCACCGTATCAACTTCATTTTCCATCGGGATGCTGTTGAACGATCCATACACCCGCTGGATTTTACCGGGCACCGCGTGCAGCACTTTTTGCACCTGCGGCATCAGGGTTTCCACCGCGGTGCGATCGTAGTCCGAGCAGTACACCCGGTCGACCTGGGCGAGGGTGGACAGAAGACTGGAGCACCAGCCGGTGCCGGCGCCGATTTCGAGGATGGAACCAGCGAACGTCTTGCCCATGACGAATTGGGATTTGATGATCGCCTGCTGGCGCCAGTGGGAGCGGTCGGAGGCGAGGAACGCCGCAGCGCCGGCTTCATCCTTGAAGGTATTCATCAGGCCACGGTGGATCGAACTCTGCAAATCCGCCGCGCCCTCACGCGAATACACATCGTGACGGCCTTCAAGCCAGTTCAGGACCGGCAAGGTCTCTGGAGCAGTGTCCGGCATTGTCGGTTCCTCAAGGTGCATGGTGCTGGCGGAGTCGGGCACCGCACACTACTTAATGACCCGTCAAAAATGCCTTAATGGAGCCGGGTTTCGAGCCGCAAAGCCTCATACGGCGATGTCGGCCCACACCAGTGCGGCTCCCTCGGCGACGTCACGGGCAGCGGCGGCCCCCACGACCTGATCCCAAGCCGAGGGCGCAATTTCCGACAATGGCCGTTTGAGGATGAGGTCTTCGGCGGTGATACGCGCCCCCTGCTTGATCGCGCGGCGGGCGACAATCCCGCGCCGCACGCCCGGAATATTGCGAGCCTCGCTCGGCGGGGGCGCCTTAACGCCGGTGCCGAGTGCGGCTTCCGCTTCGCGAATACAGACCATCAGGCGCGCCATCTCCGCCGGTTCCAGGGAGGTGGGCTGGTCCGGGCCCTTCATGGTCTTATCGAGGGTGAAGTGTTTCTCGATCACGCGCGCCCCCAGCGCAATGGCGGCGATACAGGCTGTGTCGCTCTGGGTGTGGTCGGAATAGCCCATCATCACGCCCAACTGCTCACCCATGGTGTTCATGGCGCGCAAGTTGGCGTCGGCTGTGGCGGACGGATAGTTGGACGTGCACTGAAGTAGAATGAGTTTGCGGTTGCCCGCGCCATGGAACACTTCCACCGCGCGCTTGACCTCGTCCATGGTGCACATGCCCGTGGACAGGATCACCGGCAGGCCTGGGGCGGCAGCCGCGCGCAAGGTGGACGGTTCTGGCGCGTGAATGGATGACAGCTTGAGGGCAGGCACGCCCAGCTTCACCAGGAATGCGATGTCCTCTTCGTTGTAGGGCGTGGACATGAAGGTCAGGCCTGCCTTGCGGCAGGCCGCCATCAGGCCCGGATAAGCGCTGTGGTCCAGCTCAAGGTCCTTGAGCATGGCGACCTGGGATTCATTCGGGTCGGTGACCTCCAACTGATAAGCCGCCTTGGGTGCGTTGGCTGAGGCTACGCGTTCCGCCTTGAAAGTCTGGAATTTAACGCAGTCGACTTTTGCGCTATGCGCCGCGTCGATCAACTTCAGGGCAATATCCACCGAACCGTTGTGATTGACCCCCGCTTCAGCGATGACGAAGGCCGGGCGCCCCGGTCCGATGACATGGTCGCCGATGTGGATGAGGGGGGCGTTCATGAATTCAATACTGTGCTGAAGGCGCGATCGACAACGCCATCGGTCATGTCGATGAAATCGCTGCGCACGGGCGTGCGTTCTCCGGATAATACATCGTGGATATGCGCGAGCAATGCCGGTCCCGTGGGTGTATAGCGGCACGTGTCGTTCTCCACCTCGGGCGCGAAGATGGTCTCGCCCTCGGGCGCCGTCAGGCTGGTGCGCAGATCGAAGGCCGCGGCCTCCACCACCACTGAGGAAAACGCTGTCACATGATGGTCCGCCAGGCGGAGCAAGGTGAACAGCGGGAATGTGGTGGCGTTTTCCATTTCGAACCGCGTGACGCCGTTGCGCGCCAGCAGCGCAGCGATCTCCGGCGCCGTATGGCGGCGCAGCGGGTGCAGACGCAGCAGCCAGATCCAGTCGGGCGGTGCAGCCTTCATGGCCTCCAGCAGCGGCGGCGACACGGGGGTGTCCAGGGGCTGGAGGCTCACAAGGATGACCCGCGAGCCCTCGAGCCGCGCCCGGAATGCCTCTGCGTCGGATGGCGTGAACGCCGACGCGTCGCCGTAGCGCCATTTGTAGAGCCAGGCATTGCCGCCGGAAAAACCACCATGGCGCCGGCACAGCAGGTTCTTGTGGCGCGCAATGTCATCTGCGGTCCTAGACCCCCAGCACCAGATGCGGTCCGGCATGAGGTCGTAACCGTCCGGCGGTGCGGCGATAAGGTCGGTGTAAAGCCCGTGGTGCGGGCCCAGGCGGCCGTGCTGGAGATCGACTGATGTTACGCCCGCCCATCGGCAGGCCAGCATCCAGGCCATGCCAACCGGATGATAGTAAACCGAATGTATGAATGCCTTGGGACCAAGGGTGCGCAGCAGTTTTTCGAAGATGCGTGCGAAATAGAAGATCTTCCCCATGTCCGTGAGCATGCGCCCCTGGTCCAAGGACACGTCGCCGGCGCGATTGACCGCGGCGGCAACGTCAGGGAAGCCGACGAGGGTTCCAGGCGGATCGAAAGCAACTCCGGCCTGTGCCCGCGACAGGTCAAGAAACTGACTGGGGGTTGCGCGCCGAAATCCGATGGTGCGCGGATCGGCCAGTTCGATCTTGGCCCACGGACCCGGGGCCCGTTCGATCACGCTGTCGAGGATCTTGGCGAACATCCCCGCGGGGGTCCTGTCGGAATGCTCCTCCGGCCTGGCGAAAAACACGATGTCAGGGTTCGCCACGAAGGCGGCGCCGCTATTTTCGCCGCGCAGCAGCCCGAGGGCCGGGGGACCGATCAACTCCGCCGCGGCGGCGGCCTCCGTGGTGAAGCTTGGCCCTGCGTTGGAGACGGTATCTCCTTCGCCCGTCTTCTTGCCGATCACCATCCGCTGCATCAGCGCTGTCCATAGGCGCAGCCGGATCAGCGGCCAGTAGCAAACGCCGCGATAGGTGAGCGCCGTGGTGTCGCAGGCCTGCTCGACGGCGTTGATGATGGCGATGGCTTCGGCCTGCATACGATGCGGCGCCTATGCGACGAGGCCGGCGTCGACCATGGCGCTGGCGATGGCAAAATCGGCTTCGTTGTCGATATCGACCGAGGCGTTCCTGTCCATCACATAGGCCACGGCGCCGTCATAGAGGGTTTTGAGATCAGGCTTGGCGAGGTCCGCCACTGCGCGAACGTAGATCGCGCCATTGGGGTGGTAGGCGGTGCGCTGGTCCTGGCTGCGGGTGTTGCCGGTTTCCATGGGGTTGGCCGCGCCGACCGGCGCCCACGTGCCGTCGCTCTCCATGTAGAACGCAAAGGAAACTGGAAAGCCGTATTCGGTGGCGGAGAACACCGGCTTTTGGCTGGTGCGATGGAGGGAGATAGCTTCCTCGATATGCTTGGTGCTGCGGAAAGGTACCGTCGGCAGACCCATCAGGAAGGTGGTGTCGCTACCTGAGAAAATCTTGCCGTGGGCGCCGCGCAAATAATCGAAGATCTTGACCTTGTCGCCGGCTTCGTCAGGTGAGCGGAAATCCAAGGTCAGTTTTTCTTCCCCCAGATGACGCCGGGCCAAGTCCCAGTATTGCTCGGAGTCCGTCGAAAAGATCACGCGGCTGACGCTTGGCGCCCGCACACAGGCATCGAGGGACCACAGCACCAGCGGCTTTCCTGCGAGTGGCTTGATGTTCTTGCCGGGAACCCGCTTGGAGCCGGAGCGGGCAGGGATGAAGGCGGTAATGCTCATGATGCGAACAGCGTGGCCGCGGCGGCGGCGACTTCGCGGTGGACATCCTCGACCAGCGCATAGTCCGCGTCGCTCAAATGCGGCATCGGCATGCGGTCGCGGCGATGCATGAAACCCGCGGCTTGAAGCAGGGCTTTGTTGGTGCGGTGCCAGCCGTATTTGGCGCAGCAGCGGTCGAAGAACGGCGCCTCCAGCTTGTCCAGGATGAACTGGATCCTGGCCTTGTCGTCTCTTTCATAAGCCGCCCAAAACGCTTCGCCGATACGGGCGTCGAGCATGGAGATGCCGTTGAGGTAGGCGCGTGCGCCGTAGGGGCGGTAGTCCATGAAAACCGACTTGCGGCCGGCGATCACCACCCGGATCCGCGGCTCCAGAGTCAGGGTCAGTTTTGTGATCTCGAAGTCCTTGGCGTCTTCCTTGAGCGCCACGATCTCCGGCACCTTGGGCAGGGCGAGGAACAAGGACGCCGGCCAATGCATCTGCAGGCCGTTCATGCCCGACAGAAACGGCATTTCGTGCACCAAAATGCCGATACGCGCGGCGCGGCCCACATCGGCGTAGTGATCGATGATCTGGTCGTCGCTGAAATACTTCTCGCGTACCAGCAGGGACACCAGGTCGGCGCCGTGATCCTTGGCGTGACGGGAAAATTCGATGGTCTCTTTTGTAGAGCAATGAATCGGGTCGCCGACAATGGCGATGTTGTCGGGATCGAGCTGCTTAACCTTGCGGATGCAGAAGGCGTTCAGTTCCAGGATTTCCGGGTGGGTGAGCTGCGAATAGCGCGAGTTGTACGCCATGGCGTAGAACTTGCGGGCGCCGGTGCGGTACATGTGCTCGAGGTAGCGGTCGAGGGCGGCGTAATCCACCTTCTCGTCGGCATCGAAGGGCGTAAAAATGGTGTAGACGCAGCCCTGCAGCCGTTCCTTCACATCGTCAAACATGGATCGCTCCGTCCTTTCTGCGTTTCAAGTCGGCCGCCACCATCTCCTCGGCCACGGCGGCTGCGTCGCGTGATCCGGCGAAGCCCGTCCGCTCTTTGAGTCTGGCAGGGTTGCCGACCAGGGGTTGAGTGTCGAAGGGGCGGAAATATTTCTCCGATACCGCGGCCAAGGCCTGGCCGGTTTTGCGGTCACGGCAGGTTTCCGCCACGCCGTGGCCTTCGAACACGGGATCATATCCGGCGGCGGTGGCTGCATACTCGAAGAATTGCTTCACCGATGTTTTGCGGCCGGTGGCGAAGACGAAGTCCTCGGCGGCGTCGAGGTTCAGCGTCAGAGGAATGGCGCGGGCATAGTCCGCGGCCGCGCCCCAGTCGCGCGCGGCGTCGAGGGCGCCTAGGCTCATAGGCGGGCCGCCCGCAAGCTTTAGCCGCGCGAGGTTGTAGCTGATCTTGCGTGTCACGAAGTTGCGTGCGCGCAGGGGGCTCTCGTGATTGAACATGATTCCGGACGCGGCGTGGATGCCGTAACGCTCGCGGTAGACCTTCACCAGGTTTTGCGCGGCGAGCTTGGACACGCCGTAAGGATTGATGGGCTGGAGTGCGCTGGTTTCGTCGAGAAATCCTGTCGCAGGCGGCACGCCGAAGACCTCGGCGCTGGATGCGAAGAACAGCTTCGCGCCGGGTGCTGCAATCCGCATGGTTTCGAGCACATTGAGTGTACCCACCACATTGGTCGCGATGACGGAGTGGGGTTGATGAAAGGAATCCGCGACGAAACTCTCGGCGGCGAAATGATAGATGTGATCGGGCCGCAGGCTGGTGAGGGCTTCGACGATCTGAAACGGTTCGAGCAGGTTGACGTTGACGAGGTTGACCTTGTCGAGGATGCCGAGTTCTTCCAGCCGCCAGAGCTTGCTCACATGACCCCGGCGCGAGCCGCCGTGGACGGTCCAACCCTGGCGCAGCAGTTCGGCGGCGACCAGGGCGCCATCCTGACCCGTGACGCCGAAGATGAAAGCGGTCTTGCCGGCATTAGCCATTAAACTGCGCCTCCAGCGCGGTCAGGGCCTGGATGAAGCCGGCGCCGCCATGGAGGTGGCCTTGCCAAACCTCCACGACCTTCACGCAATCGAACGCCAAGGCAGCCGCGATGGCGGCGCGGTTCTCCGGGTCGCCTTCGCCGAAGGCGACGCCTTCGCCATCAAATCCCAAGGCATCGGCAATATGGACATGGCGCGTCAGCGGGGCGAGATCCTTTACCACCGCGGCGGCGTCGAAATCGAAGACCTTATCGCCCATGCACAGGTGGCAGATGTCCATGCAGATCGGCAGTTGGTGACGTTTGATGGCCTCAATATCCGCCAGATTGTTCATGGCGTGCAACCGCACCGCGCCGCCGAAGTACCAAGCCACCGGCGGCAGCCACTGCGGCAGGATGGTGACGCCGCGCGCGCGGTAAGTCCCGAACAGATCGGCGTAGCGGCGGAAGAAGTCATCGAGCCCGTCGTGGACCACGGAGAAACTGCCGACGATGACGGTTTCCGCACCGGTGCGGTCCTGCAGGGCTTTGGTGAAGTCGGAGGTGCGGTCAAGGACTTTAAGGCTCTCGGCGCGGTGGTCCGCCGCCGGAGAGAAGGGGTCCATAAGCTGAGTAGGACTCACGTAGTCCGGCAGGTGGACGCTGTACTGGTTGCGTGCATTGATGGGCGCGAGGTCGATAGTCCCGGCGACGTCGCCGAATGACAGGTGGAATTCGTAACGTCCAAGGGGGGCCAGGGCCTCCATCTTGGCGAGGTCATGAAACCGCACCGGCAGCGAGAGCTTCTTGGTCCGGGCAAAATCCAGCGCCGCGGACGAAAGTGCGGGCGTTTTAGCGAACACCGCCCGATCGATGACCGCACCGGCCTTCACCTCCTGCACGGCAGGCTTGCCGAGGAGCACCGCAGCCTCCTCGCGGCCGAGACCTGTGCGCGGCGCGCGCAGGACAAGCTTGTCGGCGTCGACCGGCTCGCCCGCCGCGATATCGCGCGCGGCATAGAACGAACGGCCGAGATTCTGCAGGTTGAGCAATTCACCCTGGTTCGGATTGCGGGGGCCGCTACCGGCGACAATGATGTCCATATCTTGCGCAAACTGCACCAGTTTCGCGAACTCATCCGGAGTGGAACTGGAGGAATGGTCCAGACCGTTCGCTGCCTTGTCGAAGGTAATGTGCCGCTCGATCACCGTGGCGCCGAGGTGCAGGGCCAGGAGGCAGGTTTCCCAGTATTCGTCGTGGCTGGAATAGCCCACCGGGCCGCCCCACAGCCCGCGTAAATGGGCGATATAGCCGAGCTTCGGGTTGGCCACCGCCACCGGGTAGTTGGAAATGCAATGCAGCGGCACCCAGGCGGCGCGATCAAGATGGGCGATGGTGTCGCGGATCGCGGCTTCGGTATAGGCGCCGGTGGAGATCAGGCCCCACTTGCCGAGATTTTGAATCCGCGTAATGAGCGGCAGGTTGGTGAATTCCACCGAGGGGATCTTGAAGAAATCGAACCGGGCGATGTCGCCGGCGAAGTCGTCGATATCCTCGGGGATGAAGAAGCTGATGCCGGGCTTTACGCCGGCTTTGGCGGCATGGGCTGCGAGATCGAGGATGGTCTCCGGCGAGAGATAGTTGCGGCGGATTTCCTTCTGCAGCATCTCGTCGCCGAGTTCACGGGCGTCGGACGCATAGGCGCGCGCCAGGTTGCGGTACTGAAATTTGACGCCCCAGACACCGGCCGCGGCCGCGGCATCGATCAGGTCGCGGGCGACCGCGGCCGATCCGTCATGGTTGATGCCGAGTTCGGCAACGATGCGCGCTTCCGTCACGATGTCCTCTAAGTCCAGGCGGCGCTTGCATTTTATACGGCCGCACGGCGAGATTGCCCGAAGCCGGTGACCAAATCTTTAAGGCCGGCCCCGTTGGCGGTCCGGCGTTAACCGCGCGCCAATATCTACGATTTACCTTGGCACACTGCTCCTACTCTTTCCTTGGACGTCCCGATGAACGCCCTCCCGGCCCCTCCGGCAGCCGAATATCTGCCGGCTGACCTATCGCTATCGATCGCGACCGTGACCCGCCAGGGGCTTGGGGCCCCGACCGAGGTGGCGGAAGCCGTGCGCCGCTGGGGCATCGCGATTTTCCCGGGATTTGTCGCCGGCGAGACGCTCACGGCCCTCAACCGGGAATTCGATCGCATGATCGCCGCCCGCCATGTCCTCGGTGTGCCGGTCGATGCCTACGACAATATCGTCAATCTGCGCCTG
This sequence comes from Fidelibacterota bacterium, assembly GCA_947470105.1. Taxonomy (GTDB): domain Bacteria; phylum Pseudomonadota; class Alphaproteobacteria; order Rhodospirillales; family Rhodospirillaceae; genus SHVO01. Next base: position 254 of record CANISR010000007.1, on the reverse strand, counting down.
ACCCGTGAGCACCTCCCCACCGAGCATTTTCCGGCCACGGCGGCGTTCTTCGCTCAACCCTTCATGGTCGACATCGCCGACGCCTATTTCGGCCCCGGCGCCTATCGCCTGAACGGCGAGATCTTCGTGTCTAACCTGGCCGAGACCATGGGTCCCCAGACCGCACCGCCCTTTGCCCTGCATTTCGACAAACGCCAGGTGCTGAAGTTCTTCGTCTACCTGACCGACACGGATGAGGCCAATGGCGCCATGCG
>CANISR010000006.1 GCA_947470105.1 Fidelibacterota bacterium | reverse complement strand
GGCCCTGTTCGTGCCCTCGCTCATCAACCGGGCCTATATTCTCGACCTCGCCGCCGACCGCAGTTTGCTGCGGGCGGCGGCGCAGCATGTGCATGCGTTCCTGCTCGATTGGGGCGCGCCCGGGCCCGCAGAACAGGCGTTTTCAACCACCGACTACGTGAACGGCGTGCTGATTCCGGCATTGGAAGAGGTCAAGCGTCGCACCGGCCAAGCGCCGCGCCTGGTGGGATATTGCATGGGCGGGACGCTGGCGGTGGCGCCGGCGGTGTTGCGGCCCGATCTGGTCTCGGCGTTGGCTCTGCTGGCGGCGCCCTGGGACTTTTCCGCCGAGGCCGACACCTCACGCATGATGCTCGGGTTTTCGCGGCCCATGATCGACGTGATGCTCGAAGCGGAGGGAACGGCGTCGGTCGATCTGCTGCAAGCCATGTTTGCGTCCCTGGACCCCACCCTGGTGGGGCGCAAATTCCGACGTTTTGCGCGGCTCCACCCCGACTCCGACGAAGCGCAGCGCTTCGTCGCCCTGGAGGATTGGCTCAATGATGGTGTTGCCCTGGCTGGTCCGGTGGCGCGGGAATGCCTGTTCGACTGGTACGGCGAAAGCGCGCCGGCGCGCGGAGCGTGGAAAATTGACGGCCAGTTGATCGATCCGCGCAAGATTACCTGTCCGACGCTGGCCTTTATTCCGGCGCAGGACCGCATCGTACCGCCGGCGTCCGCGCAGGCGCTGGTGGCGGCAATTCCCGGCGCCGCAGCCAGGACGGTGAACCTCGGTCATATCGGCATGGTCGCCGCGGGCGGAGCTGCGGAACAGGTCTATAAGCCTCTCACGGCGTGGCTGGCGGCCCCGGCAAACAACACATAAGTCATTATAATTAAACACTAATATCGGCCTTGCGTGGCCTGGGCCCCAGGCCTACAACGGCCTTGGTGCGGATGGCACCCAACCACACACATTCGAGGAGCCTCTCCATGACCGACATCGTCATCACCGGAGCCTGCCGCACCGCCATTGGTGCCTTCAACGGCGCGCTGGCGGGAGTCAGCGCCGCGGAGCTGGGCCAGGTCGTGATCGCCGAGGCGCTCAAGCGCTCCAGCGTCAATCCTGAAGACGTTTCAGAAGTGGTGATGGGCAACGTGCTGACGGCCGGTGCGGGCATGAACCCTGCGCGCCAGGCCGCGCTCAAGGCCGGCGTTCCGAAAGAGTCCGCGGCCATGACCATCAATCATGTGTGCGGCTCGGGCCTGAAGGCTGTGGCGCTCGCGGCCCAGGCCATCGGCAACGGCGACAGCACCATCGTCGTCGCCGGCGGCCAGGAGAGCATGAGCCAGTCGCCCCACGCCATGCACCTGCGCAACGGCACCAAGATGGGCAATGCGTCGATGGTCGACACGATGATCAACGATGGCCTGTGGGATGTGTTCAACAACTATCACATGGGCACCACGGCGGAGAACGTCGCCACCCAGTGGCAGCTCACCCGCGCCAGTCAGGATGAATTCGCCGCCGGATCGCAAATCAAGGCGGAAGCGGCGATGAAGGCCGGCAAGTTCAAGGACGAGATCGTGCCGGTGACGATCACGGTGAAGCGCGAACAGAAGCAATTCGACACCGACGAATATCCCCGCGCCGGAACCACCGCAGACGCGCTCGGCAAACTCAAGCCGGCGTTCTCCAAGGACGGCACGGTGACCGCGGGCAATGCCTCGGGCCTCAACGACGGCGCCGCCGCGGTGGTGGTGATGTCTGCGGATGAAGCCAAGCGCCGTGGCCTGACGCCGCTGGCGCGAATCGCGTCATGGGCGCAGGCAGGCGTGGACCCGTCGATCATGGGCGTCGGCCCGGTGCCGGCATCGAAGAAGGCGCTGGAGAAGGCAGGCTGGAAGGCGTCCGACCTTGATCTGATCGAAGCCAACGAAGCCTTCGCGTCGCAGTCGCTCGCGGTGTGCAAGGATCTCGGTCTTGATCCGGCAAAGGTGAACGTCAACGGCGGCGCCATTGCGCTCGGCCATCCCATCGGCGCTTCGGGCGCGCGCGTGCTGGTGACCCTGCTGCACGAAATGCAAAAGCGCGATGCCAAGAAGGGTCTCGTCACCCTGTGCATCGGCGGTGGAATGGGAATAGCTATGTGTGTCGAGCGTCCTTAGCTCGCTGCTCAAACGGGCGCGCGGTGCGCGCCCGTTTGCGGCTAAAGAGCTGTGCGGAGTATGCGCCGGCTTAGCCGCTCGAACCGCCAGCCGAGAGCCAGTGCCGCCACGGCGAGTCCTACGGCCAGACCCCACCATATGCCGCTGGCGCCAAGGCCGAGCGGGAAGCCTAGAATCCACGCCACCGGAAAGCCCACGCCCCAATAGCTGAATCCTGCGAGCAGCAGCGGAACGCGCGTGTCCTTGAGGCCGCGCAAAGCGCCCGCCGCGATGGTCTGGGCGCCGTCGAAGACCTGGAAGGCGGCGGAGATGGCGAGCAGGTGGATCACGATGCCGACCACCTCCGCGCCCGCCGTGGTGCCGGGATCGAGATTGAACAGCGCCGCGATCTGATGCGGCGCCACCAACATGATCACCGCCATGACAGCCATAAAGCCGACGCCGAGGACAAAGGCCGCGTGGCCGGCTTGGCGCGCGGCGATGGGATGGCCTGCGCCCATGTGATACCCGACGCGCACATTGGCGGCCTGGGCTGCCGACAGCGGCACCATGAACGTGGTCGAGGCCACGCTGATGGAAACCTGGTGGGCCGCCAGTGAGGCCGGGCCGAGCACGCCCATCATCAAGGCGCCGGCGGTGAAAAGCATGATTTCCACGGCGTAGGTTCCGGCGATGGGCCACCCCAGGCTCGCCAGTTCCTTGACGACGGGCCACTTGAGGGGGCCGCTGACAGCGGCCGTGAGGCCCTCGCGGCCCATGAAGACTGTCGTGGCCGCGAACATACCCCAGAGCACCAGCATGGTGGCGGTAGCGGAGCCGAGGTAGCCCATGGCGGGTAAGCCCCAGACGCCGTGCATAAGCCCGTAATTGAGAAACCCGTTGGCCAGCAAGGCGACGATGGAGATCACCATGACCACGCGCGGGCGGTGCATGGCAGTGAGATAGGACCGCTGGGCCGCCAGCCATAGCGACGGCAGTACGCCGAACATGAGAATGAGGTCGTAGGCGGCCACGCTGCGGGCCAGCTCCGGCGGCTCGCCGATGGCCAGGAGCAGGGGCTCGATCCACACCAGGATGATCATGAGGGGCGCGGCCGCCAAGGTGGCAAGCAGGAATCCGGCGCGCAGGACCGGCGGAATATCCCCGGGCTTCCGCCCACCCTGGGCGTGGGCCACAAGAATGCCGATTCCGGCGACAAAGCCTTGCAGCACCATGGTCAGGGTGGAAAACACCGCGACCGCGAGGCCGCCCGCCGCCAAGGCATCCCGTCCCAGCCCGCCCAGGAGGATGGTGTCGGTGAGGCCCATTCCCACATGGCATAGAAACCCGCCTGCCAAGGGGAGGGTCAGGCGCAAGGTCGCGCCGATCTCTTCCGTGAAGGGCGGTGCGCCGGTGGGAGTTCCTGGCGCGTGCTGGGGGGCTGCGGAGTCCATCGCCCTTCCTTAATGATGCAGTGCGGCACCAAACAAGTTGAATTTCTGTGGTTGGTTGCTTGGCTATGCTGTGTGGCGGCCTCTATGATTGGAAAGCAACATGCGATGCCCGAAAACAATCATCTGAGCGGAGGCGGATATGGCAGCACGCGTGGCAGTGGTGACCGGCGGTACACGAGGCATCGGCAAGGCGATCTCCATCGCCTTGAAAAACGCGGGCCATAAGGTCGCGGCCAATTACAGCGGCAATGACGAGGCCGCCAAGGCGTTCACCGCCGAAACCGGCATCCCCACTTATAAATTCGACGTCTCCAGCTTCGACGCCTGCAAAGCCGGGCTTGAGAAGGTCGCCAAAGAACTTGGGCCGGTGGATATCCTGGTCAACAACGCCGGCATTACCCGCGACGGCACCCTGCACAAAATGGGCGCGGACCAGTGGGCGGCGGTGATCGATACCAATCTCGGCGGCTGCTTCAACACCTGCCGCGCGGTCATCGACGGTATGCGCGAGCGCTCCTTCGGGCGGATCGTCAACGTTGGTTCCATCAACGGTCAGGCCGGCCAGTACGGTCAGGTCAACTACGCCGCCGCCAAGTCGGGCATTCACGGCTTCACCAAGGCGCTGGCCCAGGAAGGCGCCAACAAGGGGGTTACCGTCAACGCCATAGCGCCCGGCTATGTGGACACCGACATGGTGCGCGCTGTGCCGCCGCCTGTGCTTGAAAAGATCATCGCCAAGATTCCGGTGGGCCGCCTCGGCCACGCCGAGGACATTGCCCGTGGCGTGATGTTCCTGGTGGCCGACGACGCCGACTTCATCACGGGTGCGACCCTATCCATCAACGGCGGCCAGCATATGTACTAGACCTATATCCGATCAAATCTGATCGGATATAGGTCTGGTCGTTTTGCTTTTGGTCGCATTTTCTGAGGCGAACCGCTCACACTTCGCCGGAAAATGCTCTAGGCCTGGGGGATCTTCTCCCAGATCGTTCTCGGGTCCGCCGGCAGCGTCAGGCCGTAGGTTTCCGTGAGCAAGTGTTCAAGATCGTCGGGCCCGGCGAGCGTGCGCGTCTCGCTGGGCCCGTCCTTGGGCCACACGGTTACGGCCGTATTCAAAAGATTGACGCGGCTGTCGCCGACCACGCGGGCGCCCACCAGGTTGTTGCGGAACCGGGACCGCGGGTGCGTCGAGCTGAACCAGTTGGCCACTTCGAAGTCCGCCGCGCCCTGAATCTCATCGGCGAAGCGATACATGCCGCGCCAGCCGTCGGAGGTGCGGATCTGCAATTCGAAAATCCCATCTTTCACCACGAAGCGGAAGCGGCCATGTGGCGTGCGCTGCTCGATGTCGGGTGCGAGCAGCAATGGCGCCGTCGGGTTCTGGCCGCCGAAACCCACGTCGGCGAGATAGTCGCCTTCCGGCAACGAGACCTTGGTAATGCGGTGTGTGAGTGCGCTGCGCGGCGCGTCGGGCCCAGCGTTCCAGATCACGCGACCGGCGCGCGGGCTCACGGAAAAGCCAAGGTCCGCCAGGACATCGTGAAAGAGACTATTCTGCTCGAAGCAATAACCGCCGCGACGCCCGTTGATGAGTTTCGCGGCGACGGCGGTCGGAGTGATGTCCACCGGCCGGCCGAGGAAAGGATCTAAATTCTCGAAGGGGATTGTTGACGGGTGCAGGCGATGCAATTCCGCGAGCATCGCCAGACTCGGCGTTTGCGCCCCGGTGTACTCGAGGCGGGCCATATACGAAGAAATCAGTAGAGACTCGTTCATGACGGCGACTCGCAACTCCCGGCCGAATCCGGCGCTAAATTAGCGCGATCCCGCACCACCTCATATTGAATCAAATGAGGGAAAGCACCCATTCCTTGAGGTTTCGTACAACCCTCGCGGCTTTTCGTAAAAAGTAATACGCCTCCCTTCAACTGCTGCGATAGGGTGCCGACAGATAAGGCCATCCGCGAAGCGGAGCGCTGACTAGGGGGGCTAGAAGATGCGGATTTGGGGGACTTTTGCGGCGGCCATGATCATGGCGCCGCGCCGGGCCGGTGCGTTGCTGCGGTCGCAGAGCGGAACGCTCGCGGTGTGGTGTTTCGCACTGGTGGCGATGTGCGCAGGCAGTGTGATGCTGCGGGCGGAGCCCGGCGTGTGGGGTCTTGCCCAGGCGGCCGAAACAGCTCTGGCGCAAGCCACCGACCTTCAAGTTCCGGACCGCCCTGCCGATACGCCATCAGACACCCCCACCACCCCTGACGGCGGTTCGGGGAATTCGTCCGACCTCAATCAAGGTCCTGCGACCTATACGCTGACCATTACGACGAACGGCACTTCCACCGGCATCGTGAATCAGAATCCCATCGGCGGGCCGGTGCGCGCGGCCAAGTCGACAGTGACGTTGACTGCGGCGCCCATCGCCGCGTCGGAGTTCGCCGGCTGGTCCGGCGCTTGCACCGGGACCTCACCAACCTGCGTGGTGACCATGGATGCCGATAAAACGGTCACGGCGACCTTCAATACCAGGACCACGAAATTGAACGTGGTTTCCGTCGGCGGCACGGTGTCGACGGTAGTATCCGGCGGACCAGGTGCGGCGCCCGTGCAGACCTGCGATGTCGCGGCCTGTGCCTGGACGTTTCCTTTCGGGGTTCTCAACCGGGCCACGATCACGGCGACGCCGGCTCAGGGGTATGCTTTCCGGGGCTGGAGCGGCGCCAACTGTACCGGCACGGCTAACTGCACGGCGTTATTCGACACCGATACGACCTTGACCGCGGTGTTTGTGCCGATCGTGCGCGTCGGCGCGGTGTTCTCGTCGGCGCAGCCGGCGTCGCGGTCATTCCTACGCCTGTACAATACCGGGACCGCAGCCGCAGCGGCGACGGTGACGCTCTACAATCCCACCACCGGTCAGTCCATCGGCCGCTGGACATCCCCCAGCATCGCGCCAGGCACGGCGCCGCAGTACTTTATCGGCGACATCGAGGCCAATCTCGGTCTGGGGCCGGCGTCCGCCAAGCCCGACTATTACGACATCGCGGTCGATGCCCCCATAAATGGGTATTTCCAACATGTGCTGTGGCGGTCGAGCGACGAAACCCTCACCAATCTCAGCACGTGCAACGTTGGGGTGACGATCGACGGCTCCAAGCTGGCGAATGTGCACGCATCGACATTCGATGCCTCGTATCCCAGCTCCATTGTGGTCAACAACTCCGGTCTCACCGCGGCCGGCACGGTGCTGGGAGTCTATAACGCGAGCACCAACGTAAGACTCGGGACCTATTCGATCCTCTCGATCCCCGCCAACGGCCGGCTTGTGCTGCGCATGAGCCAGATCGAGGAGGGCGCTGGGATCACTCCAGCATCGACGGTGCCGCACTACATCGTCAAAATCGAACCCTTGCCTCAGTTCAACGGCTTCCTGCAGCACCTGGTCAGCAATGTGCGCGCGGGCGTCATCACCGATATGACCACGGCCTGTTCGCTCACGGGCAATCCGGCCTCGACCATCGCGTCGACGCTCTACCCAAGCCTTATTTTCTCCACCGCGGAAACCGGTTCGCAGTCCTTCCTGCGGCTTTACAACACCGGCACGACGGCAGGCACGGCGACAGTCTCACTGTATGATTCGGTTTCCGGTCAGTCGTTGGGACAGTGGACCAGCCCCAGCGTTCCGGGCGGCGCAGAGCAGCAATATTTCATCGGCGATATCGAGAGCGCTCTCCCGGCCGGCGCGACCAAGCCGACGTATTACTCAGCCTCGGTGGAAGCGAAATTCTCCGGCTTTCTCCAGCACGTGCTGTGGCGCTCCAGCAACGGTACGCTGACCAACCTCAGCACATGCTCCACCGCCGTCACCGCCGATCCCATGAAGCTGGGGGGTGTGCACTCGTCATTGCTGAACGCCGACTATCCCAGCCAGGTGGTGATCAACAATACCGGAACAACGGCCCTGAACGGGCCGCTGCTGAGTCTTTATGACGCGCGTAACGGTACCAAGCTCGGCACCTACACCGCCGCCAACATCGCGCCAAATAGCCAGGCGGTGGTTCCGGTCGCGGTGTTTGAAACCCAAGCGGGGGTCACGCCGGGCGATGGCATGTACCATTATGTCATCAAGGCGGATGCTCCCTTCACCGGCTTCCTGCAGCACCTCGTGCTCAATACCAAGGCGGGTGTTGTCACCGACATGACGACCGCTTGCGGCCTACGGGCCACGGGCGTTCCGACGCCGTGAGCGGGCGCGGGGGGCGGCATTAGGCTGTTGAAGCTGCCGTGAGCGTGGCCGCATCCTCACTCCCCCCACCTTCGCCCGCCCGGCCGCATCCATGGCAATGGCCGGCGGTGATCCTCGCAGCGGCCGCATTGTTTTACATTGCGCTCGGTACCTACGCCGTTGTGCGTGGCCGCACTTGGAGTGACGAAGTCACCTATGTGGCCAAGTCCTGGTGGTACATCAAAGGCCTGGTGGCGCCCTACAGCGATGCCGACGCCACCTGGTACATGCCGCTGTACTTTTATCAGCTTGGCCTGACACAGGCGGTGTTTGGGTTCGGCTTGGTGACCGGTCGGATCGCTTCCCTCGTTCTCGGAGCGCTCAGCGGCGGCGTTCTGTTCGCCTGTTGCCGCAAACTCACCGGCAATCCAACGGCCTCGGCCTTGGCCGTTCTGCTGTACCTCGCCACACCCGCAACCACTTACTATTTCGCGACTGCCACGCCGTTATCGTCGGTGGCGCTGCTGCTGCTGGCGGCGGTCTGGCTGGTGCTGCTCGGCCGCGAACGCCCAAGTGTCGCGGTTTCGCTGCTGCTGGGCGCGGTATTGGCGCTGCTCTACTTCTATCGCCAGAATATGATTCTCGCCGTCGTCATACTGGCGCCGATCTATATCCTGGCAGTGGCCCGCCGGCGGCTGTTTCACGCACTCCTGCTCGCGGCGGCGTCTGCTGCGCTGAGCGCCGTTATTCTTGGCGCATTTCCGGACAAACTCGGCGCCTATGCGGTGCGGCTGCCCGTCCTTACGCCTATTTTGCGGAGTTTGGGATGGCTGCCGCCGGACTTCGAAATGATTTTGGCGACGACGAATACGCCGCTGTCCTGGGCATTGGAACTTGGGCGGCTGTCGTGGCAGGACCCGTATAATGCTTTCCTGCTGCCGTACCTCGGCACAATTCTTGCGGCATCTGCGTTGTTCTTCCTGCGGGGAAGGGTGCGGTTCTGGCTGCTGGCCCCCGCCGTGTTCCTGTTCCTTGCGGCGACTCACTATCTGGGATCGGTCGGGTATTGCGCGACCTGCATCCTGACGTACACCAACTATTTCGTCGGCATCGGCGCGCTAGGCGGCGGGCTCACTTTCGCGGCGATCTGGGCGGCGCGGGAGCGCAGAAATCTCCGGCCGCTGGACGGCGTTCTACCGGTTTGCGCCGCCGCCATTATGCTGAATGTGTTCGCGCCGGCGGCCGTGATTTCCTCCGCGCCCGCGATCATTGAGGGCTTCACATCGTTTCCGGCCCCCATGCTGCGCCAGGTCCGTCCGATTCAGGAAATGGACGAGATGAAACTTCTGGCGCGCGACATCGAACAGGGGCTGCCGCCGGGCGTTCCGGTCCTAGTTTTGCACAATCTGCCGTCCATCACGTACGCCGTGGCGCTCTCCGGGCACGTTCTTCCGCCGCAGAGTCTCAACCTTTGGCAAAGCTACCGCGAAGTTCGCGCCGGTCTGGCACCTGAAGAGCAAGCTGCCACGGTGAGGGCCTTGCGCAATGAATCGCTGTGGTCGGACGCCATTCTGGCGGACTGGATCGCATCCGGTTACGGCGCGGTGGTTTACCAGGAAGACCTGATTCCCCGGCCGATGCTTGAAGCCGCCCTGGACCGGCATTTCGATCTGGCGAAGCGGGTGGATTACCGCGGCTGGAAAATCCGCCTGTATGTTCGCCGGTCCCAGGTGGAGACGCAAGCCGTCCCGCCGGAGGCGGCGCGCCGCATGGTGTGCGAACTGGAATTCATCCGGCGTGGCTTTGGCACCGGTTGCTAGAAGCAGTTTGCTAGAAGCTGTCCTTGCGCCGGCGCACTTCAGCGAACACCGCGACCGGGTCATGGCCCTTGAGGCCCACCGCGGCGGCGACGCCGGCTTCATCGGCGCGCATGAAGGGATTGGCGGCGCGCTCCATCCCGATGGTCGACGGCACCGTGGGCTTGCCATGGGCGCGCAGGTTCGCGACTTCGGCCTCACGCGCGCGAAGGGCCATGTTGTCGGGTTCCACGGTTACGGCAAAGCGGATGTTGCTCTGGGTGTATTCGTGGGCGCAGTAAACGCGCGTTTCGGGCGGAAGATCACGGAAGCGTTTGAGGCTGGTCCACATTTGCGCCGGCGTGCCCTCGAACAGCCGCCCGCACCCTATGGAGAATAAGGTGTCGCCGCAGAACAACGCCTGAGAGTCTTTGAACCAATAGGCGATATGGCCGCGGGTGTGGCCGGGGACGAAGAATACCTCCGCCCGTTCTGCACCCAGGTCGTAGGTGTCGCCGTCGCCCACGTGGACATCGATTCCGGGGATACGCGCCGCATCCGGCCCGGGTCCGACGATTGTGCAGCCGGTGGCGGCCTTGATCGCCAAGTTGCCGCCCACGTGATCGCCGTGATGATGGGTGTTGAGGATATGCGTGATGGCCCAGCCGAGACGCGCCGCTTCGGCCAGCACGGGCTCTGCCACGGCGGGATCGACCGCCGCGACGGTGCCGGACGCCGGTTCGCGGACAAGGTAGATGAAGTTGTCCGAAAGCACCGGGATCTGGCGGATATCGAGCATCTCAATTCCTTTTTACGGCGGATTTGTGTCCGCGTTTGGTGCGAGTGTTGAACAGCGGCCACAGCGTCGCGCAATCGCAGCGTGACAGGAACGAAAATAACCTCATCCGCGCTGAATATGATATGCACGCATAATCCGCTTCAGGATCAAAAGGCTGAGCAGAATGCCCGAGGAAGGATCGGCTGTGTTCCCGCGCTTTTTGGTCGCCGGCATCGTGAAAGTGTCCCGAGTCGCGGTCGTCTGCGCGCTCGGAACGACACTGGCAGGCGTGCTCAGCACGACGATCGGCGCCGCCGCGGTGGCCCAGGACAAGGATACCACCAAGGTCATCCGCATCGGCGCCGGCCCCACCGGCGCCACGGACTTTCCCTTCGGCGGCCTCATCGCAAACGCCATTTCCAATCCGCCGGGGTCCCGGGAATGCGACCGCGGCGGCAGTTGCGGGGTACCCGGCCTGATCGCCGTCGCCCAAACCACGGCCAATGCCGCCGACAACCTGCGGGCCATCGCCCGCGGCGATCTCGATCTCGCCTTGTCCCAGGCCGATGTCACCGCCTGGGCGTACCGGGGCGCCGGCGCCTTCGCCAATGAAGAGCCCATGGATAACCTCCGGCTCATCGCCCGGCTGTATCCTGAAAACATCCATCTCATCGTCCGCGCGGATTCGCCCATCAAAGCGGTCACTGACCTCAAGGGCAAACGCGTGGCCATGGGTGCTGAGAATTCCGCCACCGCCGCCACGGCAAAGCTCATTCTCTCGGCCTTCGCGGTGAAGTGGGACTCGGTGCAGATGAAGTACCTGGACTTCACCGTCACCAACGACGCGCTCACCAAGAATACGGTCGATGCCGTGTTCGTGGTCAGCGGCGCGCCGGTGTTGGCCCTGGAGGATCTGGCGGCGCGCATTCCAATCCGCCTGGTCCCCATCGCGGGTCCCGCGGCGGATAAGCTGGCGCAGGTGTTTCCGTTCTACAGCAGGGGCGTCATTCCCGGCGGCACCTACGGCGCGAACCAGCCGCCGGTGGAGACCATCGACGTGGGCTCGGTCCTCGTCGGCCGCAGCACCATGGACCCGGAGTTGGCTTACGGCATCGTCCGGGCCATCTGGCACGAACGCAACGCGCCGCTGTTCAAGGCCGGGCACCCGCGCGGTCAGTTCATGGACAAAAGCCTGGCGGCCCAGGACGTCGGCGTGCCGATTCTCAAGGGCGCCGACCGGTACTATGTCCAGAATGGGCTGATGGAGGCCCCGCCGGCAGGCGCGCCGCAAGCTCCTGCCGCCAAACCGCCCACCAAGGCGGAAGTCGGTCCGGCCCACCTGCTTCCAACCCGCCCTGTCCGCCATACCCTTCGCCAATTTATCTCGCTATTCTCCGCCTCGTGACATTCTCTCTCAGTAATCTTTTGGTCGAACCGGGCGCGTCTGCCGTACCGATTTACGCGGTGACGGCCGACCGGCTTGAGTCATTTGTCGGAACCCAAAGCGCGGCGGTCAAAGCGTGGCTCGCCGCCACAGGCTTCCGGGCCGATGCCGGATCGGTCAGTGTCATCGCCGACGCCACCGGCGCGGTGGCCGCTGTGGTACTAGGCCTCGGCAAAGGCGACGACCCCTGGGTTACAGGTACGCTCGCCAAATCACTGCCCAAGGGTTTGTACCGCATTGCTGAGGCGGTAGGGGCCATGGCGCAATTCCCGACCTGGGCCGCGCTCGCCTGGGGATTGGGCGGCTACAGTTTCTCAAAATACAAAAGCGAGCCGGCGCCGGAACGGGCCCGCCTGCAATGGCCGGAAGGCTGCGACCGCGCCTATGTCGAGCAAGCGGTGGCGGGCGCCGCACTCACCCGCGACCTGGTCAATACGCCTGCCAACGACATGCTACCGGACGCCCTGGAAAAGGCGGCGCACGACCTGGCGGAAGCTTGCGGCGCCACATTCAAGGTCATCACCGGCGACGAGCTGCTCGCCGCCAATTACCCCATGATCCACGCGGTGGGCCGCGCCAGCACCTGTCCGCCGCGGCTGATCGATTTCTCCTGGGGCAACGCCACCGCGCCGAAAGTCACGCTGGTGGGCAAGGGCGTCTGCTTCGATACCGGCGGCCTAGATCTCAAGCCCGCCAGCGCCATGGCGCTCATGAAAAAAGACATGGGCGGCGCCGCCACGGTGCTGGGCCTCGCCCAGATGATCATGCAGGCTGCGCTTCCTGTGCGCTTGCGTGTGCTGATCCCCGCTGTTGAAAACGCCGTTGCGGGTAACGCTTTCCGCCCCGGCGATGTGCTGCGCACCCGAAAGGGCATGACGGTGGAGATCGGCAACACTGATGCCGAAGGCCGTTTGGTTCTCGGCGACGCCCTGACCGAAGCGATCTCCGAATCACCCGCACTGATGATCGACTGCGCCACATTGACCGGCGCAGCGCGCTCGGCGCTGGGTCCGGAGCTGCCGGCGCTGTTTTCGGACGATGAGGCCCTTGTCGCCGATATGCTGGCGGCGGCGGAAAAAACCTTTGATCCGCTGTGGCGCCTGCCGCTGTGGCAACCGTACCGGCGCATGCTCGACAGCAAGGTGGCGGATATCAACAATGCCGGCGATTCACCGTTCGCCGGCGCCATCACCGCCGCCCTGTTCCTTAAGGAATTCGCCCGGCCCAAGGACACGCACGTGTCCTGGGCCCACCTCGACCTCTACGCCTGGAATCCTGGCGACCGCCCTGGCCGCCCGGCCGGCGGCGAAGCCCTGGGGCAGCGCGCGGCCTTTGAATTGATCCGCGCGCGCTTTACTTAGCCGCGAGAATTTCGTCGAGCCTTGCCGGAACAGACTCGTCCCGATCGAACCGCGGATAGCGCAGGCCGTCGTGGTAATTGATCTCGACGGTGGCGTAGGCGTCCCCCGACTTGATCAACAGCGCTAACGGGTTGGTGTCGGTTTTGGCGGTCTTGATGGCCGTCTTCAATTTGTCAGCGTCGTAAGCGGTGCCGTTGACGGCAATGATCTGCGTACCCACCGAGAGGCCGGCGTCATGGGCGGGACCTCCCCAGCGCACATCCGTCACCCGGCCTTCGCGGCCGAGAACCAGGCCCAGCGAATAGGTGAGGTTGGTGTTCTTGGCGCGGGTCTCCACGTCCTTGAAGTAGCCGGTCGGCGTATCGGTATAGACCAATTTGTAGCCGCCGCGCTTGACGCCATCGAGCGGCGCCCCGGGGCCGTGGCTCTCGAGGCGCGCGCGCAGGAACTTGGCCCAGTCATGGCGTTGCACGCCGTTCAAGACCCGCACGACGTCATTGAATGTGTAGGTCACAGGCACATAGCTGCCGTTCTCGACTCCGTAGAAAGCCTTGGCGAAATCGTCGAGGGATTTCTTGCCGCCCGACAACTCGCGCAGCAGCGTATCCACATCCAGCCACACCAACTGACCCTCGGAGTAATAGTCCTCGCTCCGCTGCCAGGTGGTCCATGGGATGGACCGGCGCATGGCGGCAACGGGGTCGTTGGTGGTGTCGGCCAATGTCTTCCATTCGCGGCCGATGCGGTAATCGTAGGTCGCCGCCGTGGCGGCGAAGGCTTCCAGGGCCTGCTGCTTCGAGATCAGCCCGGAGCGGGCGGCGATCACAAAGCCCCAGTACTGCGTCTGGCCTTCGTAGACCCACAGCAGACTCCCGCGCATGGGAACGTTGAAACTCGGCGTCCACAAATCCGCGGGGCGGCGGAACTTGCCGTTCCAGGAGTGGCTGAACTCATGGGGCAGCAGGTTGCGGGCCGGCGCGGTCTTGTCCCATTCGGTGAAATAGGTCGGAAGCGTACCGTTCTCGCTGGACCGGTGATGCTCCAGACCGATGCCGCCAAGTTTGTCTGACAGCGCCAGCAGCAGGTCGTAGTGATCGTAATGGTGTGACCCGAACAGCTTGTACATCTGCGTCACAAGGTTCTTGTGGGCCTCGATATGCTCGGGCTTGGCCTCCAGCAGGTCGGGGCTGTCGGCGACGATATTGAGACGCACCGGCGCGCCGCCGGTTTCGCCCAAGTCCACGCGCTTGAAATAGCGCCCAGCGAACATGGGCGAATCCACCAGGGTCTCGAACGGCACCGGCTTGAAGATGGTGGTGGCTCCGGCGGTAGATTCGGTCTCCAGCGCCGTGGCGAACTGCCAGTCCTTGGGCAAGGTCACACTGGCCGCCACATTGATCTGGCGGGTGAAATGCCCGGCCGGATACAGCGCCACCGCATTCCACTGCAGGTTCAGCATCTCCGGCGTCATGACCACGCGCCCTTCGTTGCCGGTGCCGGAGGTCAGGAACTGGAATTCCACGTCGAGCGCGGACGCGCCCGATGGCACATCTACATGGAAGGCGAACACATCCACCGTATCGCGGACCCATTCGACCCGTTTACCGTTGGCGGTGATGATCAGTCCCGACACCGCGTCGATACGGCCGGTGGGCGAGTGGTTGCCGGGCAGCCACTTGGGATACAGCAGGGTGATGTCGCCGCCACGCACCGGGATGCGCTCTTTCACACGGAAGATGTGACGGTTGAGGTCGGTGGCGTCCACCTGAAGGGTGATGGTGCCGGGGTAGGCCACATCCCGCGGCGCTTCGATGGCGGGCGGCATGGCCAGAGGCTGCGGCGGTGTTTGCGCCATGGCGCTGGTGGCCGCGCAGGCGGCAAGGAGAGCAATGGTCTTTGCGTGTTTCATCTGTAACCCCCGGATCTGTACCGAGAGCATATCGCGCGACCGCGCCGGGAGTCCTCGCCCGGAATCCATAAGCTGATATTGACAGGTTCGCGCGAACGTTTTAGAGCAGCGGCCATGATTTTCGCCGCAACCGCCTTTTCGACCATCCGACGTCACCGCCATGCCACCGGCGGGGACGGGCTTTTGCGCGCGCTGTAGATCACAGCACCTCAATCAGCTTCAAACCCCCGCCAGACGCTCGTCGGCGGGGGTTTTTCTTTGCGCCGGCGGGCTTTCTCACTTCCTCACTTCAGGAGAGTTCGATGGCCGCCCTTTCGCAGCTTCTGCCCGATCCCGCATTTTCTCCGTCCACTTCGTTGATGGAGATCACGACCCGTCCCGACATCCTGTTCGTGTCGGGCCGCGGTTCGTGGCTGACGGACCATGCGGGCAAGCGCTATCTCGACTTCGTCCAGGGCTGGGCAGTGAATTGCCTCGGGCATTGCTCACCGGTGGTGACCGGCGCCCTGGTGTACCAGGCGTCCAAGCTCATCAACTGCAGCCCGGCCTTCTACAACGAGCCGATGATGCGCCTCGCCGACAAGCTCGCGGTGCACAGCGGCCTGGACAAGGTGTTCTTCGCCAACAGCGGCGCCGAGGCCAACGAAGGCGCCATCAAGCTCGCCCGCAAGTGGGGCGCCACGCGCAAGAACGGCGCCAATGGAATCATTACGCTGGAGCACGGCTTTCATGGCCGCACGCTGGCCTGCATGGCGGCGTCAGGCAAACCGCAGTGGGAGACGCTGTTCCCGCCCAAGGTCGAAGGCTTCACCAAAGTGCCGCTCAACGACATGGCGGCCATCGAGGCCGCCATCACCGATAACACGGTGGCGGTGATGATCGAGCCGATCCAGGGCGAGGCCGGGGTGTTCTCGGCCACCGACAGGTACCTCAAGGAGCTGCGCGCACTCACCGCGTCCCGCGGTGTGCTTTTGATCCTGGACGAGGTGCAGACGGGCGTGGGCCGTACCGGCAAGATGTTCGCCTTCCAGCCGGCGGGCATCCAGCCGGACATCATGACCCTGGGCAAAGGGCTCGGCGGCGGCGTGCCGCTCGCCGCCCTCCTGGCGCGGGACGAGGTGTGCTGCTTCGAGGCGGGCGACCAGGGCGGCACCTTCAACGGCAACCCGCTTATGACTGCGGTGGGTTGCGCCGTTGTGGATGAGATCAGCAAGCCGGCATTCCTGCGGACGGTGGACGAGCGCAGCATTCAATTGGCCGGCGGCCTGCGGCGCCTGTCGGTGAAATACGACCTGGGCGAGGTCCGTGGCCGCGGCCTGTTGCTGGCGCTGGAATTGCCGAAGGCCAATGCGGTCAAGGTAGTGGAGCGCGCCCGCGACATGGGCCTGCTCATCAACGCTCCCAGGCCCAATGCTTTGCGCTTCATGCCCGCGCTGAATATCAACGCCGGCGAGGTGGAGCGTGGGCTGGCGATCCTGGATCGAGTGCTGGCGGAGATGGCGTAAGAAAAAGGGGCCGGAGAATTTCTCCGGCCCCGATTTTTTAGGCCTTCAATTTCGCCGCCACATCGCGTGTGACGGGCACCTCAAGACGTTCGAGCATCTCTTTCGGCACCACCTGCCAGAAGTGGCGGGCTTCCCGGTCCCAATTGACCAGGAGCTGCTCCGCCAGGGGTGACGAGGTCTCCCGGTGGTGTTCCATCACCAGGTTGCGCAACTGGGTTTCGTAGTGGCCCACTTCGATGCGCTGATAGATGACGCTGTCGGGGTTGATGCGGTGGGCAAACTGGTCGTCGCGGTCGTAGACGAAGGCCATTCCGCCGGTCATGCCGGCGCCGAAGTTGGCGCCCACCCGGCCCAGGATCACCGCCACACCGCCGGTCATATATTCGCAGGCATTGGAGCCGCAGCCTTCGATGACGGTCACGGCGCCGGAGTTACGCACGCAGAACCGTTCACCGGCCTGGCCGGCGGCGAACAGGCGGCCGGAGGTGGCGCCGTACAGCACGGTGTTGCCGATGATGGTGTTGTCGCTCCACTTATAGGTAGACGAGGTGGTGGGGCGAATGACGATGGAGCCGCCTGACAAACCCTTGCCCACGTAATCGTTGGCGTCACCCCAGACCTCGATCTTGAGGCCCTGCACGGCGAAGGCCGCCAAGGACTGGCCGCAGGAGCCGCGCAGGCGCACGGTGATGTGGCCCGGTTGCAGTCCGGTCATGCCGTATTTCTTGACGATCATATGGGACAGCTTGGTGCCCACCGCGCGGTGCACATTGCGCACGTTGTAGGTGAGCTGCATCTTCTCGCCTTCCTCCAGCATCGGCTTGGCGTCGGCGATCATCTGTTCGTCCAGGGTCGGCGCCACTTCGTTGCGGCCTTTGACGGCGTTACGCGTGGGCAGGCCGCCGGCGTCCGGCTGAACCAGCAGCGGGTTCAAGTCGAGATCGTCCAGGTGCGCAGCACCCCGGCTGACCTGGTGCAGCAGGTCGGTGCGACCGATGACGTCGTCCAGGCATTTGAAGCCCAGGCTCGCCAGGATGTCGCGCACCTCCTCGGCGATGAAGCTGAACAGGTTGACCACCTTCTCCGGCGTGCCGGTGAAGCGCGCGCGCAGGTCGGGGTTCTGGGTGCAAACGCCCACCGGGCAGGTGTTGGAATGGCACTGACGCACCATGATGCAGCCCATGGCCACCAGGGACGATGTGCCGATGCCGAATTCCTCGGCGCCCATCATGGCGGCGATAACCACGTCGCGGCCGGTCTTGATGCCGCCGTCGGTGCGCAAGAGCACGCGGTGACGCAGGCGGTTCAAGGTCAGCACCTGATGCACTTCGGTCAGGCCCATTTCCCAGGGCAGTCCCGCGAACTTGATGGAGGTCTGGGGCGAGGCGCCTGTGCCACCGGAGTGGCCGGAGATGAGAATGACGTCAGCGTTGGCTTTGGCGACACCGGCGGCAATGGTGCCGATGCCGGTGCGGGCCACCAGCTTCACGCATACCCGCGCTTTGGGATTGATCTGCTTGAGGTCGTAGATCAGCTGCGCCAGGTCTTCGATGGAGTAGATGTCGTGGTGCGGCGGCGGCGAAATCAACATCACGCCGGGCGTGGCATGGCGCAGGGCGGCGATCTCCACCGTCACCTTGAAGCCGGGCAACTGGCCGCCTTCACCGGGTTTGGCGCCCTGGGCGACCTTGATTTCGATCTCGCGGCATTGGTTGAGGTATTCAGCGGTGACGCCGAACCGGCCGGAGGCGATCTGTTTGATGGCCGAGTTGGCGTTGTCGCCGTTGGGCGCGGGCTTGTAGCGCGCGCGCACTTCGCCGCCTTCGCCGGAGTCCGACTTGGCGCCGATACGATTCATGGCGATGTTGAGCGTGCCGTGGGCCTCAGGCCCCAGGGCGCCCAGGGACATGCCGGGTGTGACGAAGCGCTTGCGGATCTCGGTGGTGGATTCCACCTGTTCCGGCGAGATGGGCTTGGTCGCCTTGCGGAAGTCCAGCAGGTCGCGCAGCCAGATGGGCGGCAGCTTGCGGATGCCTTCGGAGTATTTGAGGTAGACAGCGTAGGCGTCTTTCTCGACCGCGGTCTGCAGCAGATGGATCAGGCGTCCGTCGTGGCCATGGGCTTCGCCTGACTTCGCCCGGTAGCGATAGAAGCCGCCGACGGGCAGGGTGACGGCGCCCGCACGGAACGCCTTGGCGTGCTGCTCCAGGACTTTCTTCTGCACACCCGCCAGGCCGATGCCGGAGATGCGCGAGGTCATGCCGGGGAAGAATTCCGCGACCATGGAGCGCGACAGGCCGACGGCTTCGAAGTTGTAGCCCCCGCGATAGGAGCTGATGACGGCGATACCCATCTTGGACATGACCTTGAGCAGGCCTTCGCCGATGGACTTCTGGTAGCGCTTGATACAGTCGTCGAGCGCCATGTCACCGAACAGGCCGCGGCGGTGACGGTCGGCGATGGCTTCTTCGGTCAGGTAAGCGTTCACGCTGGTGGCGCCGACGCCGATCATCACAGCGAAATACTGCACATCCAGGCATTCGCCGGTGCGCACGTTGAGCGAGCAGAACGTGCGCAGCTTCTGGCGGATGAGGTGGGTGTGCACCGCGCCCGCCGCCAGGATCATGGGGATGGCGGCGCGGGTGGCGCCGATGGCCTCGTCGGACAGGATGAGGTGGCGCTTGCCGGCGCGCACTGCTTCCTCGGCTTCGTTCTGGATGCGCAGGAGCGCGTGGCGCAGGGCGTTGTCGCCGCCGCCCGCTTGTCCATTGGTGGCCTCGAAGGTGCAATCGACCTCGCCGGCCGTGTCGCCCATGTATTTCCGCATGGCGGCGAACTGGGTCGCCGTCAGCATCGGGCTCGACAATTGCAGGATCTCGCACTGCTCGGGCGACTCGTCGAGGATGTTGCCGAGGTTGCCGAGGCGGGTGTTGAGGCTCATGACCCGGCGCTCGCGCAAAGAATCGATCGGCGGGTTGGTCACCTGGCTGAAGTTCTGCCGGAAGAAATGGTGCAGGCCGCGGTAATTATCCGACAGCACCGCCAGCGGCGTGTCGTCGCCCATGGAGCCGATGGCTTCCTTGGCGTCCATCACCATGGGCTGCAGGATCAGTTCCATATCCTCGAGGGTGAGGCCGTACGCCGCCTGGCGGCGCAGCAGGTCCTCTTTGGATAGTGCGCTCGCAGGGCGCTTGGCGGATTTGGCGATGGCGTCCAGGTGCGTGGTGTTCTGAACCCATTGGCCGAACGGCTGCTTGGCGGCGAGGTTGTCCTTGAGTTCGCGGTCGTGGAAGAACTTTCCTTCCTTGAGGTCGACGCCGATCATCTGGCCGGGACCGACGCGGCCCTTTTCGACCACGCGCGCACTTTCGATGCGCACCATTCCGGTCTCGGAACCCACGATCAGCAGTCCATCATCCGTGAGGGTGTAGCGCATGGGCCGCAGGCCGTTGCGGTCCATATAGCCGATGACCCAGCGGCCGTCGGTGGCGCACATGGCGCCGGGACCGTCCCAGGGTTCCATCACAGCATTGCAGTAGCCGAACAGATTGCGGTGGGGCTCGGGCATGTCGGCGTTCTGGCTGATGCTCTCGGGCACCAGCAAACACCTGGCCATCGGGGCGCTGCGACCCGCGCGGCACATCAGCTCGAACACGTTATCGAGGGTCGCCGAATCCGAACCGCCCGGCTGGATGATGGGCTTCACGTCCTCGATGGCGTCGCCGAACAGCGGATGGTCGAGGCGGCATTCATGCGCCTTCATCCAGTTGACGTTGCCGAGCAGCGTGTTGATCTCGCCGTTGTGGGCGAGCATGCGGAACGGCTGCGCCAAATGCCAGGTGGGAAAGGTGTTAGTGGAATAGCGCTGGTGATAGATCGCAAAGCTTGAGATGAAGCGCGGGTCCAAGAGGTCGGGATAGAACGAGGTCAATTGCTCGGCGAGAAACATCCCCTTGTAGATGATCGAGCGGCTGGAGAAGGAGCAGATGTAGAATTCGCGGATATGCTCTTCCTGCACGCGCTTCTCGATACGGCGGCGCACGACGTAGAGATTGCGTTCGAGGTCGTCGCCCGACAGCCCGCGGCGGTTGGCGATCATGATCTGTTCGATCTCGGGCCGGGTGGCGTTGGCCTTTTCGCCGATGATGGAGATGTCCACCGGCACCTGACGCCAGCCGTAAATGTAGTAGCCGGCGCTCAAGACTTCGCTTTCGACGATGGTGCGGCAGATTTCCTGGGCGCCGAGATCGGTCTTGGGCAGGAACACCTGGCCGACGCACAGGATTTCCTGCTCCGGCAGGATGTGCCCGGTGCTGGTCACATGTTCGCGGAAGAAATCCTGGGGCACTTCGAGATGGATGCCGGCGCCGTCGCCGGTCTTGCCATCGGCGTCCACGGCCCCGCGGTGATACAGCACCTTCAGCGCGTCGATGCCGGCCTCCACCACGTCGCGGCGCGGTTTGCCGGTGACGGACACCACCATGCCGACGCCGCAGGCGTCATGCTCCTGCGCCGGATCGTAGGCGTGGGCGGCCGTAAGCTTATCGACATTGGCGCGGTAATTGGCGACGAACTCTTCGCCGGTCTCGGGACGGATTTCGTTCATGGCCATACCCTCACGATGCCTGACGCAAAGGACGAGTCTGCGTGGCTTCTGATGTTTGCAAATAGCGGTGGATACTGGCGCTGACGTCGCGGCCATCGCGGATCGCCCACACCACCAGCGACGCGCCGCGTACGATGTCGCCGCAGGCGAACACGCCGTCCATGGTGGTCATCAGGGTGCGGAAGTCGGTTTTCAACGTGCCCCAGCGGGTCAGGCCCAGGGCGGTCTCGCCGAACAGGACCGGCACGTCCTCGGGGTCGAAGCCCAGGGCTTCGATCACCATGTCCGCGGGCGCCACGAATTGCGACCCTTCGATTTCTTCCGGCTTGGCGCGGCCCGACGGATCGGGCGTGCCGAGGCGCATGCGCACGGCGCGCACGCCGGTGACGGTGTTGTCGGCGTCATGGAGTACGGCTTCAGGCGCCGACAGCCACAGGAACTCGACGCCTTCCTCGATGGCATTGGTGACCTCGCGCTGCGAGCCCGGCATGTTGTCCCGGTCGCGGCGGTACAGGCACTTCACCGATTTCGCGCCCTGGCGGATGGCGGTGCGCACGCAATCCATGGCGGTGTCGCCGCCGCCGATGACGACGACATTCTTGCCGGCGGCATTGAGTTCGCCGCTGTCGAACGCGGGGACCGTATCGCCGAGATCCTTGCGGTTGGAAGCGGTGAGATAGCTCATGGCGGGGAACACGCCCGCTGCGCCAACGCCGGGGCACGCCAGGGAGCGGGCCTTGTAGACGCCGGTCGCGATCAGCACGGCATGATGCTTTTTCCGCAGGTCGGCGAAGCTGATGGTCTTGCCCACATCGACATTGTGGTGGAAGACCACGCCGGCGCGCTTCAGCAGATCGGAGCGCCGCTGCACCACTTCCTTTTCGAGCTTGAAGTTCGGGATGCCGTAAATCAGCAGCCCGCCTGCCCGATCGTAGCGGTCGTAGATCTCGACCTTGTGGCCAAGCTTGCGCAACTCCTCCGCCGCCGCGAGCCCGCCGGGCCCCGCGCCGATGATGCCCACCGAGGTGTCCAGGTCCTGCGCCGGCGTCACCGGCTTCACCCAGCCCTTTTCCCAGGCGGTGTCGGTGATGAACTTCTCTACCGCGCCGATGGTTACGGCGCCGTGCTTGGATTGCTCCAGTACGCAGGAGCCTTCACACAGGCGGTCCTGCGGGCAGATGCGGCCGCAGATCTCGGGCATGTTGTTGGTGGCCGAAGACACCTCATAGGCTTCCTGTAGCCGGCCTTCGGCGGCCAGTTTGAGCCAGTCGGGGATGTTGTTCTGGACCGGGCAGTGCACCTGGCAAAACGGGATGCCGCATTGTTCGCAGCGCGACGCCTGGTCGCCGGCGTCGGCTTCGGGCCAGGCCTTATAAATCTCGCCGAAGTCCTTGCGGCGCGCCGTGGCGTCGCGTTTCGCCGGGCCTTCCGCCTCAAGGCGGAGGAACTGGAGCATATCGCGCGGCTTTTGGCCGGACTCTGTGGACATGGCGTGACCATTCATTGCGGACAGGCGAAAAACCGTACTTACAGAGCAATTCCAGGCCAAACCAGACGAAATCCGCATATAGGTCATAAATGCTGTCGTTATTTGTCGCTCTATTGGTGAGGGGAATAGCAACCGACAGCCTTTTCGATACAACGGAAGATAAATTAGTAACAAATCCTGTACTAAATTCTTCATCGAACAAGGTCTTTGGCCGGGAATGCCTCGGTGGTATAAGGACTTAGGGACAAGGGATGGGTGTACACGCGTGGCGCTGACGCAAGCTGTTGTGTTCGCAGTGCTGCAGGGTTTGGCGGCGGTCTTCCCCGTCGGGGTTTCAGCCCATTTCGCCCTTTTGGCCGCATTTACGAATTGGCCGCTGCCCACGGCCGTATCGGCTGTGGCCGCCCAAGGCGGCGTGATCCTGGCTTTGCTGGCCTACTTCTGGTCCGACCTGTTCGATATGGCCGCCGGCGTCGTCCGTGCCGCCAAAGGAAAGCGGGACCCCGGCGCGCGGCTCGCCGCCCAGATTCTGGTGGCGGGCATTGCCACGGCCGCGTTGATGTTCGTAATCGACCGTTATGCCGGTGACGCTGCCGAGTCCCTGATCTGGATCGGCTGGTTGAGCGTTGGCGGCGGGGCGTCGCTTCTCGTCCTCGACCGCATGAGCATGACGGTCAAGCGCGTCGATCACGCGACCTTTGCCGATGCCGTGCTTTTAGGGCTGGCGCAGGCCATCGCGCTGTTCCCGCATATGCGCAGCGCCGGTGCGCCGGTCACGGTCGGACGCCTGCTGGGTTACGAGCGTGACGAAGCGGTGCGCTTGTCCATGCTCTCCGCGGCATTGCCGCTGATCGGAATGCTCGCGAAAACCCTCATCGATGCCCACGGCAGCGGCGCACCGATTGAATTCGGACGCACCGATCTCATCGCCGGCGGTGTGAGTTTCGTGATGGCGTTGGCGTCGCTGGCCACGTTGATGACGTGGCTCAAGCGTTCCAGCTTCACGCCGTTCGCGGTTTACCGGCTGCTTGTAGGGACCGCGGTGCTCGTCCTCGCCTACGGCGCGATCGAGCTTTAGATTCCTGTTCTGTCGCGTCGTTTTTTAGAAAACCGGTTCCCACTTTTCTGAACGGCGCTCTAGGCCGCCGGCAGTTTACCGGCGGAGCGGATTTTCTTGGTCTGTTGCACCGGGCGGAAGCGCTTCAGATACGTCGGCACGATCAGCTCGACCGGCGTCGGCGTGATGCCGAACGCCTCAAGGCCCGGTGCGCGGCCCGAGGCGACGCTGCCCAGCTTCAACAACTTGACCTGATCCGGCGTCAGCAACGGTGTCGGCAGGAACTGCAGGAACACCGCGTTTATGTGCGCGATCAGATAGGGCATGCCCCAGATCTGGCACTTGCGCATGGTCTCGCGGTTCACGATCTGGAGAATCTCCTTCATGTCGTAAACCTTGGGGCCGCTCAATTCATAGGTACGGCCGGCGTGGGCTTCGCCGGACACGGCGCCGACAATGGCTTCGGCAACGTCGCCGACATAGACCGGCTGGAATTTAGATCCGCCGCCGCCCGGAGCGTGGGGGACGGTATTGGTGAAATAGGGCAGCACCGGCGAAATCTGCGCCATGGCGCCGAACATGTTGAAGAAACGGTCCTCGGAGCCGAACACGACACTCGGACGCAGGATCGTGGCGCCCGGGAACGCGCCATGCACCGCGGCTTCGCCGGCCGCCTTGCTGCGCGCGTACTTCGACGGCGAGGCTGCATCCGCGCCCAGCGCCGAGACGTGAATCAGATGAGTGGCGCCCGCGGCCTTGGCGGCTGCGGCGATGCGGCGCGCGCCGTCCACATGCAGCGCCTGGAACGTGCGCTTGCCTCGCTCATAGAGCACGCCCACCAGATTGATCACCGCGTCGGCGCCTTTAACGGCGGCCGCGACGCTGGCGTCGCTGGTGATGGTGGTCGGCACGGCCGAGATCTGGCCGAGGTTGCCGGCGGGCCGAAGGAAGCCGGCCTGTTCGATGTCACGCACGGCCAGACGTACGCGCCAGCCCCGGGCGGCCAGGTGGCGCACCACATGGCGTCCAATGAAGCCCGAACCCCCGAATACGGTGACGAGTTTACCTGTCATCCTGACGACCCGCTTTAAAGTTGAAACCCCGCGAAATGGGGCATCCTCGCCCCCTGCCAAACACCTCGCATAAAAACCGCTTTGCTGGCAACAGACGGTACGGAAAAGGCTATTTGCCTTACGGGCTTTGATTGACAAGGCCGGGGCGGGGCGGTATCGCTCTCGCCCTGTTCATGGCCGCCCTGTTTTACGTGCGGTCCTGGGCGCCCAGGTGGTGGAATTGGTAGACGCGCTGGCTTCAGGTGCCAGTGTCCGCAAGGACGTGGAGGTTCGAGTCCTCTCCTGGGCACCATCCCGATTTTTTCCCGTTTTTCGCCGGTGTTTTCGTCACCGGCCCGATATTCACAGAATCCGCGGCGGCAGGCTGACCAGTGGCAAATCATTTCCATCGCGGCGATCTCGGAGCTGTAACCTTTAAGGGCAGCATCGCCGTCGATACCGAAACCACGGGCCTCCGGCTCCACCGCGACCGGCTTTGCCTGGTCCAGATCTCTGCCGGCGACGGCAACGCGCATCTTGTACAGATTCTTCCGGGCCAACCGGCTCCCCGCCTGTCGGCGCTCCTGGCCGACCCAGGCATCCTGAAGATTTTCCATTTCGCGCGATTCGACCTGGGCATGATCGAGCACCATCTCGGCGTGCGCTGCGCTCCGGTCTACTGCACCCGCACCGCCTCGCGTCTGGCCCGCACCAATACCGACAAACACGGTCTCAAGGATCTGTGCCGCGAGCTGCTGGGGGTCGAGATCTCCAAGCAGCAGCAGACCTCCGATTGGGGGGCCACGACGCTCTCCGCCGAACAGCTCGAATATGCGGCCGCCGACGTGCTGCACCTCCACCGCCTGAAAGCCGAGATGGAACGGCTGCTGGCGCGGGAAGGCCGTACGGCACTCGCGGAAGCCTGCTTCCGCTTTCTCCCCGACCGGGCCAGCCTCGACATCGCCGGCTGGCCGGACGAGGACATCTTCGCGCACTAGCCCGGCTTTTCGAGACCTTCCATAAATAATTGATTTTATATAATAAAATGCCCGCCGGTTATTGCCGGCGCCGCCGTCCTTGCCTATGTGACGAGCGATAGAAGGGCACTTTTGCCGGGCGCGGCAGTTATATCCCGGGCAACGGCGGGGATTGGCATGAGGATTGCAATAAACTGTACCCAATTTTTAACCGGCACGGGCATACTCTCGCCCCGAGCCGGCCTGTCCGGCTCACGATAGAATTGCTTAGAGCCATGACTGCTTAGAACATGTCCAACGCCTCTCGCGCCTCCACTGCCGTCCAGGCATCTCCGGCCCTCGACCATGTCGCGGCGGCCCGCAAGGTGCTGGATCACGCCCGCCTTGGTATCGACGCCCTGTCGGCGGACCTGGGCGCGCCGTTCTCCGCCGCCGTCGAAACCCTGGCCAAGGTTTCCGGCCGGGTGATCGTTTCGGGTCTGGGCAAGAGCGGCCACGTGGGCAGCAAGATCGCCGCCACTCTGGCCTCCACCGGTACGCCCGCCTTTTTCGTCCATGCCGCCGAGGCCAGCCACGGCGACCTGGGCATGATCGGCGCCAACGACGCGGTCCTGGCGCTGTCGAACTCCGGCGAAACACCGGAGCTGGCCGACCTCATTTCCTATACCCGGCGTTTCGCGATCCCCCTGGTGGCGATCACCAGCAAGGCGCGCTCCAGCCTCGGCACCGCCGCCGACGTCGTCCTGGTGCTGCCGGACGTGGGCGAATCCTGTCCGCTCGGTCTGGCGCCCACGACCTCAACCACGCTGATGATCTGCCTGGGCGACGCCCTGGCAGTGGCGCTGCTGGAGCGGCGCGGCTTCACCGCCGATGATTTCAAGGTCTTCCACCCGGGCGGCAAGCTCGGCCGCGGCCTCTATAAGGTTGCTGATCTCATGCACACGGGCGACGAATTGCCCTTGGTGAAACCCTCCGCGCCCATGTCCGAGGTCGTGCCTTACATGACCAGCAAGACCTTCGGCGTCGCTGGCGTAATCGACGACGCCGGCAAACTCATCGGCATTGTCACCGACGGCGATCTGCGCCGCCATATCGGCTCCCTTTTGTCCATGACGGCGGGCGATGTGATGACCAAAGCGCCCAAGTCCACCAATCGCGCCATCCTCGCGGCCGAAGCGCTGCGGCGCATGAATGAATGGAAGGTCGGCTGCGTGTTCGTGGTCGAAAACGAAAAGCCGGTCGGCATCCTGAGGCTCCACGATGTGTTACGCGCGGGGGCCGTATGAGTTCTGAAACCCCGCCTGATACACAGCAGGGCGATACAAAGAAGGGCGCCTTCTGGCAGCCGCAGCCGCCGCAGCGTGAGAAGGTGGCGGCTTCGGTCGGCCAGTACAGCCGCTTCGTCTCGATCATGAAGATCGCGCTGCCGGTGGCAGCGGCCGTGCTGCTGCTGGTGGTGTTCGGCCTGCCTCTGTTCCGCCAGCAGGACGAGCGCATCCGCGTGGCGCCGGCCAAGGACGCAAACGGACGCTCCCTGTCCATGACCAACGCGCGCTATTTCGGCACCGACGACAAAGGCCGGCCCTACGAAGTCACCGCGGAAAGCGTGCGCCAGGGAACGGCCGGCGACAAGACCGTCGAACTCAATCAGCCAAAGGCGGATATCAAGTCCACCAATGGCGACGCCATCTCCGCCCGCGCCAGCTCGGGGGTTTATGATCACGAAAAGCAGGAGATCGATCTCTCCGGCGAAGTGACCCTCGATCAAGCCCAAGGCAAGCTGCGCACGTCTCAGGCCCATATCATGCTCAAGGACGGCAGCGCCCGCGGCAACGCCAAGGTCACGGGCGAAGGCAGCTTCGGCACTCTGGAGGCCTCCGGCTTCTCCTACAACAAGGACGATAAAGTGATTCGCTTCACCGGCCCCTCGCGCCTGGTCTTGAACGGCAAGAGCACACCAAAGAGTTCGGAGCCCAAGGTTCCGGATGCGGGAGCGCCCAAATGAGCCGCCGCCTTTTGTCCCTACGGCTTATTCCATGGCTGGTTGTGGCGAGCGTCGCGGCCAGCACCGGTGCGATCGGCCAGTCGCTGACCTTCGCGCCCACGGATTCCGGCGCGCCGGTGGAAATCACCGCCGAGAACGGCTTTGAACTTTATCAGGACACCAAACGCGTCATCGCCCGCGGCAAGGCCAAGGCCGTGCAGGGCGCCGTCAGCGTCACCGCCGATGAACTCACCGCCGACTACCGCACGGACCGCAACGGTAGCAACGAGGTCTACCGCGTGTTCGCCACCGGCAACGTCACCATGAAATCCGAAAGCGAGACGGCCACCGGACAGGCGGCGGTCTATGACTTCGACAAAGCGGTGCTGGTGCTGGAGGGCGAGACTGTGGCCCTGGTCAGCACCGACGGCCAAGTCACGTCCCACCAGATGTTGCAGTACTGGGCCAACGAAGGCGTCGCCGTGGCCGAGGGCAAAGCGTTTGCCGAGGACAAGAACAAGCATCGCCTCTACGCAGACCGGCTCGTTGCCTTCTTCCGCGAAAACCCGCCCGCCGCCAAGGCGGCCAAAGGACGCACCGAACTGGTGCGGTCCCGCGGCGACATCAATTATGTGCAGGGCTTCGGCAATGTGCGCATGGAAACCGCCAAGGAAATCATTCGCGGTGAGCGCGGCGCCTATAACATCGACAGTGGCATGGCCACTCTCGACGGCGCCGTGAAAATTACCCAAGGCACCAATCAGCTCAGCGGCGGCTTCGCGACGGTGAATGTGCGCGGCGGCACCAGCCGGCTGTTCGGCAGCGCCGCCCAGGCCAAGATGCCCGGCCTGAAAGAGAACGCCCGCGTGCGCGCCCTGATCGCACCCAAAGCCAACCCGGCGGCCCCTTAGTGAGCGGCCCCGGAGCAAAAGAATCCATGAAAGGATCGGCATGAGTCCGGATAAAGAAACCGCGCGCGCGCCTAAGGACGGCAGCGTTCCGCAGACCGGCTTGGTCGTGCGCGGCCTGGGTAAGGCCTACAAAAGCCGCCCGGTGCTGCGTGAGGTCAATTTGCAGGTGGAGCGCGGTGAAGCCGTCGGCCTGCTCGGCCCCAACGGCGCCGGAAAGACCACGTCGTTCTACTGCGTCACCGGCCTCATCAGCCCGGACCAGGGGCGCATCTATCTGGACGGCCAGGACATCACTGCGTTGCCCATGTACCGGCGCGCTCGCCTCGGAATCGGCTACCTGCCCCAGGAAGCCTCGATCTTTCGCGGCATGACGGTGGAGATGAACATCCGCGCCGTCGCCGAAATCGCCGAACCCGATCGCGCAGCCCAGAACGCCTTGGTGGACGCGCTGCTCAAGGAGTTTTCGATTGATCACCTGCGCCGCTCGCCGGCGCTGGCGCTCTCCGGTGGTGAACGCCGCCGCTGCGAGATCGCGCGGGCCCTGGCGTCGCGCCCGAGCTTCATATTGCTCGACGAGCCGCTCGCCGGGATCGACCCGATTGCCGTGGGTGAAATTCGTGAGATGGTCTCGCATCTCAAAGACCGCGGGCTGGGCGTGCTTATTACCGACCATAACGTGCGTGAGACCCTGGACATCATCGACCGCGCCTACATTCTTCATGAAGGCAGCGTGCTGATGGAAGGCCGTCCGTCCGAGATCGTCGCTCATGAAGGCGTACGGCGCGTGTATTTGGGCGAGCGCTTCAGTCTTTAGGGCGGGGCTTCCGGGAACGCCATGGCGCTATCGCCTCGTCTAGATCTGCGGCAATCGCAAAGCCTGGTCATCACGCCGCAACTGCAGCAGGCGATCAAGCTGTTGCAGCTATCGTCGATCGAGCTCGCCGAGTACATCGACCAGGAACTCGAATCCAATCCGCTGCTGGAAACCGATGAGATCCGTGACGACGGCGCGCTGACCGAAAGCGCCGGCAACGCCGACGACCGCAGCGAAGACGGCCTCTCGGTGATCGACTCCGTCGACGGCCAGGATGAGTCGCCCATGGACGTGGAGTCGGGGATCGCGGACAACGACGCCGGGCTCGCCGATGCCGGTGAGGTCGGCTACGACACCAACAGCTCCGAGGCCTGGGGCGCGGGCGGCCAGGGCGGCGAAATGCCCGACCTGGAGCGCACACTTGCGGACGCGCCCGACCTCAATGGGCATCTGGTGCAGCAACTCAATCTCGCGATTTCCGATCCCGCCGACCGCTTCATCGGCATGTACCTGATCGACCAGCTCGACGAGAGCGGCTACATCCGCAGCGACCTGGCCGAAGCCGCGGAACAATTGGGCGTGCCGCTGGCGCGCGTTGAAGGCGTGCTCACCATCCTGCAGCGCTTCGATCCGCCGGGAATTTTCGCCCGCGACCTCAAGGAATGCCTGAAGCTGCAATTGGTGGACCGCAATCGCTTCGATCCGGCCATGGCGGCTTTCATCGCCAATATCGAGCTACTGGCGGCCCGCGACTTGCGCAAGCTGCGCGACGTCTGCGGTGTTTCCAACGAAGATCTGCAGGACATGATCACAGAGGTCCGTGCCCTGGACCCCAAGCCCGCGCTCCGGTTCGAGCGGACCATCAACGGCACGGTGATTCCCGACGTCATCATGAACCCGCTGCCGGACGGCGGCTGGCGCATGGAGTTGAACAGCGACACGCTGCCCCGCGTGCTGGTGAACCGCAGCTATGTGGCGACGATCGGAAAAATGTCCACCAAAGAGGACAAGCAGTTCCTGGCTGAGCGGCTGCAGTCGGCCAATTGGCTGGTGAAGGCGTTGCACCAGCGCGCCGAAACCATCCTCAAGGTCGCGACCGAGCTGGTGAAGCAGCAGGACGCGTTCTTCCGTCACGGCGTCACGCACCTGCGGCCGCTGATTCTGCGCGATATCGCTGAGGCCATCGAGATGCACGAGAGCACCGTCAGCCGCGTCACCACCAACAAGTACATGGCGACGCCGCGCGGCATCTTCGAACTGAAGTATTTCTTCACCCAAAGCCTGCCGTCGTCGGGCGGCACCGAAAGCCATTCGGCAGAAGCCGTGCGGCACCGCATCAAGGTGCTGATCGACGCCGAGGCCGCCGACGACATCCTGTCGGACGACCGCATCGTCGATGTGCTGCGCGAAGGCGGCGTCGAGGTGGCCCGGCGCACGGTCGCCAAATACCGGGATTCTCTCAATATTCCCTCGTCCGTCCAGCGCCGGCGCGACAAGAGCTTGTCGCTCGGATTGCGTTGAGCTCGCAGGACTTATTGGCATAAGGCCCCTCTACCTTGACTTGGGGAAGGGTGCGCGCATATGTTCCGCCACTTTTTTGGACGGCTATGAAAGACCGCGCCTGTCCAGCCCTTGGGGCTGCCGGACCGTAAGCGCGGCGGAACACACCGGAGATTGAGCGGACCGCAGAGCCTTCACCCGCCATCACTCACTCTAACGTGATGGTCGTCGAATGGCAGATTTGCGGCGAGTCAAAGCGTTAACTCTACGGACGCCATTGGGGATGCCCGGGACCGGGCGGCAACCGGCGTCCGGATTCACTATATGAGCAGAGACCCATGGCGGAACATCAGCCGTGGGAGAAAAGGCCAGGGTATGGAAATCAGCGATCTGTTACAGCCTGAAGCCGTCATCGCCCACCTCAAGGCGGGCAATAAGAAACAAGCGCTTCAGGAACTCTCACGCCACGCGAGCACCATCACCGGTGTGAACGACCGCAAGATCCTCGAAACCCTGTTGGAGCGCGAACGCCTCGGCACCACGGGCGTCGGCAATGGCATCGCCATTCCCCACGGCAAGCAGCCGGACTTCAAGCGCTTGTATGGCTTCTTCGCGCGCCTGGACAAGCCGATCGATTTCGATTCAATCGACGAACGGCCGGTAGATCTGATCTTCCTGCTGCTGGCGCCCGAAGGCGCCGGCGCCGATCACCTCAAGGCGCTCGCCCGCGTCTCGCGCCTGCTGCGTGATACGTCCATGTGCGAAAAACTCCGCGGCGCCGATGCCGCCGACGGCCTCTATATGCTGCTGACCCAGTCGGAAGCCCAAGCCGCCTGAAGTAAACTTCAGCCGCGCTCACCCGCGGCGGAAGGCCGCAAAAAAGCGCGGCTTTAGCCGCGCTCAAAAGTGGCGCGGGCTTCGGCGATGCGCTGGCCCATGGTAATCCAGCAGGCGGCGGAGAAAATCCAGGCCGCGGTCGGAAACAGATCCGGCCATACCAGCACAACCAACAAAAACACCGTGATCTCGCTGGTCTCGACGATGCCGCCGGCGAGGGTGAAGGGCTTTTCGCGGGCGTCGGCGATGAGACCGCGCGACGCCGCAATCACAGCAAAGCCCAGGAACGTCGCGGCGACTCCCATCAGGCTGGACACCAGCACCACCGCGGCCACCGCGTGTTCGGGCTTGGCCGCGGCAAAGCTTCCCGCGATGGCGGTGAAGGCGACAAAGTCGAGCACCATGTCGAGATAGGCGCCGAAATCGGTGGGGTTGCTCAGGCGCGCGAGCGCACCGTCCACGCCGTCGGCGACGCGGTTGGCGACGAGGAAGAGGAGACCGACGAAGTAATATCCGTAAGCCACGGCGCAGGCGCACAGCAGACCGGCGGCAAAACCGGCCAATGTGACCTGAGTCGCCGTGAAGCGGCGCTCGGCGAGCGCCTCGGCGCCCCGGGCCAGCGGCGCTCTCAAAATCCGCGCAAAAATCGGGTCGAACATCGCCCCATCCCCCAACCAGATACGATGTTGTATGCTCAGTCGCCGGGCGCGGGGGCGCAAGTCAATTCCGGGCGCCGTGTCGGATTTGCGGGGAGGTGTGTTCATGAAACACATGTGGGTCTGTGCGGTGATCTTCATGGCGGCGCCGGCGCTGGCGCAGCAAAGCGTGCCGAAAACCAGCGGTGACCCGCTGCAGGAGATCTGTGCGGGATTTCTGCAGCAGAGCGGCCAAGGGGTATCCGGCGACCGCAACCGCCTATGCGCCTGTCTCTCGCGTGAAACCAAAAGCCGCCTGACGGAGCCCGAAATGCGGGCTTACAGCCGTGCCGCCGAAACCGGACAGCCGCCGCCGGAAGCGGTCATGCAAAAAGTCATGGGCATCGCCACGACCTGCCTCACCGAAGCCGCCAAATAGTTATTTCCCGAGCCGGAAGGCGATGGTGAAGGTAAAGCCGGAGGCGGAGATTGGCTCGCCCCGGGAATCGAGCATTGGCGTGAAGCGCCACTTGCGGAAACTTTCCAGGGCCGCCTCGTCAAAAATCTGCGGCGGCGTGGATTTGGCGATTCTGGCTGCGGTCACTTTGCCGCCGGCATCAAGGCCGAAACTTACCTGAACGTCGCCCTCGACCTTCTGGCGGTACTGGTCGGGCGGGTACTCGGTCACGGCCCGATATACGGGCTGCGGATCCTTCCCATCGCTCATCTCGATGCCGCGGGCCACCGCCACGGCCTGATCGGCGGCTGTCAGGGTGTCGCCGTTTTCCTCGGCCAGCTTGATCAACAGAGTGCGGCGGGGCTGAAGTTTTTTCTCGGCCTGGGACGCGGCGGCGCGCAAACCGAGTTCCCGTTTCAGGGCCGGAATGGCGGCACGGTAGTTGCGTAAGCCAAGCTGGTTCTCACTCACGGCCTGCGCGAAATAGAGGGTGTCGGAAGCCTTGTCGCCCAAGACCTGGCGTGACAACACTAGGCCCTTTTCGGAAAGCTCCAGGCCCTTGCGGAAATCCTTTTTGCCGTAAGCCGTTTGCACCTGGTCCTTGAGATTGCGGACTTCACCCTTACCGTCATCACCGCAGCCGGCGAGACCCAGGGCCAATACCATGGCGAGAAGCGCGCGCCCGAAAAGGCCACGCGTAACGAGGGAACAGTGGATTTCAACGGCTGATGCAGGGCGCATAGGGTTCTCCATCCCACCGGCAAAGCTGGCAGACTCGGCAATAATCCATGGCTCCGGATATTTTTTGGTTAACGGCCTCAACCCGGGCTTTTGTGACAGAAACCAGCCAAATCCGGCCTATTTCCCGTTTTGTGAACGTTAAGGAATTTGTTACACCCTCACACTGTTAGGGGAACCCGTTTCCATTTGGGGGAAGGCGGGGCGCGCAAGGAACAACCAGAATGGCAGTCCTTGGCCGTGCGACGTTCGAGGTGCAAGTGCACCGCGAAGGGCGCTGGGCAATCAATGAGGTCTTATCGAGCGAGGAAGCCGCCCGCGCGAAAGCGCAGTCGCTGCTCCTGCAGAAAGGCATCGCCGGCGTAAAGATCATCAAGGAGACCAAGTTCTCCGAGAACAGCGTGCGCGAGTCCGAGATCTTCTGCCAGATGAAGGAGATGGAGGACACTACCGACTATTCCATCACGCCGGTGGAGGCCTCTCCCCTGTGCGAACAGGTGACGGACTACTATCAAACGGCGGCGCGCAACACGATGGCGCGGATCTTCTCGAAGTACCTCGAGAAGCAGGAGATGACCCCGCTCGAGCTGCTGCACAGCCACAAAAATCTGAAGCGCATGCTCAATATCGATTCCATGGTCCCGTCGGCCGTGGACAAGATCGCGAGCCTGCATGCCCGCGCCACCGGGGGCGACAACCGCAAGCGCAAAGATCTGATCTGGCAGGCGGTCGAGCGGATCTCCGCGCGCGCGCGCGAGGCGGACTCGAAGCAGCTGCCCGAACTCAAGAATTCGACGCTCGACGAGATGCTTGCGCGCATCGACGCGAAGTTCCCGGACCCCGAGGAACGCAGCTACATGGCCAACGTCGCCTTCGCCCGCGCGACGACCAACTGGCAGGGGTGGCTCGGCAAGATGGCCAACCTCCTGCCCATCGCCAAGTCGCAAAAGGACGAGCGCGCCCGCGCCATGGTCGACGAGATGATGGCCGACATCTTCGTTTCCAAGAGCGTGATCAAGGACGTGATCGGCGTCTCCAAACATCTGGGCGACGCCGTGATGCGCATCGTCGACCTGATGGAAGGCAAGTGCAAACCCACCAAGTTCGCGACCGAGGATCTGCTGGAGCTGCTCAACTCCCTGTTCGCCAACGATCTCCTGCCACGCTCCAAGAAGGTGCTGTTCGACCGCATCCAGCGTGACCTCGACAGCCCGGTGCGCCTCACCAACAGCGAAGATCCGAATGGCGACAAAGCGTTCTATGACACGCTGCTCGACCGCCTGGTGAGTGACCGTGGCGTGATCGGCGGCCGTGCCGTGGCCACGGGCCTGACCGGCCGCTGGGCGCGGCTGTCGAATATCGGCGGTCCCACCGGCTTCAAGCGCGCCACTGAGGCCGTGCGCGACAAGCTGACCTCGGGTAAACGCAAGTTCGTCTACCTGCTGTCGATGTACGATCCCGACGCCGACCCTGCGCTCAGGGCTATGATCGAGGGGCAGGTGCGCGATGTCGCCGGCCAGCTCAACACCATCCAGAAAATCGCGCCCGAAGCGCGTACGGAAAAAGTACGCCTCCAGGAGGCCGCCGCCATTCAACGCCTGGTGCTCGATTCCAAATTGGAGCCGCGCACACGCGACCCGCTCTCCAATAAGTTCGATGACCTGGTGTCAGACTACATCATCTCGCAAGGCGTGATTGAGCGCCTGGACGACAAGCAGTTGCCGTTCCGGGAGCGGGCTTCGCGCCTGGTGACATTCTGCGCCTCGGGCGTGCTGACGGTCGGCCGGGCCACGACCATTGCCCGCGATATCGTCATCAGCTACCTGCGGCGCAAGGACTTCATCACCGAATACACCGCCGACATTCCCGAACCGCAAGACAAGGAAAAGGCGATCAAGGAGTTCTACACGCTCCTCGCCCGTACCGGCTTTGAAGTGAAGTAAAGCGGATTGGTTAGGCGCGAAAAGTCGCGCCGATCAGATGGTCGCGCAGGCCTGCTTCAAGGTCGAACGCCGGCTCGGTGTCATAGGCCTGTGCGGCGGCAGCACCGAGGGCCACTCCACTCTGAATCGCTGTGATAAAGGCCGCATCGCCCGCGGAGAGGAGGCGCAGCGCTACGCGTCCATCACTACGCGACAGTAGAACGCTCTGGGGCCAGGCCAAGTCCACGGCCGGCACGTCCTTGATGCTGGGCTGATTGACCTGCCAGATGCGGTAAACAGCATAGGCCGAGCACACCAGGCGTGTAGCCGGGTGCAGCATCAAGACTGTGCCGTCCAGCGCAGGGGGCGCTATGGCCGAAAGCGCCGCCGGATCCAGCGCAGGCGCATCCGCCGCGAAATAGGACTCTGCCCGCGCCCATTCGACGCGGGCAACATCAGCGAGGTAAGCTAGGCCGTGATTGTCGTGTTCATGCGCGACGAAGGCGGGAAAGTCCGCGCCATAGGCCGAGAGCTGCGGCGCGTGCGGCGGCGCGGCTACGAC
Organism: Fidelibacterota bacterium; assembly: GCA_947470105.1. GTDB lineage: Bacteria > Pseudomonadota > Alphaproteobacteria > Rhodospirillales > Rhodospirillaceae > SHVO01. The sequence goes on along the minus strand of CANISR010000006.1, from coordinate 12,167 downwards.
AAAGCGCTGCGCCAGGTCGGCGAAGAAGGCCGGCCCCACAATACGTTGCGTGACCGGGAATGCCGCGGCGAGAACGCCGACGAGGCTGCCCTGTACGGTATTGCGGTAAACGGCGATGCGTGCCGCGATGTCGCCGCGTGGCGCCGCCGTGAGGCCGGCCAGGGCTTTGTCATCTCCGCCCAGGACCGCGTCGTGGAACGCGCGTTGCAAAACGTCGAGCATTACGCGGCGTCCTTCATCACCAGCGCGGCGGTTCGGGCTTCATCCAGAAGCACCGCCAGTTCCGGCAGGTCGCTGTCCCATTCGATCAGAGTCGGGCGCGGACCCAGGTGGGCGATGGCTGTGCGGTACAACGCCCACACTTCGGGGCAAACCCGCGTGCTGTGGGTATCGATCAGCACCCGGTCGTCGCCTTCGCCCACGACGCTATGGCCGGCGAGATGAATCTCGCCCACCGCGTCGGCTGGGAGCGAGCGGATGAAATCCTCCGCGTCGCCGCCGGTATTGACCGTGCTCACATAGACGTTGTTGACGTCCAGCAGCAGGCCGCAGCCGGTGCGCTGCACCAGCAGCGTCAGGAACGCGGCCTCGGTCATGGGCGAGTCGGTAAAGTTTAAATAGCGCGAGGGGTTCTCCACCAGGATCTGGCGGCCCAGGGCGTCCTGGGCGTGGGAAATATTGCGGCAGAGCACGCGGGCGCAGTCTTCGGTGTAGGGCAGCGGCAGGAGGTCGTTGAGATAGACGCCCTGGGTCACGCTCCACGACAGATGCTCGGAGACCAGACCCGGCCGTACCCAGGTGAACAGATGCCGCAGGCGTTTCAGGTGTTCGGGATCGAGCCCTTCCGCCGACCCGAGCGAAAGCCCGACGCCGTGACAGCTCACGGGGTAGCGCCGGCGTATGGCGGCGAGCTGGGCCAGCCGCGGTCCGCCGTCGCAGAGGAAATTCTCGCTGTGGACTTCGACCCACGGCGTACGCAACGGCGCATCGCCGGGTTCGCTGAGCAGCAGTTGGTCGTGGGGATGGCGCAGGCCGATCCCGGCGGAAACCGGAATAGCGTCGGGCACTACTACTTTTTCTTCTGGGAGAGGTCGAGCGGCGAGGGCCCTTCGAAGGGCTCCAGTTTGCCGCCCAGCTTTTCGCAGGTTCCGGCGGCCACCAACTTCCATTCCTGGCCGCTGAAATTGACCTTGGACAGGCCGCCGCAGGAATGACTGCCGTTAGCCGCTGCACAGCCGTTTTCGCCGGCCTTGGCGACGCCGTAGCATTTTTCCTTGCCCTTGGGATCGGCGGCGTAGCCGGCTCCGCTGGCCGCCAGGGCGGCTCCGGCGACTATGGCCGCGAGCGCTCGTGTGTTGATCCCCATGGCGATCTCCGCTCTTTCTTTAGGGCGCCCCCATGGACGCAATATTCCGCAAAGGCCGGCGCATCATAGACGAGGGGCAGTGCCTTGAGAATCACAGCTGTGTGAAAGGCCAGGGCCGGAAAATCGGCGCTTTTGCGAGTCCCCCGCCCGTCGATACTACCCCCGGGGCGTGAACCCCGCTGCAATAATTGTTACATTCGGTGAGTTGACCGGGCACGCGCCAATAGGGACAACCCCGACATGCAAGACTCGGCCGCAACGTTGGTTCCCTCCACATCCTTGAAGCCCACACCGACCTCTTCCGGCAAGCCCAAGCGGCTGGGCGACTTCGCGACATTATGCGAAGCCCTCGACTACGCGGCGCTGGGTGACGCCGGCTTCAATTTCTACGCCGCCCGCGGCCCCCTAAGCGCGACCTTGAGCTACCGCGCGCTGCGCGACCAGGCGCAGAGCCTGGCCCTGCGTTTGCTGGGGACTGACCTCAAGCGCGGCGACCGTGTGGCGTTGCTGGCGGCGACGTCGCCCGAGTTCCTCACCCTGTTTTTCTCCTGTCAGTATGCCGGCCTGATCCCGGTGCCGATGCCGTTGCCGACGGCTTTTGGCCGGCGCGAAGCGTATATCGACCAGATCAGGGGCCAGCTTACGTCCTCGCAGGCGCGCGTCGCGCTCGGGCCCAAGGAATTTCTGCCGCTGGTGGCCGAAGCCGCCGCGCATCTTTCGCTGGCGTTCATCGGCGCCTACGCCGACATCGCCGGCATGCCCGAGCGCGGTGCGCTGCCGCGCATCGGCGCGCAGGATCTCTCCTACATCCAATACAGCTCGGGCTCGACGCGCTTTCCCAAAGGCGTGATGGTCGCCCATGCCAACCTTATGGCCAATTGCTTCGGCATGAATACTTTCGGCCTGAAAGTCACTGCCGAGGATCGCGGCATGTCGTGGCTGCCGTTCTTCCACGATATGGGATTGGTCGGCTTTGTGCTGTGCGGCTCCACCAGCCAGACCTCGGTGGACTTTCTGGCGACGGAGGATTTCGCCCGCCGTCCGCTCACCTGGCTCAAGGTCTTCAGCGACAACGGCGCCACCATTACTTACGCGCCCTCCTTCGGTTATGAGCTGTGCGCGCGCCGGGTGTCGACCATGGCGGAGGGCTCGCTGCAGCTCGATCTTTCCAAGTGGCGCATCGCCGGCATCGGCGGCGAGATGATCAAGCCCAAGGTGATGCAGGCCTTCGCCAGTGCTTTCAAACCATATGGGTTCTCGGACAAGGCCTTCTGCGCCAGCTATGGCCTCGCGGAGACTGTTCTTGCCGTCAGCTTCTCGGACAATGATGCCGGCCTGACGCTCGATCACGTCGACAAGAACGCCTTACAAGATCATCGCGCCGATCCCGTCGCCGAAGATGCGCCGGACGCCCGCACATTTGTTGCCTGCGGCCGCGTGTTGCCCGGCCATGCTGTGGAAATCCGTGACGATGACGGCGCCGTGCTGAGCGGCCGTGCGGTCGGGCGCATTTTCTTTCAGGGGCCGAGCGTCATGCTGGGGTACCTCAATGAAGACGAAGCCACCGCCGCGGCGCTGATTGATGGCTGGCTGGATACGGGCGACCTCGGCTACTGGCTCGCGGACGAGCTGGTGATCGTCGGCCGCGCCAAGGACATGATGATCATCAACGGTCGCAACGTATGGCCTCAGGACATCGAGTGGGCGGTAGAGCACACTGACGGCTTGCGGTCGGGCGACAGCGCCGCGGTACTGCTGGGCAGCGGCGACACCGAGCAGCCGGCGGTATTGGTGCAGTGCCGGGCGTCAAAAGCGGCGGACCGTCAGCGTCTCGCTGCAGACGTGAAGGCGAAAGTCCAGGAAGCGGTGGGGATCGCCTGCGAAATCATTCTTGTGGCCCCCCGCAGTTTGCCGAAGACCAGTTCGGGCAAACTCGCCCGCGCGCGCGCGAAGGCCATGTATGAGCGCGGTGAAATCACGGCGCTGCCGCTCGATAGCGACGGCGCGCCCATTGCCGACGAGGGCTGAAACCGATGGAGCCCGCTGCGCGTACAGTCGTCGCAGTCACGGGCGCCACGGGATTCGTCGGCCAATGGATTCTGCGCCACCTGACCGAAGCCGGCTATCAGGTCCGCGCACTGACGCGTAGGGCGCAGTCGTCCGAGACGGTTACTTGGATCCCCGGATCCCTCGAGGATGAGGCGGCGCTCGAAACGCTGATCGAGGGCGCTGACGCCGTGATCCATTGCGCCGGCGCCATCAAGGCCCGCTCGCGCGACGAATTCTTCGACATCAATGCCGGCGGCACGCGCCGCCTTGCCGGCCTCGCGAGCGCCAAGGTCAAACCGCCGCGCTTTATCCTGCTGTCCTCCATCGCTGCGCGCGAACCGCAACTCTCCTCCTATGCCGCCAGCAAGCGGGCGGCGGAACAGGTTCTGCGCGCATTTACGCCGCGCCTGCCGGTTGTGATCCTGCGCCCCCCTGCGGTCTACGGCCCGGGCGACATGGAGACCTTGCGGATCTTCAAGCTGGTGGAGCAGGGGCTGTTCATAGCCCCCCTGTCCGAGGGCAAGGTTTCCCTGATCCACGCCGACGACCTGGCCCGGGCGGTGGTTAGGGCGCTCCAGGCGGGAGACATTCCCGCCGCGCCGGTGGAATTCGATGACGGCAAACCCGGCGGCTACACCTGGCCGGAAATCGCCCAGACGGCTGGGGCGGCGGTGGGCAAAACGCCGCGCATCGTCCGCCTGCCGGGCTTCGCACTTTATATGATTGGCGCTCTCGGCTCGCTCGCCAGCGTGCTCACCCGAAGTCCCAGCGTGGTCAGCTTTGAGAAAATGCGCGAATTCCTGCATCCGGACTGGGTCGCGGCCGGCGCCGGGGCCGAAGGCTTTAAGCCCTTGTGGGATATAGAAAAAGGCTTTACGGACGCGGTCAAATGGTACGCCTCACGGGGACTGTTAAAGAGTAACCGGGAAGTTGACTTGTCTCCCTGAGCCCCTTCCAGCACAAGTTTTCCTAATGACTCGTGGCGGTTAGCCGATTTTGGCCGTCCGGGTGGAATTATGTGGTCCGGTTTTTTCAAAATGAACGTCCTATGAGCGGAGCGCCTGCTGAGACCGTTGCAAGGCTGATCCCGCTCCTCGAACCGTTCAATAAGACCGGCGCGCATCTTTCCGCGGCAACGCGATTCACCGAGGACCTCAATTTCGACTCGCTGATCGTCATGGAGTTCGTTGCCGCCGTCGAGGACGCCTTCGACATCTCGGTTCCGCTCAACATCCTTCCGGATGTGGCGACCGTGGGACAGTTGGCGGCCGCGATTGAAAAGATTTTGGGTGAGGAAAAGTCTTGAAGCTTAGCGTCCGGCTTATCTTTTGCTTTACGAGGACCATTCATGGCTGATCTCTTCGACCGCTTTGCCCCGCTGATGGCGCAGCGCGACGCGCTGCTCGGCGACGGCGGCATCAATCCTTTCCAAGTGAAGATGGACGAGCTGCTCTCGCCGACCGAGGCGATGATAGACGGCCGCCGCACCATCCTTGCCGGCACCAACAATTACCTCGGCCTGACCTTCTCACCGGAAGCCTTGAAGGCGGCGCATGAAGCGCTCGAAGCCTGCGGCACCGGCACGACGGGCAGCCGCGTCGCCAACGGCACCTACGGCAGCCACAAGGATCTCGAAAACACGCTGGCGGAGTTCTTCGGCAAAGAACACGCCATGGTGTTCTCCACCGGCTTCCTCGCCAACCTCGGCATCCTCTCCACCCTTATGGGGCCTGAGGACTACATCCTCATGGACGCCGATTGCCACGCTTCGATCTACGACGGAGTGCGCGCCAGCCAGGCCCAGATCATTCGTTTTCGCCATAACGACGCCGCCGACCTGGAAAAGCGCCTCGCGCGCCTTGAAGGCAAGCCCGGCAACAAGCTGATCGTCATCGAGGGCATCTACTCCATGCTCGGCGACAAGGCGCCCATCGCCGAGATCGTCGCGGTCAAAAAGAAATTCACCAACGTCTATCTGCTGTCCGATGAAGCCCACTCGCTCGGCGTCCTCGGCCGCTACGGCCGCGGCCTGCCCGAGGAAGCCGGTGTCGAGGACGACGTCGACTTTATCGTTGGCACATTCTCGAAGTCGGTCGGCACGGTCGGCGGTTTCTGCGTCTCCAACCATCCGCACTTCGACATGCTACGTCTGGTCTGCCGCGCCTATGTGTTCACCGCGTCGCTGCCGCCCTCGGTGGTGGTCTCGGCGATCGCGAACCTGAAGCTGATCAAGCAGGGCGGCGCGCTGCGCGCCCGCCTGATGCGCAATGCCGAACATCTGCACCGCGGCCTGTCCGACTTGGGTCTCAAGCTCGGCAGCGACGTGAGCTCGGTGATCGCCGTGGTGGCGCCGGACCCGCAAGTGGCTGTGGCTTTCTGGCGCGGACTGATCGAAGCCGGCGTCTATGTGAACCTTGCATTGCCGCCGGCGACGCCGTTCGGATATTCGCTGCTGCGCGCCAGCCTGTGCGCGGCTCACACTGAAGGCCAAATCGAGGAAATCATCGCGGTATTCGCGACCGTGGCCGCCCGCCTCGGCTTGATCGAACGCCCCGCCGCCAAGCGCGCCGCCGGTTAATTCGCTTAGATTCGGCGCGGCGTCGGACCTTTCACCCGGCGCCGGCGAAAAAAGGCAGCCTAGCTTCCCCACGGCCAGTTCCTTAAAATCCCGGGATCTTCGGGTTGCCTGTATGATTCGGCATAGGGCGTTGCAACCGTTGAGGTGGGCGCCCACCGCGCTTCCCGTTCACGGAACGTCTGAACACGCACATGAAAGCCATCGATAGCTATCTGCTGCGCCAGGTCATGCCGACCCTGCTGATCACGCTGTTCATCGCGGCGATGATCCTGAGCATGGACCGGCTGATGCGGCTGCTGGATATCGCCGTGGGCAACGGCGTGTCGACGCTGGTCGTGTTCCAGATGCTGTTCAATATGGTGCCGCTGTTTATCGCCCAGGCGCTGCCTGTGGGCTTGTTCCTCGGCGTCTTGCTGGCCTTCAGAAAACTGTCGGCACAATCCGAACTGGACGCCATCAACTCCAGCGGTGTGGGCATCGCCCGGTTGATTCGCCCCGCGGTCGCCCTGGCCTTCGTCCTGATGGCGTTCAATTTTCTGCTCTCGGGCTATGTTCAGCCCTACACCCGCTACGCCTACCGCGCGATTCTGTTCAAGGTGACCTCAGGCGTCATCGAGCAGGGTATCGGCGAGGGGATCTTCATGCACCTGCCCAACGGCTACACGCTCCGGGTGGATGAATCCCGCAAAGCCGGGCGCGATCTCTACGGCGTCTTTGCCCATAAGCAGGAAAGCGACGGCCGCATCACCACTTTGACGGCCAAGCAGGGCGAGCTGATCAGCGGCGGGTTGGACGGCAGTGTGTCGCTGCGCCTGTACAACGGCAACCGGTCCGAATGGGATCCGAAGACCAATGCCACATCGACCTTGCAGTTCGACGGCATGGACTGGCCGCTCAACCTCGCGGAACTGATGCGCTTTCGCGGCCGCGGCGGCGACGAACGCGAGCTGACTATCGCGGAGCTGATGCGCGGCTACCGCTACAATCTCCTGTCCGGGCGCTTCGGCGCCGAAGCGGACACCAACCCCGAGCCCGAAGAGCCGCCCGAACAGATCGTGGCGCCGTCCGCGGTCGCGGCCGAATTCCACTACCGCCTGGTGTTCGGCCTCTCGATGCTGTTCCTGCCGCTCCTGGCGGCGCCCATGGGCATCATGACGCGGCGATCCTCACGCTCCTTTGGACTGGTTCTGGGCCTCAGCCTCATCGTCAGTTATCACAAGTGCCTGGAATTCACGGCGGCTTACAGTAGCGCCACCGGCGCGCCGGCGGGGGTCATCTTGTGGTCGCTGTTCGCACTGTTCGCCATCGGCTGCACCTATCTGTTTTACCGCACCGACCTCAAAGCCGGCACGCCGCCGGTGCAGAAATTTGAGGCGGCCTGGCTCGCTGTCCGCGACCGCATCGTGTCGGTGTTCCGGCGTAAACCCGCGGTCAGCACATGATCCTGTCGCGCTATCTCATGCGCTCGTTCATCGGGCGCTTCGTGGCCATGCTCGCGGGCTTGGTCATCTTTCTGCAGACACTCGACCTGCTCGCCACCGCCAATGAAATCCTCGCAGGCGGCGGCCAACCCATTGCGGTCTTGCTGCGCTACGTCTCCTTGCGGTCTCCCTCGCTGATCGAAACCCTGGCGCCGCTGGCCGGCCTGCTGGGCGCGCTGACGGCCCTCATCGGCATGGCCAAGAACAGCGAGATCCTGGCCATGCGCGCGGCGGGGCGTTCGGTGTTCAGCCTGGTGGGCGGTCTGGTTGCTATCGGCGTGGGGCTGTCGGTGCTGCTGTTCGTCTTCAGCGAATTCGTGGTCGTGCCCGCCAACTCCAACCTCCAGGACTGGCGGAGCGCCGGCTTCAAGAGCGACGGGCAGATCAAGGCCGACGACAATAGCTGGCTGATGGAAGGCAAGACCATCATCCGTGTCGGACATGTGGCGCGCGAGGGCCAGGTGCTGAACGATATCCATCTCTTCCGCCAGGGCACCCATGCTGACATCACGGAGATCGTGACCATTCGCCTAGCCGTCTGGGAGAATGAAAAATGGACCCTGTTCGACGTGGCGCGGGTCGGTGGGCCATCCGAGACGCCACCCACCTGGGAGACCTCCCTCAAGCCCGAGCATTTCATTCACGAACAGGCTCACCCCAACCAGTTGTCGATCAATGCCCTACAAGAGTACGTGGGGAAGGTCGCCATCGGCTCACGCCCGACGTATTTTTATGAAACATGGTTACAGCAGAAGGTGGCCGGCCCCATTGTGCTGGCGCTGATGCCGCTGCTCGCGGCCATTGCGGCTTTCGGTCATCACCGCCAGGGGTCGGCCGCCCTGACCATCGTCTGGGGCATTACCTTCGGCTTCATGTTCATTGTCATCGACAACATCCTGCTCGCCATGGGCCAATTCGGCTCCCTGCCGCCGTCGTTCGCGGCCTGGCTGCCTTTGGCGCTTTTCGCCACCGGCGGCATCTGGATTGTATTCAACTTCGAGCATACTGGCGCCCGCACGTGAGCGGGTTTATATAGCGCTTCAACGTTAACCGCCTTCTGCAGGGCCATTTTGTCGAAACAATTCAAGCTCGGTTTCTGGACTGACAGGGACTACCACCTCGACCGCATGAACCTGCGCGAGCTGACGGTCGCCTATTTTCAGTACTACGCCATTGCCGCCTATATCATTGTGGCCTCGACCGCCGGCGTCTCCGCTGCGCTGGACGTGTTCGCCGGACGCGCAAGCCTGCTGCCTGTACTGGCCGCAGTCGTGAGCGCAGTTTTCCTCTATCCGGTGGTCTGGTACCTGCTGCACCGCTTCATCCTGCACAGCAAGTGGATGTGGAAGTCGCGGCTCACGGCGGGCACCTGGAAGCGCATCCACTACGACCATCACAGCGATCCCAATAACCTCAAGGTTCTCTTCGGCGCGCTCTACACCACGCTGCCGACGGTGGCGCTGGCGACCATGCCGGTGGGCTACGCCTTCGCGGGCTGGACCGGCGCGCTTGCCGCACTCGCCGCCGGCGTCGTACAGACCTGCGTCTATGAATATTTCCATTGTATTCAGCATCTCGGCTACGTGCCGAAGTGGGCCTGGGTGCGCGAGATCAAGAAATTCCATATGGCCCACCACTTCCACAACGAGAACGGCAACTACGGCATCACCAATCTATGGTGGGACAAGGTACTGGGTACGTTTTACCAGGGCCCGAAAGATCGTCCCCGTTCGGCCACGGTCTTCAACCTCGGCTATGATGAAGACGTGGCGAAGACCTATCCTTATGTGGCCCGGCTCACTCCGACCTGGCCCTACAACACCAATCCGGCCCAGCGTAAACGTGAAGCCGCCGGCCAGGCCGCGACCTGAGCGCCGCAGTAGCCATGCCCGGCCCCATCATTTTGCGCCGCGTCGGCGAAGATGCCACGGTTGCGGACTTCACCCGTGTTGCGCATGTTACGCAAGGCCATGATCCCTACTGGGTCGCGCCGATTTCCCTCGAACTCGGGCCACTTGCCGTAGGCGAAGGGCCGCGCCTCAATCCGAAACGAAATCCCTGGTTCCAGCACGGCGAAGCGGCGCTCTGGATCGCGGAGCGCGACGGAAAGCAAGCCGGCCGGATCTCAGCGCAGATCGATCACAACCACCTTAAGCTCTACAACGACGCCACCGGCTTCTTCGGTTTCTTCGAGTGCATCGACGATCAGAGCGTGGCGAATGCGCTGTTCGACACCGCGGTTGCCTGGTTGCGCCAAAAGGGAATGAAGCGGGTCGTAGGTCCGTTCGCCTTCAACATCAACCAGGATGAAGCGGGTCTGCTGATCGACGGCTTCAACTGCCCGCCGCGCGTCGCCATGGGACATGCCCAGCCCTACTATCAGAAACTGGTGGAGGCCGCCGGCTTCAGCAAGGCCGTGGACATGCGCGCGTATCTCACACCGATGGATACGGCGCTGCCCTTCAAGCAGTTGAAGTGGCTCAAGCGCAGTCTGGCGCGCAACCCGCGCATTGCCGTGCGGCCACTCGATCCCAAGCGCTATGACGAGGACTTCGCCGCTATCATGGATATATGGCGGGCGGGCTGGGTGGAGAACTGGGGTGCGATACCCATGACCGAAGCCGAGGGCAAGTATCTCGCCGACGAAGTCAAATTGATCGTAATTCCGGAATTGATCTCGATCGCGACGGTCGACGGTAAGCCTGCAGCGATGTGTGTGGCGCTGCCGGACTTCAATGAGATGATCCGCGACCTTAAAGGTAAGCTGCTTCCATTCGGCTGGGCTAAGCTTGTGTGGCGCCTGCTGACGCGGCGTTCGTTTCTTTCCGGAACGCGGGTCATCCTTATGGGCGTGACCCCGGAATTCAAAAACAAGCCCATGGGATCGCAGCTTGCGCTCCTCACCGTCGGCGCCGTGCGTGAGGCCTCGCTGAAGCTGCGTATGCCGGTGTGCGAGATGAGCTGGGTGTTGGAGACCAACACCCAGACCTGTCATTCCATCGAGGATATCGGCGGGCGGGTTTACAAGACCTACCGCATGTATGAGCGGGCCGCCTAGATGGTGCTCGCGCGCCTCCTCCGCCTTGTTCTGGTGTTGGCGGTCGTGGGCTTGGTGCTGGTCCTGTTCTTCTATGCGTTTCTCGTGGCCCTGGTCGTCGCGCCGATTCTTGCGCTACTGTTCTTTTTCTTCGGGCGTAAAGTCGGCAAGGTCTGGGTCGTCGGTGACCTGGGTCCGTCACCCGGTGCGCCTGGGTCCCATCACTCTCCCCCTGTGATCGACCATGATCCAGACGCCCTTGGGCCTAAAGTTCCCCCGGAGAACAAGCCATGATGTCACCTGTGTCCCGCGGCCTGGCGGCGCTGCTGTTCATGACCGGCTCAGCCCTGGCGGCGGCTCCCGACATTGACGGCTACGTCAATTCGGGAGTGACCCTCGACGGCATCGGCCGGTCCTATATGGGCCGCGAGATCGCCCATGTGATGGGCCACGAGGGCGCCGACTGGCTCGATCGGCCTGAGCGGGACAAGGAAGAGTCGTCATCCCGCGTGGTGCCGCTCCTGGGACTCAAGCCCACCGACATTGTCGCCGATATTGGTGCCGGCTCGGGCTATTTCACTTTCCGGATGAGCGCGGCCGTGCCGCAAGGCCGGGTCTACGCCGTCGACATCCAGAAAGAGATGCTCGACATGATCAAGGCGCGCCAGGGCAATGCCGCCAATATCACCACCGTGCTCGGCGGCATCGGCGATCCGCGGCTGCCGGTGGGCGGTGTCGATCTGATTTTGCTGGTGGACGCCTATCACGAATTTTCACGCCCGCGCGAGATGGGCCTCGCCATAATGCGCGCCCTGAAGCCGGGTGGTCGCATTGCGCTGGTGGAATATCGCGGCGAGGATCAGAAGGTCCCCATCAAGGACATCCACCGCATGACTCAGGCCCAGGCCAAAAAAGAAATGGCTGTGCTCGGGCTGGTCTGGCAGCGCACCGACGACAGCCTGCCGTGGCAGCACGTGATGTTTTTCGCGAAGCCAACCACGCCGTAACTCCGCGCCCTGGTTTAAGCGCGTGGCTGCGGCGTACCCGGGTCGACCATCGGCTGCGGTTCGTAGGGTTCAATCTCAGGCATCGGCGGTTGCGCCGGCGGCATTTCCTGCGGCACGGGTCTGGCCGGTTCGTCCTCGGGCTTGGGCGAGGGGTTGGGGACCTCCGGCGGCGCCTGCGGCGGCGGATCGGGGCGCTCGGGTGTGGGGATTTCCGGATTCGGTTTTTCGGGCTGCCCCATCTCTGGCTGCCCCGTCTCTGGCTGACGGGTCGCCGGTCCCTGACCGGTTCCACCGATGCCCGATGGATCTTCAGATTTTCCCGGCTTTGATTTTTTGGCCATGGCCGCGTCCTCATCCCTGACGTGTGCACAACGCCCGTCCATAGGGGAAGTTGCGGCGGCCCGTTACGCCGCGCTGTTGCGACAAACAATTCTCATTTCCGCCCGATTCGAGACCTATGTAGGAGCTGGCTGATGGGCTTTGAGCGCGCGCATACACCGTGCACGCGAGGAGGCGAACATGATTACCCGCGCAAAAGCGACCGCGATCAGCTTCGCGGGCTTGTGTCTCTGTACGGTTTTGAGCGTCGCCGCCCTAGGGGCGGAAAAGGCGCCAGTGGAGAAGCTCCCGCCGTGCGTGGCGGATAAGC
>CANISR010000005.1 GCA_947470105.1 Fidelibacterota bacterium | reverse complement strand
TCGCGGCCCAGAAAGATCCTGATCCGCCGATACCCGAAGCGCGGATACTGCGCCGACAGCGCCTTCATCCGTGCGATCACCGCCGCATCCCGGGCGATCTTACGACCCTGATAGCCCAAGCTCGATCGTCCAACTGAGAAAAGCGTGCACCCGACACAGAGATCCTAACGCGGCTGGCAGGTATGCACAGAAGCCTGGGTGGACTACCCGCTCATCCCAAGTACGACGCTCTGGTGAGTGGTTGCTTGCCCACCGACGTGTTCGATGCGGAGGTCGAGGTCCACCAGCATAAGCACCTGGTGTTTGTGCGGAGGATTCCGGCAGTTCGCGAGATCACCAAGCGCGTCAACGCGGCCTACGACAAGCAGTTGGGAACAAAGATTGCGCAGGCATTGGCGCCGGACGACTCGCGCCGACTGCGGCAGTGGGAAACCAGCCATTGGTCGCGTGAGGCCTTCAATCTGCTTTTCAGTAACGAAGGGGAGGCCGGCGATCCCGCGCTATTGGAAGACAACGAAGCGGCGCCCGAGGAGCACGTGGACGCGGATGCCGAAGTTCATTCGCAGGTGGCTAACCTTTTCGTCGTGAAAAAGGCAGGCGCGGATCGCAGCACCGATTGCTCGAACTTCAGCCTGCGCTTGCGCAAGCCGGAGAGCCTTTTCTCGTTGTTACTCGAGCCGGCCAGCGACTACCGCACAGGGACTTATCGCTATTACAATCGTAAGCGTTCGGGTGGCAGGCCGCGGGATGAGTACGCCTCGGCAGCGCTCCTAGCCCGCAGCCACGGAGCTGTCACGGCGCCGGAATCCGAATTTGACCAGCCGATGCCAACGCTGTGGGGGCTGATGTATGAATTATTGCCGCCAACCGATCGCGAGAGAATCGAATCATTGGCTGGCGACACCGGTGTGGCCGAGAGCTTCGGTCACTATCTTAAAAACGGCTTTCTCTTCGCTAGCCCGGTGATCGTCGAACTGTACTGTTGGTATGCGGCGTTCTGCAGGGCCCGGGAAACGGGCAACGTGCAACAGCGCTATTTGGCCTTTCTGGGTTTCATGTCCAGCAAATTAAGAGGGTCCTTGGCGCTAGCCTATTTCCGTGCGGCGCTGGAAACCTTCGAGGCGCTGCGCGAGAGCTGGGAAGGTAACTTCAAAACCCACTGGCACGTGCTGACGGGGTTAAGTAGCCCTGCGCTCTACGCTAGCGGCGAGGTCAAGGACAGGCAGCGGCTGATCCTCGGCTTCAACAGCCCCTTCTATCCCAACGTGCTAGCTACGACCTCGGTGCTGCAGGAGGGCGTAAACCTACACATGCAGTGCTGCAAGGTGCATCACTACGGCATTGCCTGGACACCTGGCGATAACGAGCAACGCGTCGGCCGCGTGGACCGCCTCTTTGGCAAGGTGAATACCCAGCTGATGCATCATGGACAGGCGGAGCTGTCGATCCATTATCCATACCTAGCGCGCTCGTTTGACGAGGAGCAGTTAGCGTCGTTCATCCGCGAGAAATACTTTGTCGAGGCGTGCATGGACGCGTGCCGGCAGCCCCGGGTCAGCGCCGAGATTGACCTCCGGCATACGAGCGACGCTTGGCGCAGCTACCTCCGTACACCCAAAAAAGACACGAGTGTGCCGGCTCCAGAGGACCCTTTTCCGTATAAGCGTGACGAGCGTCCCGCGGGCGAATATCAACCCCACCTGTCTGATATTGCGGTGGGATGAGAGACTTAGCGATAACGACAGCGCGGTCGCGCGCGGGCAATTGGGCCCCGCCGGCAGGGTCCCCGAAATTGAACTTGGCAGCATCCCGGGCTTTTGCGCCGCGGTGAAAGACCACCCGGACGCCGCCTTTGCTTTCAATCCCCAAGGTCCGGTCATTCCCTTCCAGCGAGAACTGGGGCATTCCACTTGATGCCTTCTTCCAGCTTGGCGTTTGAGCCGGCGATGATTTTGCGTAAGCCATCGACGATGGCGCGTGTCTCGCTGTCCAGTCCCCGGCGGAAGGCTTCGACAGACGGCATTGTTATCGTCTTCCGATACGTTTATCACCGCGCCGGAACGCTTATATCACCCCTTAATTCCAGCGCGGACACATGATTCGTCTCGATTCCATCAGCATGCACTACGGCCACCAGATCCTGTTCATCGATGCGTCGATGGCTATTCAGAAGGGGGAGAAGGTCGGGCTCGTGGGCCCCAACGGGGCCGGCAAGTCGACGATTTTCCGCATGATCACGGGGCGCGAGCAGCCCGACGACGGCCGGGTGCTGGTGGATGCCGGCATGACCATCGGCTACTTCAGCCAGGACGTGGGCGAGATGTCGGGCCAGAGCGCGGTGGCGGCGGTCATGGACGGCGCCGGCCCCGTGAGCGCGCTGGCGGCGGAAATGGTCACCCTCGAAGCAGCCATGGCCGACCCCGAACAGGCCGACGCCATGGACGACCTGGTTACGCGCTACGGCGAAGTGCAGGGGCGCTTCCAGGAACTGGGCGGCTATGAGTTGGAAAGCCGCGCCCGTGAAGTGCTGGCGGGGTTGAGCTTCAGTCCTGAGCGCCAGGACGGCGACGTGGGCCTGCTGTCGGGCGGATGGAAAATGCGCGTGGCGCTGGCGCGCATTCTGCTGATGAAACCCGACGGCATGCTGCTGGACGAGCCGAGCAACCATCTGGACCTGGAAAGTCTCATCTGGCTGGAAGATTTCCTGAAGCGGTACGACGGCGCGTTGCTCATGACATCCCACGACCGCGAGTTCATGAACCGCATCGTCAACAAGATCGTCGAAATCGACGGCGGCGCGCTCACGACCTATTCCGGCAACTACGACTTCTACGAAGAACAGCGGGCCCTCACCGAAAAGCAGCGCCAGGCGCAGTTCGACCGTCAGCAGGCCATGCTGGCCAAGGAGATCGAGTTCATCGAGCGCTTCAAGGCGCGCGCCTCCCATGCGGCCCAAGTGCAGAGCCGGGTGAAGAAGCTGGACAAGATCGAGCGGGTGGAACCGCCCAAGCGGCGCCAGACCATCCAGTTCGAATTCCGCAATCCGCCGCGCTCGGGCGACGACGTGGTCACCTTCGAAAACGTGCACAAGGCTTACGGCCGGCACAAGATTTACGAAGGGTTTGATTTCCACCTGGGCCGCAAGGAGCGCTGGTGCGTGCTGGGCGTCAACGGCGCCGGGAAATCGACGTTGCTGAAACTGGTGGCGGGCGCGCTGGAGCCGGAGTTGGGCACCCTCCCGGACACCGGCACGGTGAAGCTGGGCGCCAACGTCAAAGTGGGTTACTTCGCGCAGCACTCCATGGATCTGCTGGACGGCGACGAGTCGGTGTTCCAATCGCTGGACTCATCGTTCCCGCAAGCCGGGCAGGGCACCTTGCGCGCCCTGGCCGGATGCTTCGGCTTCTCGGGTGACGATGTGGAGAAGCCCTGCCGCGTGCTGTCAGGCGGCGAGAAGGCGCGCCTGGTCATGGCCAAGATGCTGTTCGATCCGCCCAACTTCCTTGTGCTTGACGAGCCCACCAACCACTTGGACATGGCCACCAAGGAAATGCTGGTGGCGGCCTTGGCTGATTTCGAGGGCACCATGCTGTTCGTATCCCACGACCGCCACTTTCTGGCCCGGCTCTCCAATCGCGTCCTTGAGCTGACGCCCGAAGGCCTCCATCAATACGGCGGCGGCTACACCGAATACGTGGCCCGCACCGGCCACGAAGCCCCGGGGCTGCACCCGGGCGGATAGTACGCATTGCCGCGGCGGGCCGGGCGGGGCTAACGTCCATTGGGACGCCACCACCGCAGAGGGAGCGCTTGAAGTGACGCATACGATTCATGACGTCGGCATCGCCAGCCAGATCGGCTCATACAGCGATGGCGTGGAGGCCCGGCCGAACCTGCGATGGCTCATCACATCGGGTACGCCCGGTCTTTCCGCCGGCGGCGAGCTCCCAAAGGATATTGTCGGGCAGGCGGAATTGGCCTGGAAGAACATTCTCCGGATATTGGATAAGGCCGGCATGGGGCCCGCCGATATTGTCAAAGTCACCCAATATCTGATTCGCGCGGAAGACATTGCGGCCTATGCCAAGGTGCGCAAACAGTTCCTGGGCGATGTAAAACCCGCCTCAATGCTCCTCATCGTTCCCCAACTCGTTTGGCCGGAAATGCTGCTGGAGGTCGAAGTGATTGCCGCGAAGGAATAGCGGCCTTGCCCATGCGCAAGGTGGTCCCGGCCGCCAATCCTCAGGTCTATGTGGACGCTCTCTCGGGCTGGCAGGCCGCCTTGGTCAGGAAACTCCGCGCCGCCGTGCGGCGGGCAAAGCCCGCAGACGAAGCCATGAAATGGGGCCATCTCGTCTATTTCGCGAACGGTCCCGTCGCCTTGATCCGCGCCGAGGAGTCCCGCGTGCTGTTCGGTTTCTGGCGCGGCAAACGCCTGGTCGAACTTGAGCCCCGCCTGAAGCCCAGCGGCAAGTATGAAATGGCGACCATCGCATTCAAACAGGGTGACCCGGTCAGTCCCGCCAAGGCGGCTCATTTGATGCGGGCCGCGATTGCGCTCAACGAGACTATGGGTGACCCGACCGCCGCCGCAAAGGCGCCAAAGCGCCGCGGCCGCGCGCGTGGCTAGCGCCCCAGCTTGCCTATTCCTGCTACGATAGCCGCATGATTGCCGAACAGAACAGCAGGGCGATTGCGTGGCGGTAGAAGCAGCCATCGGATTGCCGCGCGTGGTCTCGCGCAAGTCGATGGTCATTGCCGCGTTCTCGACCATCGTCGAGTGGTATGATTTCACGCTGTATCTCTACTTCGCGACCGTGCTGTCGCGGGTGTTTTTCGGCGGCGGCGCTGCCTCGCTTGCCGCCACCTTCGGCGGCTTCGCGGTCGCCTATCTCTTTCGCCCGCTCGGCGCGATTTTCTTCGGGCATATCGGCGACCGGTTCGGCCGGCGCCGGATGATGCTGCGCTCCATGACCTTGATGAGCGCGGCCATGTTCCTCACCGCGCTGCTGCCGACCTACGCCCAGATCGGCCCGGCGGCGGGATGGGCGATTCTGGCGCTGCGCTGCGTCATGGGCTTCTCGGTGGGCGGCGAATACACGGGGGTGGTCGCCTATATGCTGGAGGGCGCCGCGCCGGAACGCCGCGGGATGATCACGTCACTGGCCTCTGCGGCCAGCGAGATCGGCAGCCTGCTGGCCGTTGGTGTCGCGGCGGTGACGGTGTATTTACTCGACGCGGCGGATCTGAGTTCCTGGGGGTGGCGTATCCCGTTCCTGGTGGGCGCTGTGCTGGCGTTCAGCGTATGGGTCGCGCGCGCGACCATGGAGGAGTCTCCGGAATTCGAACGCCAACGGGCCGCCGGAACCGCGCCCGCCCGGCCGCTGCGCTACACGATCGCCAACCACCGCCGCGGCATCTTCCGCGCCTTCGCCATCTCGGCGTTGGGGTCCATCACCTACTATGTGGGCATTACCTATGTCCCGGCGTTCCTGACCACGGCGGGCGCCCTGGCCGAGGGTGCGTCCCTGGGGCTGTCCACAGTGGCGGCCGTGGCCGTGATCCTGGTGACCCCGCTTGTGGGTGCGGCCTCGGATCGCCTCGGCCGTAAGCCCGTCCTGCTATTCCTGTGCGTATGCAGCGCCGTCCTGCCGATTTCGTTGTTCTCCCTGATGGCCAGCGGATCGGAGCTGCGCGCTCTGGTCGGCGCCATTGTGCTGGCGGCCGTCGCCGGCGGTGTGAGCGCCGTGGGCGCGGTTGGAACCGCCGAACAGTTCCCCGGCGAAGGGCGTCTCAGCGGCCTCGCCTTGGGGGCCACCGGCGCGACCGCCATCTTCGGCGGCCTCACGCCTTATCTTGCTCAAGTGCTTTTGGAGCGCACCGGCTGGCCGATGATCCCCGGCGTCATGATCGCTGTGGTGGCGGTGTGCGTTCTTCCGGTATTTATGCTCATGCCGGAGACATCGCCCCTCCGTTCGCGCGCCGGCCGCGATACAAAAGATTTGAGCTGATGGCCGCCGTCAAGATCGATCCCGCCAAGATTCGCGCGTTCAAGGACGCCGCGCGCTTTTACCAGTGGCTCGCCAGGCACCACGACACCGACGCCGAAATCTGGATCAAGATTCACAAGGTGGATTCCGGCCTCAAGTCCATCACTCCCAAGGAGGCCATAGATGTGGCGCTCTGCTGGGGCTGGATCGATGGGCTGCGCAAGGCGTTTGATGAGCGGAGCTTCCTGCAGCGCTATACGCCGCGGGGCCGGAAGAGCATCTGGAGCCAGATCAATGTCGACAACGTCGCGCGGCTCATCAAGGACGGGCGGATGACCGCGCACGGGCTCAAACAGGTCGAAGCCGCCAAGGCCGACGGGCGCTGGGACCGCGCCTACAAGAGCGGCAAGGACATGAAGATCCCCGCCGATCTCCTGGCCGCCATCGACGCTGACGCCGGGGCCAAGGCGATGCTGGCGAAACTCAGCGCGCAGAACCGCTTCGCGCTGGCGTTCCGTACCCACAACATGAAGACGCCGGCCGGGCGAAAGAAAAAGATCGAGACCTTCGTCGCCATGCTCAAGCGCGGAGAAACAATTTACCCTCAGCGCAAGAAGTAGTGCACCCCGTGACCTCGTCGTCCCCCGTCCCCCACCAATCTTTCGCGGCCTTCCGTCATCCGGGTTTCCGCGCCTACCTCACCTGCTCCGCCCTGGCGATGATGGCCGACAGCATCGAGCATGTGATCAGCTATTGGATGGTGTTCCAGAAATTCCAGTCGCCGGCCCTCGGCGGCTTCGCGGTGCTGTCGCACTGGCTGCCGTTCCTGTTTTTCTCGGTCTACTCAGGTGCGCTGGCGGACCGGTTCGATCCCCGCCGCCTGATCCAGATCGGCATGGGGCTGTTCATGGGCGTCTCCCTGGCGTGGGGCTATTTTTTCCTCACCGATACCCTGGAGATCTGGCACGCCCAGGTGCTGCTGGTGATCCACGGTTTCGCCGGCGTGCTGTGGGCGCCGGCGAGCCAGCTCCTGATCCACGATATTGTCGGCAAGCAACATCTGCAAAGCGCGGTGCGCCTCAACGCCACCGCCCGCTACATGGGTCTGCTGCTGGGGCCGGCGGTGGGCGGCGGGATCCTGCTGCTATTCGGACCCATCTACGGCATTGCGTTGAACGCTGCGATCTATCTGCCCCTGGTGCTGTGGCTGTGGAAGGCGCCCTACGGTCCGCGCTTTCGCACAACGCCCGAGGCGCCGCGCCCGGCGCTGCGCGGCCTGGCGGATGTGCTGTCCACCGCCCGCGTGGTCGGCGGCAATCCGATCCTGCTGTCCATGACCATCCTGGTGGGCTGCGCGTCCTTCGCGGTGGGGAATTCCTACCAAGCCCAGATGCCCGAGTTCGCGCGCGATCTGGGCCACGGCGATGTGGGCGTGCTCTACAGCATGCTGCTGGCCGCCGACGCCGCCGGGGCACTGTTCGGCGGCTTCCTCCTGGAAAGCACCGGCATGCTCCAGCCCCGGGCGCGCACGGCCTTCATACTGGTGATGATGTGGTGCGCCGCCCTGGTGGCCTTTGCCTTGGCGCCGTCCTATGCGCTGGCGCTGGCGGCCCTGTTCATCGCCGGCTTCATGGAGCTGTCGTTCAACTCCATGGCTCAGACCCTGGTCCAGTTGAACGCGCCGGGGGAAATCCGCGGCCGGGTGATCGGCTTCTACGCTGTGTCCAGCTTAGGCTTGCGCGCCTTCAGCGGCGTGACCGTGGGCCTCGGCGGCACCCTGGTCGGTATTCACTGGTCCCTGGGCCTCAGCGCCGCGGCTCTCCTGGCCGTCACCGTCTGTCTGACCATTTACATCACGCGGGCGGCTTCTGCAGGCCGGCCAGCGGGTTCGGCGTAGGCGCCGCGACCCGCCGCAAGGTATTGGTGTCGCGGTGGTTGAAGGCCGGCGTCTGGCCGCGCACCGCCAGGTCCGTCCGGGTCACATAGGACCAGCTACCGTCATCATTGAACGTGATGTCGATACGGTAGTAGTCGGTGCGGAATGCTTCTTCCAGGAACGTGGTCGAGCAGATGCCGAAACGCGTGTCGCCGCGCCGCGCTTCGACCGAAATGCTTTTGTCATCGGGCGCAGCCGTTCCGCCCGCCAGCACCACCTGCCCGCGCGGAATGGCGATGGTCTGCATGATCATCCCGGTGGCCGGCTCCCACAGCCAATAGCGCACCTGATCGTGGAAGGTGATGGCCTCCTCCGGTGTGTTGATATGGGTGTGGTAGCGCAGCCCGTAGAGGAGCTGGGGCCCGTTGGCCTGGGGGTCGATGGGGTCCATGCGGATATGCTCCCGGAACACGCGCCGTTCGGGGCCTTGGGCTTTCGGACTGATGTCCACGCCCAGGTCCGACTGCCACACGCCGGCCAGGCGCCGCAGCGGTCCCAGGTTGGCCAGCGTATCCGGCGAAGCTTCGGGTTCGGTGAAGATATCGTCGGGAATATTCGCCATGGGTCTCTCGTGTAGTGCGCTCGTTCCCGCTTAAGGCGCGGCTTTGAGCTCGGCTTTCAAGTCGCTGATCTTATAAACGCGGCCCGCCTGGACGACGGTGTCGATGTTGCCGACGTTCCTGATATCCGCCAGCGGGTTGCCGTTGACCACCACGATATCCGCCTGCTTGCCGATTTCGATGGAGCCGAAGCGGTCCTGCCAGCCCAGGATTTCCGCGGCCCCGATGGTCGCGGTGCGGAGGGCTTCCAGCGGCGTCATGCCGCCCTGGACGAACAGGTCCAGCTCCTGGTGGATGCTCAGGCCCGGCACGATGGGCGGTGCGGGTGTGAGGTCTGAACCGGTGCCGACGCGCCCGCCCATTTTTACGAAGCGCGCCACCTGCTTGGCCTGGACCAGCATGCTCTGCTTCCATTGCTCTTTCACCGCCTTGAAGTCGTAGACCGCGGCGACGCGCAACGGGTCCTTCTCGAACGCCGTCATGATGTCCTTCTGATAGAGGTCGAACCACGGGCTGCTGCGCTTCTGGATGCCTTCCGGGTCGGCGGCCACATATTGGATGATGATGGTCGGGATGAGGGCGGTCCTGTGCGCGATCATCACCTTGAAGATCTCGTCGAGCTTCTTTTCGTTGGCCTTGGTCCACAGCACGAAGCCGCGGTAGTAGCCGAGGTCGGTCATGGAGATGCTGTCCTGGTAATCCAGCGTGTTCTGGACCAGGGCGGTCATGTGCTCGATGCTGTCGACGCCCAGCCGCGCGGCTTCGGCGGCGCCGAGCATGGCGAAATGGCCGAACACCTTCGCGCCGTGTTTATGCGATTCGTCCACAACGGCCGCGGTCATTTCCGCATCGACGTAGTTGTAGAACTTTACCCACTGGGAGCCCTGGAAGATGTAGTCGCGCGTCAGCGCGCGGGCTTCCTGCGGCGAGTTGACGATGTCGGTGCGCTCCAGACGCGGGAAGCCGGGCGCCTGCTCGATGGGCGGGAACGAGCCGAGCACCATATTGGGGCCGGCGATCTTGCCGGTATCCACGTCATGCTTGAGCGACACCAGGTTGTTGTCGCGGTCACCCATGGCGCGCACGGTGGTGATCCCGCCGGCCATGAACATCTTCAGGTAATGGGGAAGATTGATTTTGACGTTCTTGTAGGTGCTGGGCGCATGGACATGGAGATCCATCATCCCGGGGATGAGATATTTTCCCTTGAGGTCCACCCGCACGGCGTTGGCCGGGATGCGGTTCTTGTTATAGGCGAAATCGAAAAACAGCCCGGTGATCTTGCCACCCTCGGCAAGGACGCCGATGTCGGGGTAGACTTCGCCGCGGATCACATCGACCAGCGTGGCGCCGGAGAGGAATACGGGCGGGTCGGAAGCCTTCTGCGCTTGAGCATGAGCCTGCTCGAAGAATACCAGCAGGAAAACCAGCCACAGAAAGTGCTTCATTTCAGCCCCCCAGTTTCAGTCGCCGCTGTGCTGAGGCTATCAGGAAACCGAACGCGGGAGTAAGCCGTTGGGCGTCACCATCTACGGAATTAAGAACTGCGACACCATGAAGAAGGCCCGCGCCTGGCTCGAGGCCCACGGCGTGGCCTATGCATTCCATGACTACAAGACCGCCGGCATCGATGCCGCGCTGCTGGAGCGCTGGAGCAAGAAGGTAGGATGGGAAACGCTGCTTAACCGCGCCGGCACCACGTTCCGTAAATTGCCGGACAAGGACAAGGCCGGCCTCACAGAAGGCAAGGCCATGACGCTGATGCTGGACCAGCCATCCATGATCAAGCGCCCCGTCCTCGATCTCGGCGGCGGCAAGCTTTTGGTGGGCTTCAAGCCGGAGATTTACGCGGGCGCAGTGGGCCGCTGAGAGAAACAATTTTGGCGCGCGCTTAGGCGCGGGTATAGAATCCCGCGCACCACATCGGGAGGGCTTCATGATCGGATATACCTGCGTCGGCACCAACGACCTGGACAAGGCCGTGGCGTTCTACACGGAGCTGCTGGGTATTTTGGGCGCTCAGGTGTTTTTCAAGAGTGAGCGCGGCGTGGGCTGGGGTGTAGCGCCCGACAAGCCCATGTTCAGCGTCATGCGCCCCTTCGACACGGGCAAGGCCACGGTCGGCAACGGCACCATGGTCGCCCTGGCGGCGTCCACTCCCGACCAGGTCCAGGCGCTCCATGCCAAGGCCATTGCGTTAGGCGGCAAGGACGAAGGCGCCCCGGGCGCCCGCGGCGGCGGCTTTTATGGCGCCTACTTCCGCGACCCCGACGGCAACAAACTGGCGGCGTTTTGCACGGTGTGAGGCGGAGCCCCGCCCGCTAAAGGGCTGGATCCAGGCCATATCGTTCTGCGCCACCTATTGGTCAATTCCGCCATTAGTTGCCGGTCCTGCTTTGTTAATGGTCTCCGTGCAGACAAATAATCCTTCTAAATCAATCACTTAAAATTTCCTGACGCTGGCATAGCTATTGCTCTGTGTGACCCCAAGTAGAGTGGGGGACATCATGCAATTCAGCCGTCCGGCAATGCTGTCATGGAATACGGGTTTCCATTGCGCCCGCGGTCTGTCCGCTCTAAAAGCTTCGCAAATCGAATGGTTCGGATTTCGAAGTAATGAACGTCAAGGCACGATCGCAGGAGTTGGCCGGGTATCTCCGCGTCATTCGCCAAAAACTCCAGCGGGTGGACAAATGGAATCCCAGGATCTCGCAGGTGCTGAACGTGCAGGAGGTGCACGCGCTGCTCACCATCGGCGCAAGCGCGGCCATGACCATGAGCGCCATCGCCGACCGTTTGCAGCTGTCACTCAGCAGCATGACGTCGGTCATCGACAAGCTGGAGAAGAAGAAGTTCGTCGCCCGTGGGCGCAAGAAGGACGACCGGCGCGTGGTCGAAGTGACGCTGACCGACGCCGGCCATAAGTTCTACGACATCGTCCAGGACTCACATCTTGAGTTCGTGACGCAGTTGCTGAAGGCGCTCGATGCCACCGAACAAGACACCCTGTTGAATTTATTCCGCAAAATTACGGCGAACCTCAAATGAGCATCATGATGAGCCACACCGGCGTGCAGAAAAAGTACCTCATCGGCGCGGCGGTATTCTCCGCGGTCCTGCTGATTGCAGGCGTACTGATCTGGCAGCGCACACACAAGCCCGTGGTCGTGAAGGCGCCGGCTGCGGCGCTCACGGTCACCGCCGCCGTACCGCGCCATGTCGTGTGGCCGACCATCCTCGAGGTGCCGGGCGCCATCGCGCCCTGGCAGGAAGCGATTATCAGCCCGCAGATCAGCGGCTATCAGTTGACCGAGATTCTGGTCAATGTCGGCGACCAGGTGAAGAAGGGCCAGGTTCTGGCGCGCATCAACCAGGCGCTGCTGCGCGCGGATGAGGCGCTTCTGGTCGCGAACTTCGAACAGGCGGAAGCGAACCACAAACGCGCCGTGACCCTGAAGAGCAACGGCTTCATCAGCGACCAGAATATCCTGCAACTCGAAACCCAGGTGAAAACCACCCGCGCGCTACTGGACGCCAAGCGGCTCCAGCTCCGCTATACTGATGTCACGGCGCCGGACGACGGCGCCATCAGCGCCCGCAACGCCACCCTCGGCAGTATCGCCACCACCGGCCAGGAGCTGTTCCGTCTGGTGCGCCAGAACCGCCTCGAGTGGCGCGGCGAACTTTCGGCGCGGCAGCTCACCCTCATCCGGCCGGGCCAGGCGGTGCAACTGACCCTGCCCAACGGCGCAACCACGGCCGCCGCCGTGCGTCAGGTGGCACCCACCCTCAACACGGACTCACGGCTCGCCTTTGTCTACGCCGACATCGAACCCGAGCCCGAAGCCCGCGCCGGCATGTACGGCACCGGGCGGATCGCCATCGGCGACGCGCCGGCGCTGGCAGTGCTGGCCGAGGCCGTCGTCCTGCGTGACGGACGCACTTATGTGCTCGAACTCATGCCCACGGACGGCGGGGCAAAGGACAATACGGCCAAGGTGTCCTTGCGCCCGGTCGAGGTCGGCCGCCGTGAAGGCGCCGAGCTCGAGATCCTCAGCGGCCTGCCTGAGACCGCCAAACTCGCCGTGCGCGGTTCCGGCTTTCTGAATGATGGCGACCTGGTGCGCGTCGTGGAGACTGCGGCGGACGCGGTCAAGAAGGGGAGCGACCGCTAATGAATCTCGCAACCTGGTCGATCCGCAATCCGGTTCCCACGATCCTGGTCTTCGCCCTGCTGGCGCTGGCGGGCTTCTGGGGCTTCTCGCGCCTCCCCATCCAGAATTTTCCCGACATCGACCTGCCCACGGTCATGGTCGTCATGTCGCAGCCGGGTGCTGCGCCCGCGCAGTTGGAGACGGAAATTGCGCGCAAGGTGGAGGATTCGCTCTCCACCCTCCAGGGCCTCAAACACCTGCGGACTACGGTCACCAGCGGCACCGTCTCCATCGTGGTCGAGTTCGACCTGTCCAAGAACCTGTCCGACGCGGTGTCTGAGACCAAGAACGCGGTCGACCAGACCCGCGGCGATCTCCCCGCCGACATGCAGCCGCCCATCGTCAACGCCATCACCGTCAACGGCCAGTGGATGCTGACCTATGCCGTCAGCTCGACCCGCCTGGATGAGGAAGGGTTGTCATGGTTCGTCGACGACACGGTGGGCCGCACGGTGGTCGCCGTTCCCGGCGTCGGCAAGTTCGAGCGCATCGGCGGCGTCCAGCGCGAAGTCCACGTGGAAATCGACCCAGCCCGGGCCGCTGGCCTCGGCATCACGGCGGCGCAGGTCTCCCGTGCGTTGCGCCAGGTGCAGCAGGAATCCTCCGGCGGTCGCGGCCAGATCGGCGGCGCCGAACAGGCGGTGCGCACCATCGCCACGGTACGCCAGGCCTTGGAACTTGAGGCGCTTCCCATCGTCCTGCCCAACGGCCGCAACGTCCGGCTGGATGAAGTCGCCACCATTACCGACAGCACCGGCGAACGCGCCCAGGCCGCGCTTTTGAACGGCAAGCCCGTGGTCGGGTTCCGCATGTACCGCTCGCGCGGTTACGACGAAGTGAAGAGCATGGAAGGCGTCAAGGCCGCCATCGACAAGCTGGCCAAATCCGATCCCACCCTCAACGTGACGCTGATTTCCGACACGGTGCGCTACACGCTGGACCAATACGATGGCTCCATGCACCTGCTCTATGAGGGCGCGCTGCTCGCCGTGCTGGTGGTGTTCGTGTTCCTGCGCGACTGGCGCGCCACCTTGATTTCGGCCGCCGCCCTGCCGCTGTCGATCCTGCCGGCATTCGCGGCCATGGCGTGGCTTGGCTACTCGCTGAACACGCTCACCCTGCTCGCTCTCGCGGTGATCGTCGGCATCCTGGTGGACGACGCCATCGTCGAAATCGAAAACGTCGAGCGCCATGTCCATATGGGCAAGTCGGTCGAAAAGGCTACCGAGGACGCGGTCAACGAAATCGCCCTGGCCGTCATCGCCACCACCATGAGCCTGGTGGTCGTGTTCCTGCCTACCGCCCTCATGAGCGGGGTGCCGGGATTATTCTTCCGCCAGTTCGGCTGGACCGTCGTAATCGCGGTGCTCGCGTCCCTGCTGGTGGCGCGTATGCTCACGCCGCTCCTGGCGGCGCGGTTCCTGAAAGCGCGCCCGGAGCGCGTGGAGCAGGACGGCCCGATCATGACCCGGTATTTGGCGGCGGTTGATTGGTGCCTGCGGCACCGGCGCATGACCATGATCGGCGCGGGCGCCTTCTTCGCGCTCTCCCTCGCCATGCTGCCGTATATTCCCACGGGTTTCATTCCCGCAGGCGATCGCGGCACGACCTTCATCCGCGTGCAGTTGCCGCCGGGCACGTCCCTGGAACGCACCCTGCAGACCGCCGAAGAGGCGCGGGGACTGCTCGCCAAGATTCCCGGCATTGAGAACGTCTACACCACCGCCGGCGCCATACCGGTTCCCGGACGCAGTGCCCAGGGCGGCGAGGTCCGGCGCGCCAACATGCTGATCACGCTGACGCCGCGGGATCAGCGTCCCTCCCAGGCGGAAATCGAGAAGCTGGCGCGCCAGGAACTCCAGAAAGTTGCGGGCGCCAGGTTCGACATCGGCTTCGGCGGCAACGGCGAGAAGGTGCAGCTCACGCTCGCCAGCGCCGATGTCCAGGCGCTGAAGACCACGGCTCAAGCCCTTGAGCGCGAGTTGCGCGGCGTCGGCACACTCTCCAACGTCACCTCCAGCGCAGCCATCGAGCGGCCCGAAATTACTGTGCGGCCCGATCCACAGCGCGCCGCGGAACGCGGCGTAACGACGGCTGCCATCGGTGAAGCCTTGCGCATCGCCACGGGAGGCGATTTCGACGCCCAGGTGGCCAAGCTCAACCTCGACAATCGCCAGGTCTATATCCGGGTGCGCGTGCCCGACACCTCGCGTACCGACATCAATACTTTCGCCGATCTGCGAGTCCCCGGCCGCAACGGCCTGGTGCCGCTGTCCAGTGTCGCCGATGTGGGGATCGAAACCGGCCCGTCGCAGATCGACCGCTTCGACCGCTCGCGCTATGTGAACGTCAGCGCCGATCTCGGCGGCATGTCACTGGGCCCCGCCCTCCAGCAGGCCAAAGCCCTGCCGGTCATGACGTCGCTGCCGCCGTCGGTCAAACAGATCACCACCGGTGATGCCGAATTCGTCGGCGAGCTGCTGGCCGGCTTCAGCCTGGCGCTGCTGACGGGCTTCATCTGCATCTTCTGCGTCATCGTGCTGCTGTTCCGGGACTTCCTGCAACCGGTCACCATCCTGTCGGCGATTCCGCTGTCCGCCGGCGGGGCCTTCTTCGCGCTGCTCATCGGCCGCATCGAACTCGGCGTGCCGGCCATGATCGGGCTCATCACGCTCATGGGCATTGTCACCAAGAATTCCATCCTGCTGGTGGACTATGCGCTGACCAATACCCGCGACCGCGGCATGCCGATCCACGAGGCCCTGATCGACGCCTGCCACAAACGCGCGCGCCCCATCGTTATGACGACGATCGCCATGACCGCGGGCATGATGCCCATCGCCCTCGGCCTGGGTGCCGACGCCAGCTTCCGCCAGCCCATGGCGGCGGCCGTTATCGGAGGCCTGATCACATCGACGGGCCTTTGCCTGCTGGTGGTGCCGGTGGTGTTCGTCTACGTGGGCAAATTCGAGGCCTGGATCGCCCGTCTCACCCACCGTACACCCCTGGTGCCGCAGGATGCCCCGGCTCCGCAGCCGCGCGCCGGAACCATCGGGTAGCAGCGGCGTTCTTCCGGGATAGAGTTTCCCAGGGAGAACAGCGTCATGGCGGCAACTTTTGCGGAAGAACTGGTGGTGATGCACGACGAGGGCTTCTCGGTCCCGTCGGTCCAGGTCAGCCTGGAACGGCATCTGGCGCTCTTGGGCAGCGAAGACCCGGTCGAGGAGCGGCGGCGTCTGGCCGCCGCATTCGCCGCGAAAAGGTCGGGCACACACCTCGCCGACGACATCCTGAAAGTGCTGCGCGAAGGCACGTAAAGGCGCTCGCATCGATTCTCCCGCTGCGTTAATTTGCGGGATGCTCCCTGAAAACGCCCCGCGAGATGTACGCAGTGAGTGAGTCCTCACGCTCCTTGAGCGAAATCCGCTCGGACGCCTGCAACAAAATCCTGACGATGATATCGCTGCTCGTGGGGCCGGGCCTCGCCGTCATAGGCCTGCGGCTGCTCGAGCAGGGCTTCATGCCGATCATGATCGTCTACGTGGCGCTGCTGGCGCTGCTGGTAGTGGTATCGCTGGGCCGGCGGCATTTCGGGCTCACCGTCCGCGCCACCATGGTCACGGCGATTCCCTTCATTATCGGGGCGGCGAGCATCTTCTCCTCAGGGCGCCTGAGCGGGGCGCTCATGTTCTTTGTGTCCAGCTCCGTCATGGCAGGGTGTTTCTTTAGCCGCCGGGCCGCGCTCACCGTGGTCGGTCTGGGGATGGTCGTACTGGCGGGCGTCTACGGTTCGTTCCGATTTGGGCTCGTTGTCTCCCACCTCTCGACGGACGACTACACTCTCAGTCTCGTGACCTGGCTGTCCATCGCCGTGTCTTACACCTTTGCCGGCGCGGCGCCGGTCTACGCCCTGTCCGCGGTGTACGAGGCCCTGGACGGGGAGCGCCAGCGCGCCAATGCCGCTGCCGATGCCCGTACCGCATTTCTTGCCAATATGAGCCACGAACTGCGCACCCCCATGGCCGGCATCATCGGCATGGCGGAGGTGCTGCGCGATACGCAGCCTGCCAATGAAGTATCAAGCGATCAGCGCCGGGACATGGCCGACACCTTGATCCGGTCCAGCCGCAACCTGATGGTGATCCTCAACGACCTGTTGGATTTCGCGCGGTTCGAGGCGGGTACGGTCCTGGTGGAACGCGCGCCATTTCGTCTATCGGAGATGACGACGGACCTCGTCGCCGCCTTTGAAGCCCAAGCCAGGCAAAAGGGCGTCGAACTCAGGATCGAATTTCCGCACGCGTTCCAGGACGATCTCATCGGCGACGGCCATCGCATCGCCCAGGTTCTGTCCAACCTGATGGACAACGCCCTGAAATTCACCGACGCCGGCGGGGTGGCGCTTTCCCTCGATCAGACGCAGCGCGGCGACAGCCTGCTTCTCACATGCGCCGTGAGTGACACCGGCATCGGCATCGCGTCCAGCCAGCAGGCGGAGATCTTCGCGCCCTTCGTTCAGGCAGATACCTCGATTTCGCGAAAATACGGCGGTTCCGGACTGGGTCTGACCATCTGCCGTGGTCTGGCCCAGGCTATGGGCGGGGATATCACCGTGTCCTCGAAGCCGGGCCATGGATCGACGTTTACGCTCACGGTGCCGATAGAGCACGGGGCCCCACACACGACCCGCGCCACCCTGCCCACCGCTCCCGCGGGCGGTCGCGCGCTCAACCTGCTGGCGGCGGAAGATGACGCCAGCATGCGCATGATCCTTGAAATCAAGCTGGCGCAGATGGGCCATAAGATAACCATCGTCAACGACGGCTTGGCGGCGCTCAAGGCGGCGAGCGCCGGCGGCTATGATTGCATCCTCATGGATATGCATATGCCGGTCATGAACGGACCCGACGCTGTCCGCGCCATTCGGGCCGGCGAGGCCGCCCGCGGCGCCCCGCGCGTGCCCATTCTCGCCGTGACCGCCGACCTGATCCCGGAGCGGGTGCGCGGCTTCCGCGAGGCCGGTGTGGACGACATCGCCGGGAAGCCCGTCAACTGGGACAGCGTGGACGCGCAGATCCGGCAATTGACGAAGCCATCGCATTAGCACCGTTGTTCCGCGCCGGCTTTTTCGGGCATAACCCAAGGCAGACCAAAGGGGGACTGTGCCGATGACGCCGACTGCGAAAATCCTGTTGTTGGGCTCCGGTGAACTGGGGCGCGAGTTCGTGATTTCCGCCAAGCGCCTCGGCGCCCATGTCATCGCCTGCGATTCCTATGCCGGCGCCCCGGCCATGCAGGTGGCGGACCAGGCCGAGGTGTTCTCCATGCTCGACGCCGCCGCCCTGTCGGCGGCTATCGACAAGCACCAACCCGATTTCATCGTGCCGGAGGTGGAGGCGATCCGCACCCAGGTGCTGAAGGACTATGAGGATAAAGGCCAGAAAGTCGTGCCCTCGGCCCGCGCCACCCTCATGACCATGAACCGGGACCGCATCCGCGAGGTGGCGGCCAAGGAACTGGGCCTGCCCACGTCCAAGTACCTCTATGCCGAAACGCTGGAGGAGATGCGCGCGGCGGTGGTCGAGGTGGGCATCCCCTGTGTCATCAAGCCGGTGATGTCGTCGTCGGGCAAAGGCCAGAGCACCATCAAAAGCCCGGATAAGATCGACGCCGCCTGGGACTACGCCGTGGCCGGCATGCGCGGTGACCGGAAATGTGTGATCGTCGAGGCCTTTGTGAATTTCGACTACGAAATCACGCTGCTCACCATCCGCACCCGCGACGGCGTGCTGTTCTGCGATCCCATCGGGCATAGACAGGAACGCGGCGACTACCAGGAATCATGGCAGCCCACCGCCATGTCGGCCAAGGCGTTGGAATCGTCCAAGGCCCAAGCCAAAGCGGTGGTGGATAATCTCGGCGGCTATGGCCTGTTCGGCGTGGAATTCTTCGTCAAAGGCGAGGACGTGATCTTCTCCGAACTGTCGCCGCGCCCCCACGATACGGGCATGGTGACGCTCATCTCCCAAAATCTGACGGAATTCGACCTGCACGCCCGCGCCATCCTCGGCCTGCCGATCCCGACAATCACCCAATACGGCGCCTCGGCCTCCGCGGTGATCCTCGCCGACCGGGAAGCTTCGGACTTCGCAATTACCGGGCTCAAAGACGCGCTGCAGCCCACCGCGCCGGGCGTCGAGGTGGATGTGCGCATCTTCTGCAAGCCCACCACGCGGCCCTATCGCCGCATGGGCGTGGCGCTGGCGCTGGCGCGCAATGGCGATACGGACCTCGCCCGCAAGGCCGCCAAATCCGCCGCCGATAGAGTCAAAATCGAATACAAATAGGGGGCATCACTATGACCATCACACGCATCCAGGAAGGCCCGGGTCTGCGCCGCCCGAATTTCAACGGCTTGGACGTCTACTCCCACGCCGTCTCCAGCCGTCGCAAACGGACGATTTATATCGCCGGCCAACTCGCCTCCAACATGGCCGGCGAAGTGGTCGGCAAAGGCGATATGCGCGCCCAGATGCGCCAGGTGGGCGAGAACATCAAAGCAGCTCTCACAGCAGCCGGCGCCACCCTCGACGATATCGTGGCCACCTCCACCTTCGTCACCGACTGGAGCAAATTCCGCGAGTGCCTCGACGTGCGCCAGGAATACCTGGGGGCCCTGCCCACCAGCACCACGGTACAGGTCAGCGCCCTGGCCCATCCCGATTTCATGATCGAAATCAGCGCCATCGCCATGGTGGACGACTAGCCTTTCCGGGCGGCCGGTGGGGATAACACTCCGTCCGGCCGCCGCGCTATGCTGGCCCCAGGGTTACCCGCCAGGGTGATCCCCGTCATTCTCTCAAAGGGGCCGTCATGGAACAGGACATCTCTCGCCGCCAGCTCATCTCCAACGTCGCGGTCACGACCGCTGTTGTTGCCGCCGTCACCGCCGTTGCGACACCGGCGTCCGCAGCCGCAGGCGCTTCGCCCATCACCCGCAAGCAGGCGGTGCCCGGCCTGGCGACACCCAATGCGCCGGCCAAGCCCATGTATTCTCATGTGGTCTCCACCACCCGGCGCAAAACCATCCACGTGGCCGGGCAGCTCGCGCGCGATGCTCAGGGCAAGAATGTGGGTGTGGGCGACGCCAAAGCGCAGATGCGCCAGATCTGCGAGAACCTGAAGGCTGCCCTGGCGGCAGAAGGCGCCACCCTCGCCGATATCGTGACCACCACGGCCTTCATCACCAGTTGGGAGAAATTCCGCGAGGCCTCCGACATCCGCGCGGAATATTTCGGCCAGAACCTGCCTACCTCCACGGCGGTACAGGTTGTGGCGTTGGCCTATCCGGAAGCCCTGTTCGAGATCAATGCGATTGCGATGGTGGACGGCTAGGTTTTCCCGGCGAGGTCAACGCCGACACGCATTGTCAGGGGCCGGTCTTACGCGCAGGATGAGGCTGGCGCCCGATGCGGGGAGGGTGTCGGGGCGTCTCTTTCACACCAAAGGAGATCGCACCATGCAAGACACTGTTTCGAAGCTGTTGTCCGCCGTCACGCGCGGTATGCCGTCGCGCCGTCAGCTCATGTCCGGATTGACCGTTGCCGCGGCTGCCGCAGCGCCTGTCTCATAGGCCGCCGCGGCCGAGCCGGCCTCGCCCATCAAACGCATGCAGACGGTGCCGGGCCTGGCGCCGCCCGGAACGGCGGCCAAGCCCGCCTATTCACATGTCACCAGTTCCAGCCGCAAGAAGATGATCTTCATCGCCGGCCAGCTCGCCCGCGATCCCCAAGGTAAGCCGGTGGGCGTCAATGATCCCAAAGCGCAACTCCGCCAGGTCTATGAAAACCTGAAGACCGCTTTGGCCGCGGAAGGCGCCACACTGGCCGACGTCGTGCAAACCTCCACCTTTGTCACCAGTTGGGACAAGTTCCGTGAAGCCGGCGACGCCCGGCTTGAGTATGTCGGGAAGAACCTGCCCACCAGCACCACGGTTCAGGTAAGCGCGCTCGCGTTCCCCGAGGCGCTGTTCGAGGTCAATGCCATCGCGATGGTGGATGCGTAAAGTTCAATAGGAGATGCGGTGGGGTGGGGCGACTCACCCCACGCACTCAAACATTTCGTCCGTGGACATCTTGCTCGAGATCACCTCAGCCCCGTCTTTGCGGATCACCAGGATGTCCTGGATATGCCAGTGGTTCACATGGGGCTCCATGGCGATAACCATGCCTTCCTCCAGCACCCGCGGGTTGTCACGGGAGATGATGGGCTCTTGCTGGTGCCACCACGCGCCGACGCCGTGGCCGGCGATGATGGGCTTATAAGGTAAGCCGGCCTTGCCGAAACTCTCGGTGACGAAGGCGCACACGTCACCGGCCGTGCGCCCCGGACGGAGCTGGGCGCAGGCGGCGCGATAAAGATCGCGGATCACGCGGTACTCGCTCTTTTGCGCCGGCGTCGCCTTACCCACCACGGCGCAGCGGGATTGGTGGCCGGGGTAGCCTTTATGATACGCCACATAATCGGTGCGAATGGCGTCGCCGGCCGCAAAGGCGAAGTCGCTTTCGCCGGCGTAGGCGATGGTGTTGCGGCTGGAGTTGAGAATGCCGTGAACGAACTCGCAGCCTCCCGCCAGGCAGTCATTCATCAGCAAGCCGTGCAGATCGCGCTCGCGCATTCCGGGGCGCACCTTGGGGAAGCAGTTCATGAAGGCGTCGTCGAGGATGTCGGCGCCCTTCTTGAACAGCGCAATCTCGCCCTCGGTCTTGACCATGCGCACGTCATCCATGACCGGTGCCGAGTCCATCATGCGCAGGTGCGGCAATCTCTTGGCGATGGTGTCCCAATCGGCGGCGCTGACATAGTTGCGCTCGAAGCCGACGCGGGCGTCGGCCAGGCCCATGGCGGTGAGGGATTCGGCCAGGCGCTCCGCCGGGTTGTCGATATAGGCCGCATAGGCGTCGAAGTGTTCGATCCAGGAATCCCGGCGCGACAGGCCCTCGGCGATGGCGTTGAGCACCATGCGCGGCTCGCCCTTGCGCGGCCAGATCAGGTAGATGGGCCGGGGTGAGTCGGCCAGGTCCACGTGGCGGGCCAGCGTGCCCGGATAAGCGAAGCCGGCGAGGTAGCACAGGTTGATCCCGGCCCGGGCGACGATGGCATCCAGGCCGGCGGCATCCATCCTCGCCTCCAGGCGGGCGATGTTCACGAGTTCACGAAACCTGGGTTTCATTGGATTTTCCTCTCCTAATTAATCTTGCCGTGGGCCGACCAGGTTCAAGAAGCGCCGGGTCCGGTCCTGGGTGGGATTGTCGAGCACTTGCTCAGGCGGGCCTTCCTCGATGACGCGGCCTTCGTCCATAAAGATCACGCGATCGGCCACCTGGCGGGCGAAGCGTACTTCGTGGGTCACGACGATCATGGTCATGCCGGCTTCCGCCAGTTCGCGGATCACAGCGAGGACCTCGCCGACCAATTCAGGGTCCAGGGCCGAGGTCGGTTCATCGAACAGCATCAGGCGCGGCGAAACGGCAAGGGCCCGGGCAATGGCGACGCGTTGCTGTTGGCCGCCCGACAGGCGATGCGGCAGGTGATTGGCATGATGAGCAAGACCCACGCCGCCGAGCAGACTCACAGCCAGCGCGCGCGCGGCGTCGGGGGCTTCGCCATACACCTGCACCGGCGCCTCGGTGATGTTGTCCAGGGCGCTGAAATGATCGAACAGGTTGAAGCTCTGGAACACCATGCCGATGCGCGCCTCGGCCCGGGCGCGCCAGACGTCACTCTGCGGGCGCAGCACGCCGTCGCGTTTTTCGTAACCGACATACTTGCCGTCCACGGTGATCTCGCCGCCGTCCAAGGCCTCCAGGTGGTTGATGAGGCGCAAGAGGGTGCTCTTGCCCGAGCCGCTGGGTCCCATGACCACCACCACTTCGCCGCGCGCCACGGTGAGGTCCACGCCACGCAGGATCTCGCGTCCGCCGTACCTTTTGTGCACGCCTTTGCACTGCACGAAGGCTGCATCCGGACCAGCGCCGGTTTGCACGATCCGCGCTGTCCACGACCGATCAGACGTCGGAGCGGCGGGCAGCGGCGTCTCTTTATGCCGCGTCTCCGGATTGAAGCGACGTTCCAGGTAGCTCTGCAGTGCCGCCACGGCGCTGGTCATGATCAGATAGAGGATGCCGGCGGCGGCGAAGACCGTGAAGAATTTGAAATTCTGACCGACGATCTGCTGGGCGCGGAAGGTGAGTTCGTTGACGAAAATCACAGAGGCGACGGACGTGCCCTTGATGAGGCTGATGGCCTCGTTGGACATGCCGGGCAAGATCGCGCGCATGGCCTGGGGCAAAATGATTCGCCGGAGCGTCAGGAAAGGCTTCATCCCGAGGGCCGCCGCCGCGAGGCTCTGGTTGCGGTTCACCGACAGGATGCCGCCGCGGATTATTTCAGCGCTATAGGCGGCCTGGTTGAGGGCAAAGCCGATGACGGCGGTGGTGAAGCTGTCGAACTTGATGCCCAGGGACGGCAAGGCGTCGTAGAGCAGCACAAGTTGCAACAGCACCGGCGTGCCGCGCATGAACCAGATGTAGAACCAGGCCACCCAGCGCAAGGGCGCGGCCCGTGACACCCGCGCCATGGCCAGCAACAAGCCGAACACCAGGCCCCCGAGCATGGCGAGCAGGGCGATTTCGATGGCGGTGAGGGCGCCCTCCAGCAGGAACGGCGCGACGGCGTAGGAAAGCGTCTCTTGCAGAGCTTCGCGCAAGGCTATTCGGTCAGGACTTCGGGGGCGCGCGCGGTGGCGAAGTCGATCCGGTTGTCGGCGAAGATCTTTTGCATGCGGCCGTCGGCGGCGATGGCGCGCAGGCCGTCAAAGATCGCCCGGCGCAGATCATCGCGGCCCTTGGCGACGCCGGCGGCGATCTTGCTGCCGGTCTCGATCTCGAAGGCGATATCGAACACACCCGGCATTTTCTCGGCCATGGAGGTCACCAGCGCCTTGTTGGTGCTGAAGGCGTCGGCGCGACCGTTCTGCACGAGGCGGATACCGGCAGGGATGTCGGGCGCGGTGATGATGTCGATGGCCTTCTTGCCGGCGGCCGTGCATTTGCCGGCGGCGTCACGCAACTGGGCCTCCTGCGTGGTGCCGAGGCCCGCGGTCACCTTGAGGCCGCACAGATCGCCCAGGGATTTGAGATTCTTGGGGTTGCCCTTCGGCGCCATGACGCCGGTGACCGCGCCCATATAGACCACGAAATCCAGCTTCTTCGCGCGCTCGGGCGTATACAGCAGCGTATCCCACATGACGTCGATCTGCCCGGCCATGGCGGCCGGGATCAGGCCCGACCAACTGCCGGTGACGAAAGTGACGGGGACGCCGGCGCAGGCGAACACGGCGCGGGCCAAGTCCGCGTCGAGACCGATGATCTTGCTGAAGTCCTTGGGGTCCCGGTGGCTGAAGGGCGGGCTTTCGCCGTCCTGTCCCACTTTGACCGTGACGCCCTTGAGGCTGGGATATTTGACCGCCAGCTTGGCTGGCTCGCAGGCAGTTTCGGCGGCGCGCGCAGGCGTTGCCCATAAAGCACCCAGCATGGCCAGCAATCCCACACAACACGGCGCGCTCAGCTTGATGACGCTGGTGATTCCCATGGCTAAACTGTGAGGCAAGCATCCTTCGCGACGCAAGGCAATTCTCGCGGGGATCTGGGGGCTTTGCGTGAATCACACAGCGCCATCAGACGGTGCGCACCCGCGCGCCGTCATCGCCATCCTGGCCGTGACCATCGCGGTCTACGCCGCCATGTCGGCCTATGGTGTGATCTATGGCCGTACGTGGCTCGACGAGGTTACCTATATCGTCAAATCTTATTGGTACGTTACGGGTTCAGTGCGGCCCTACAGCGACGCCGATGCCACCTGGTACATGCCATTCTACTTCTACCAGCTCGGCTGGGCGCAACAGGTCTTCGGGCAGGGACATGTCACAGGGCGGGTGATGTCGAGCGTCATGGGCGCCCTCAGCGGCGGCCTCGTGTTCCTGATCTGCCGGCGGTTGAATGTGAGTGCTGCGGTCGCCGCCGGGGCGGTGGCGCTCTATCTGCTGACGCCGACCACGGCCTATTACTTCGCCACGGCTACGCCCATAGCCACAGTCGCGCTCCTGCTCCTGCTGGCGATCTACACAATCCAAGCGAGCGCAGGCAAGCCGCGGCTGGGCGTGTCGGCAGGCCTCGGGGTGCTGTTCGCGGTGCTGTACTTCTACCGGCAGAATATGGTGTTGGCGCTCGCGGTGCTGGCGCCGCTCTATATCTATCTCATCGGCGGGCGTCGGGCGGTGAACGGCGGCATCATGATCCTGGCCGCGGCAACGGTGTCCGCCCTCGTGCTGGCGGTCTTTCCGGAGAAACTGGCGCTTTACGCCATACGCCTGCCGGTGGTGACGCCGCTGCTGCATCAGCTTGGCTTGCTTCCGGACACCTTACGCATCATCCAGGAGGCCACCGAGACGCGGTATACCTTGAGCCTCGATCCCGGCCGCCTGTCGTGGCGCGACCCCATGAACGGGTTCGTCCTGCCGTTCCTCGGCACGGTGGCGCTGGCCGTGTTCGCAGTGCGGCGCTCCGAGCGCTTTCTGCTCCTGGTGCCGGCGTTCTTCTTCCTGCTCGCGGTGACCCATTACCTGGGATCCGCCGGCTATTGCCCGGTGTGCATCCTCACCTACACCAGTTACTTCGTCGGCGTCGGTGCGGTGGCGGCCGCCCTCGCGGTCGATGTGCTGTGGCGGCGGGGAAATGCATGGCTGGCCGCCGCTGTGGGGGCCGGCGCGCTTGCCGCCAATGTTTTCGGGACGGCCTTCGCGGTGCCCAATGCCATGGGTGAGCCAAGTCCTTACCGCACTTTCCCGATGCCGCTGGTGTCGCTCAACAGCGGTCTCCCGGATTTGGTGGTGAGCGAGCGGCTCGCGCGTATCGTCGCCATGGCAACGCCGGCGAACGCCCGGGTGCTGGTGCTCGATGATCAACCAGCGCTGGCCTACGCGGCGGCTCTGGCGGGGCGGACTTTGCCCGTGCAGGGCCTCAACATGCGCCAGAGCTACCGGCGGCTGCGCGGCGATTTGCCCGACGCCCAACGGGCAGAGGCCATCCGCATTTTGGAAGCGGAATCACTGTGGACCGATGCGACGCTCCTGAGCTGGATCGGCGATGACTCCATCTCGGCCGTGATGCACCAGGCCAATGCGGTGCCGCTTTCGCCGGAAGCGCGCCTCCGGCTGGGGGAGCGCTTCCGGCTGAGCGCCAACGTCATAGTGCTCGGACGCAACGTGGAGATCTACACCCGGACGGCCGCCCCCGCTGCCCGCTGATGCCGAGCGGAAGCTTTCACGATCCCGGCGTCATGAGAGATGCCGGCAAATGATGGCAGCGTGGTCCCCATCCGCGCTAAGCTCAGCATGGGATTACATAGAGGGAGGATCTACCCATGGAACAGATTATCGCCAACCTGCTCACCGACTTCGAACGCGGCAAGATGTCGCGCCGCAGCCTCATCACGACTCTCGCAGTCACCGCGGCGGCCAGCGCCGCGACGGCACCCGCACTCGGCGCCGAACCGGCAAAGAAAGGCTTCAACACCATCGCGGTCAATCACCTGTCCTATAACGTCAAGGACTACAAAAAGACCGCAGACTTCTATGCCGACCTCATGGGCATGAAGGTGTCGCACGACAACGGCAAAACCCAGTGCTTCATGGAGATCGGCAAATCCTTCGTGGTGGCGCGCAATGCGCGTGAGGGCCGCGCACCCGGCACCATCGATCATGTCGCCTATACGATCGACACCTGGGACAAGGCGGCGGTGGAAGCCGAGCTGAAGCGGCGCGGCCATACGCCGCGGCCGGACACCGACCTCAGCTTTCATATCACCGATCCGGACGGATTCGACGTCCAGATCTCCGGCCCGGGCATGGACCCCAAGCTAATCTAGTGTTGAGGGCGCGGCACCAGCCGCAGGCCTTTAAACCATAGCCTTAAGGCCTCCCAGTGGATCGCCGCGATCACCTTCAGGGTGATCGCGGGCATCCGCAGGAAACTGCCGAGAAGTGTTGCGTCCGTCAGGTCGCGGCGCGCGCCCGCGAGGCAGGCAAACATCACCGGCTCGCCGGCGCGGCTGGCGCGGATCGATACCGCCAGGCGCTCGCCCGGTTCGGCAACCGCGAAGTCGTAGCGCAAATCCATCTCCAGGAACGGCGAGACATAGAACCGCTTGTCACAGGACTGGTGGAAGGCGCCTTCGGCTTCCGCCGCGGGAATGACATAGCTGTGCCGCTGGCCGAAGGTGTTGTGCACCTCATAGATCAGGGCCGCGGCCGCGCCATTCTCATGCCGGCAAAAATAGATGCTGAGCGGGTTGAAGCTGTACCCGAGGGTGCGCGGCATACACAGCAGGCGAATTTCGCCCCCGCCGATCTCGATGCCGGCCGTGCGCAGGCGCGTGCGGATCTGGTCGCCCAGCGGCGTCGCGCCGCCGTCGCCGTGATCGCGGTCGAACAGGCTGAAAAGATTGAAGCGGTTGTGGGACAAAAGGGCGTGCCGGGCGCCAAGCCCCGCCATGTCGTCGATATCGAACAGCAGCCAAAATCCGCGGTAGCGGAAGCGATGTACGCGCGGGCTCACGCGCCGGTGCATGACGGAGCAAATATACAGCGCGGCGCTCACGCCGCCGGCTCCGACACGTTTCGTGCCGGGGCGAGCACGATGCGGCCTGACTCGTTGGGCACCGTCCATGGCCGGCGCACGCCGCCGAGTTCCTCGGCCACCGCCAGGCCGGCCTGCAGACCGTCCTCGTGGAAGCCTGCGCCGAAGTAAGCGCCGCAATACCAGGTGCGCCGTACGCCCTGTAATTGCCAGAGGCGGCTTTGCGCCGAGAGCGCGGCGGTATTGAAAACCGGATGCTGGTACACCTCCTGATGATGGACCAGATCCGGCGCCGGGTCGCGCGGCGCATTCAGGGTCACGAACAGAGGCACCTCGGCCGGAATATTCTGCAGCCGGTTCATGCAATAGGTGAAGCAGCCGGGCCGCGCGCGTTCGCCACCGATGTAGTTCCAGCTCGCCCAGGCGGCGCGGCGTTTGGGCATGAAGCTTGGGTCGGAATGCAACACGGCGAAATTTCGCTGATAGCGAAAGGCTCCGAGCAGTGTTTTTTCCGCTGGGGTCGGATCCTCCAGCAGCGCCAGCGCCTGGTTGGCATGGGTGGCGAGCACAATGTGATCGAAGGTCTCGGCCTGTCCCTTGGCGTCGGCAATCCGCACGCCGTCCGCCAAACGCTGCACGCTGATGGCGCCGGCATCCAGGCGGATGCGGTCTTTGAGCACCGCCGCCATGCGCTGCACATAGGAGACGCTGCCGCCGGTGACAGTTTCCCAGGTGGGCCGGTCGACGATCTGCAGCAGGCCGTGGTTGGCGTGGAAGCGGATGAAGGAGAGGGCCGGGAACGACAACATATCCGCCGGCGTGGATGACCAGATGGCGCTGGCCATGGGCAGCAAGTGGTCGTCACGAAAGGCCGGGCCATAGCCGCCGCTGGCAAGGACTTCGCCCAGGGTCAGATGCTCGTTTCCGGATTCCGCATGGCGCACGGCGTTGCGATAGAATTTGCGGATACCCCACAGCATCGACCAAAAACGTGGCCGGAGGATGTTGCGCTTCTGCGCGAACAGACCGGCGAGGTCGTTGCCCGAGTATTCGAACCCGCCGCCGTCCAGGGATGCGGCGAAGGACATGTCCGAGGCCTCGGTCGAGACGCCAAGGTGCGCGAACAGCGCCGTGAGATTGGGATAGGTCACCCGGTTGAACACGATGAAGCCCATGTCCACTGCGATATCGGTCCCGCCCGGCCGGGGAACCCGTACAGTGTGGGAATGGCCGCCCAGACGGCCGGCCTGCTCATAAAGCGTGACATCGTGGCGTCCGCTCAGCAGCCATGCCGCTGACAGCCCGGAGATGCCGCTGCCGACCACCGCGATCTTCAGTCTGCCGCCGCCCGGGTCTTTACGGCTGGCGGTGGCCCGATTGAGACCCGATACTTCATCAATGATTTTCAGATTTGCCGTCATACGTCATGAACAACGGACCGCCCGCGGTTTTGGATCACCTGCCAGTGATCCAAGTCCCGCGGCCTTGCGTTTGACCGGGTATGCTAGCCCTCCACGCATATGCGCCGCCGCCCCTGGCGGAGTTGCCGGTACGGCGGCTCCGCAGAATGGGCTTAGCCATGGCCGGTGAGCCGGTGACTCCCCAGGAATGGTCGCAGTGTCTGAGCGCCGTTGCCACCCATCAGGACAGGGCGGCGTTCGCGCGTCTTTTTGAATACTTCGCGCCAAGGGTGAAGACCTTCATGCGCCGGTCGGGCGCGGACGATGCTGCGGCCGAGGAATTGGCCCAGGAAACACTGTTGATGGTGTGGCGCAAGGCCGCCCAGTTCGACCCTGCCACGGCCGGCGCCGGCGCCTGGATTTTCACCATCGCCCGCAATCTGCGCGTCGACGCCTTGCGCCGTGAGCGCGGTGTGTCTGCGCGGGCCGGCGACATCGATGCGGAGTTTCTGATAGACGGCGCTCCTACGCCGGACGCGGTGCTGGCCGGCCAGCAAGCCGACGCCCGCGTCCGCGCGGCCCTCAAGGAACTATCCGCCGAACAGAAGCGGGTGATCGAGTTGTCGTTTTATCAGGAGCGAGCCCACGGCGACATCGCCGCGGTCCTGGGGATTCCCTTGGGCACTGTGAAATCGCGCCTGCGCCTGGCCATGTCGAAACTGCGCATCCTCTTGGACGATCTGTCATGAGCATCCAGCACCATCCCTCTGAAGAACTGCTGACGGCCTTCGCGGCGGGTACGTTGGACCGCGGCCAGCACATCGCCGCGGCCACGCACCTTGGCCATTGTCCCGCGTGCCGGGGCTGGGTGAAGTCCGTGGAAAATGTGGGCGGCGCGGTGCTGGCGGAGCTCCCGCCTGCACCAATGGCCCCGGACGCCCTAAGCCGGATCGCGCCGCGGCTGGCCGAGGCGCCGCATCAGTCGGCATCACGGCGCGACGGGGATAGCCTCCCGGACGTGCCCGGCCTGCCGGCTTTCGTGCGCGCGCTGCCGGCGGAGCCGTGGGTGTGGGTGGCCCCCTCTCTGCATGTGCGCCGCATCGAGCTCGGCGGAACCTCTCCGACCCGCGTGTTTCTGCTCAAATCCGGCCCCGGCACCAAACTCCTGCCCCATACCCACACCGGCTTCGAGCTGACCTGCGTGCTTACGGGCAGCTTCACGCACGACAATAGGCGCTATGCGGTGGGTGATTTCGACATGGGCACGCCCGAGGACGAACATGAAATCGAGATCGGCACGGATGAAGCCTGCATCAGCCTGGTGGCCATGCAGGGGACGCTAAGGCTTAAAGGCGTGTTCGGCCGCCTGCTGCAACCGCTCATTTCCTTCTGATGGACCTCGCCAGTTTGACGGCCGCCGCCGTCGCTT
Organism: Fidelibacterota bacterium; assembly: GCA_947470105.1. Taxonomy (GTDB): domain Bacteria; phylum Pseudomonadota; class Alphaproteobacteria; order Rhodospirillales; family Rhodospirillaceae; genus SHVO01. The sequence continues at coordinate 30,247 of CANISR010000005.1, read as the reverse complement.
TGTCGGCGTTCATGGCCTGCGCCTGGTGGATTCAGCGCATCACCGGCAACGCGGGATGGATCGATACCATTTGGACCTTCAGCCTGGGCGCCGTTGCCGTCATCCTGACACTGACGCAAGAACGCGTGAGCCACCGCCAGATCATGGCGGCGGCGTTCGCCGGCATCTGGTCGGTGCGCCTCGGCCTGCACCTGTTCACGCGCACGCTGCACATCACCGATGATCCCCGGTATCGCGATTTGATGGAGCAATGGGGACCGCGCGCCGGATCGCGGCTGTTCTGGTTCCTGCAAAGCCAGGCGGCTGTGAGCATCCTGCTTGCAGGATCAATTGTGGTCGCGGCGCAAAATCCGGCGCCGTTCCTCCGGCCGCTCGATCTGCTCGCGGCGCTGGTATTCTCCGTCGGTTTGATCGGCGGCGGCCTCGCGGACTTGCAGTTGCGGCGCTTCAAGTCGCGACCTGAAAATCGCGGCCGCATCTGTGACCGCGGCCTCTGGCGCTGGTCGCGCCACCCCAACTACTTCTTTGAGTGGATGTGCTGGTTGTCTTACCCGCTGTTGGCCATGGACGGCACGGGCGCCTACCCCCTGGGCTACGTCGCGTTTCTTGCGCCGGTCTGCATGTACTGGTTACTGGCCCATGTCTCGGGCATTCCGCCGCTGGAAACTCATCTCATGCGCACGCGAGGTGGGTTGTTCGCGGTCTACCGCGCGCGCACCAGCGCCTTCTTTCCGTGGCCGCCCCGGCGCTGAGACGGCGACTGAAGGTTTACTGCGCCAGCTTGCCGACGATCCAGAATGCGCCCGCCGCAGCGAAGGCGCCGAGGACACTGCCCCAGGCCATATCCACGACCGTCAACGTGGTCGACCAATTGCGCAATGTCGCCTGGTTGGTGAGATCGTAGGTGCCGTAGGAGAAGGCGCCGAACAGCGCGCCGTAAATCGCGGCCTGGGCCAGCGTGCCGCTCTTGAGAGCGGGCATGACCGCGAAGATCACGATGCCCATGGGGTACGCCAGGTAAAAAACAATCGCCGGGGCGATGCTCACCTTGTCGAGCAGGATGTCGCCCAAGGTGGGCCGGTAAAGGCGGCTGGTCATGGTTCCGAGCCATGCGAAGTCGGCCGGCAGGAACAACAGCAGGACCGACAGGTAGGCGTAGAGATAGGTCATGGTGGGATCCTCGCTGCGAGCGGTGCGCTCCTTAAATGGCAACGCGACAAACCGCCTGTTGGATCAATCCCGGTGATGCCGGTTGGGGGGCAATATTCTCCTTTACAATAACTAATCGGTTATATAACAATATGCGCATATATAGAGGACGCCATTAATGGCCAATTTAAATGCGGCTTTTTCAGCCCTGGCAGACCCCACCCGCAGGGCGATTCTCGCCCGTCTGGCGCTGGGCGAGGCCACGGTGATGGAGCTGGCGGAACCGTTTCAAATCACCCAACCGGCCATCTCCCGGCATATCAAGGTCCTGGAGCAATCCGGCCTGATACTCCGGCGCAGCGAAGGCGCCAAACGGCCCTGCCGGCTGGCGCCGGCGGCGATCACCGAGATCGACCGCTGGCTGGCCATGCTGCGCGAGGCTCTCGAAGCGAATTACAGCCGCCTCGACGGCGTTTTGGCGGCGATGGATTCAACCCCCACACAGGACAGGCCATGACCAAGCTCACGCTTAAGACCGAAGGCGATACCCATGTCGTCGTAACCCGGCGCTTTGCCGCCAAGCCCGAGGCTGTGTACCGCGCCCATGTGGAGCCGGCGTTGATTCAAAAATGGATGCTCGGGCCGCCGGGGTGGACCATGCCCACTTGCATCAACGATGCCCGTCCCGGCGGCAAGATCCATTACGCCTGGACCGACGGCAAAGGTGGCGGATTCCATCTCACCGGCGAGTTCATCGCACTGAGCCCGTTCAGCCGGCTCGAACATGTTGAGCGCATGCACCTGCCTGATCCCACCCCCGACAATCACGTCGTCACCACCTTTACGCCGGATAACAATGGGACGTTGATGACCATGCGCATGACACTGCCCGACGCGGAAACGCGCACCGCGATGCTGGCCACCGGTATGGAGCACGGGATGGAAGCAAGTTATGTCCGCCTTGAGGCGGAAATTCTCGGAACGCCGGTGTAGGAAACCCGAAATGATATCTGCACCCGAAGTCATCACCACCGAAGCTCAGGCCGCCGCCGTCGTCCGCCTCACCATTCCCCGCGCCGAGATGCGTACTGCTTTCGGCCCCGCCGTCGGGGAACTGCTGAAGGGGCTCGCCGCGCAAGGCGTAGAGCCCATCGGCGGTGTGTTTGCCCATCACCTGCGTATGCCGCCGGATATGTTCGATTTTGAATTGGGCATAAAGGTCGCGGCGCTGGTGACAGCCGCGGGGCGCGTGCAGCCGGGCGCTCTGCCGGCAGTCCGCGCGGCGCGCACGGTCTATAGCGGTGGCTATGAAGGCCTCCCCGGCGCCTGGGGCGCGTTCATGGCGTGGATCAAAGAAAATGGCCACGCACCGGCCGAAGACCTGTGGGAAGTCTATGCCGTCGGTCCGCAGTCGAGCAGCAACCCCGCCGACTGGCGCACCGAACTTGTCCGGCCGTTGACCTAAAAGGTGTAGGCGAGGAACAAGCCCCCGCTTTTCTGGGTTCGGTCGGTGACAACGGGACTGCGGGCAAATGCACCGGTCAAGCGGGCCACGCTCGATATGGCGGTCATGGACCAACGATCGTCGAGCTTCACGATGAGGCTCGCGCCGACGCCGGCCTGGAACAAGCCGGAGCCGACCGCATAAGGCGTCCGGCGCCCCGCCGTTGCCTGGGTAGCCGTGATTCCGAAAAAGGCGCGGGTGAACCGCGCATCGCCGAAGCTGAGTTGCGGGCCGCCCGACAGGATGACGCGGTCGCTCAAGGCTGTTGATGCGCTGGCGTCCAGGTCCAGGGTGGTGCCGCGGCTGCCGCCGAGGTCGCGGGCGATCTGCGCGGAGATCCTGACCCGGCCCAGGCGGTGAGCGGCAAAAGCCCGTAGCTGCGGGACAGGATCGATATCCCCCAATCCCGCCAGCGCCACGGGGTCGTCCTTCTCCTTGCGTCCAAACCGGGCGAAAACCGCCACGCCCGCGCGCAAGCCGCCGGGGTCGCGCAGCAGGTCCACGCCCAAGCCATCGCGCCCATTCAGGAAGAGATTGTCCCGTCGGATATCGAGCGCGGGGATGGGCAGCACGCGGATATCGTCGCTGCCCACATAGCGCGGCCCGACAATGAATCCTGGCCCCACGGTTACACGCCACGCCGACGGCGCAGTGGGCTGAGCCTGCGCCGGCGCGGCAAGCGCTACAGCCAGTGCTGCGGCCAACACGGGTAACACTGCTGTCCGCTTCGGCTGCCAAAAAGCCATCACGCCTATTTCACTCCGTATCCATGAGGAAGACCGCCGACCGTGCGACATATAGTGATTAACGGTGGGGTGCGCCCCTTGGATCAGCGCTGCCCAGACTTTAACTAGGGGGCGGCGCGCGCGATGGCACTCTGAAGGTCCTTAATCTCAAAGGGCTTCCTCATGACGACGCGCCCACTGTAGGCGGGATCGACGCCGGCGGCGCCGTAGCCGGTGGAGAACAGGAACGGCACGCCGCGCGCGGCCAGCACGTCAGCCACCGGAAAAGACATGCGGCCATCAAGATTGACGTCGAGAATGGCGATGTCGAAGACCGCAGTTTCCGCTAACTCCAGGGCCTGGGGCAGTCGCATGGCCATCCCGGCGACCTCGTGACCAAGATCAAGGAGCATATCTTCCATCAACAGTGCGATCGTCATCTCATCCTCGACGATCAGAATGCGCAGCGCCTTTTCCGCGCTCATTCGCCGGCCCGGAAGGTGAGCGGCGCATCGACGGTGCAAACCAGTCCGTCCGGCTCGAACAGCATTTTGACATTGCCGCCCATCTCGGCCGCCAGGCCACGTTCTATCAGCCGGGAACCGAAGCCGCGGTGCTTGGGCGGTGTCACGGTGGGGCCGCCGCTCTCCCGCCATTCCATGTGCAATCGTTCACTGCCGTTGACCTCAGCATAGATCCGCCAGGTAATCGCGACGGTGCCAAGGGTCGACCAGGCGCCGTACTTCAGGGCATTGGTGGCGAGTTCGTGCATCGCGATAGAGAGCGACAGCGCCGTTTTGGGCGAGAGGTGAACCTCAGGCCCCGCGAAAACGCAGCGATGCGCTTCGTCGCTGCAATGTGGCCGCACGGCCTGTTCCAGGATGCCGCGGAGCGAAGCGCCCACCCACCGCTCGCCCGTGAGCAGGTCGTTGGCTTGGGCGAGGGCGAGGATGCGCGCGGTGAAGTTCGCCTGTGCTTCGGTGAGATCGGCCGAGCGGCGGAAGGTCTGGGCGGCGATGGCCTGGGTCATGGCCAGGTTGTTTTTTACCCTATGGTTCAGTTCATTGATCACCAGGCGTAAACGTTCCTCGGCTTTATGGCGTTCCGTCACGTCGCTGGCGGCGCCGAACCATTCAAGGATTTCACCCGACTCACCGAAAATCGGCACGGCCCGGGAGAATGTCCAGCCCGCGCTTCCGTCGACCCGTCGTACGCGGTGTTCCATTTGGAAGACACCGCGCTTGCGGACCGCTTCGTCCACGGTTGCCAGGACCTCGGCCTGGTCCTCAGGGAACAGGTAGTCCTTCATCCAGTCAACGGAGGCGCTATCTGTGTCGGGAATGAAACCGCGTCCGTCGAGTGTCTGCAGCTCCGTCCAGTCGGCGCTCATGCGGTAAATGACGTCGGAGGTGGCCGTCACCAGGGCGCGGAAGCGCTCCTCGCTGGCGCGCACTTGCTTCTCGGCTGTGGCGCGCTCGGTAATGTCATAGCCTTCGACGAAGATTCCAGTGGTGCGGCCGTCGGCGTCGGTGACCGGCTGGTACACAAAATCCAGGACGCGGGTCTCCAGCGGCGCATCCGGAGAACGCTGCAGTTGGACTTGCGTCGCCGTGCCGACATAGGCCCTGCCGGTGCGGTAAACGTCGTCGAGCAGTGCGGGAAAGCCCTGGCGCTCGACCTCAGGCAGGGCTTCGCGGATCGGCTTGCCTATGACCTCCCGATGACCGATGAGCTGCATATAGGCCGGATTCGCGAGCTCGAAGATGTGCGCCGGTCCGCGCAACATGGCCATCAGACCCGGTGCTTGCTCGAACAGGGTGGTGAGGCGGTCACGCTCTGCGTTAAGCGCGCGCTCGGCGCGGATGCGGTCGCTGGTTTCCACGACGATGGCGATGACGCCGGCGGGCCGACCGCTTTCGTCCTGTACCGGCGAGTAATCGAGGTTCATCCACACCTGCTCCGCCCTGCCGTGGCGATAGAGGGTGAGCTCCTGATCCTTATAGGCGAGGGTGCGACCGGCGAGACCGACCTTCATGACGTTGTCGTTGAACGCCGCCACTTCCGGCCAGCCCTCGCGCACCTTGCTGCCGAGGAGCTGGGGGTGCCGTCCGCCGGCGAAGCCAGAATAGGCGTCGTTATAAATCATCACCCCGTCTTCGCCCCAGAGCAGGACGATGGGCACCGGTGACTGCAACAGCATGCTGGTGACGGTCTTGAGACTTTGTGGCCATTCGGCGATGGGCCCGAGACCGGTCCTGGACCAATCGAAGGCGCGGATGAGCTCGCCGAGTTCGCCCCCGCCGACCGGGAAAGGGATCTGGAGGAGGGATGCGTTCGAGGCGGTGTAGTCGACGGTCACTGCGCGGATGCTCCACGGCTCTTCATTCCGTTCTTAGGATGAAGAGCCGTGGAATGAAAAGCGCTGCTTTACACGCGCATACCAATTATCGCGTGGACGTTAGGGCACGCCCCGTATTGCTCGAATGCGAGAGGCCGTTGCTCAACCGGGCGAACGAAGCCTGCCTTAGCGCTTGGGCGCCACCAAGTTGAAGAAAGCTCCCTGCGGATCGATGCCTTGGATGATCCACTGTCCACCGGGGACTTCCATGGGGCCGTTGATAACTTTGCCGCCGCCTGTGGTGACGCGTTCCACTGCGGCGTCGATGGCCGGCACGTTGATATAGAAACCCCAGTGCGGCACCGGCACAGCCGGCGGCTTGGTCATAATGCCGCCCATGGCGAATTCTCCGCCGGTCTTGAACATCTGGTAGACACCCATGGGGCCCATATCCATGGCGTCGGACTTGGTCCAGCCGAACATCTTTTCGTAGAAGTCGAAAATCGTCGCGCCATCGACGGCATACAACTCGTGCCAGCCCACGGTGCCGGGGGTGCCGGGGGGGAACGACGCCATGGGTTTGTCCATGAGGCCCTTGGCGATGATGAAGCCCGCGCCTTGCGGATCGGCCACCACCGCGAAGCGGATGACGCCGGGAATGTCCTGGGGCGGCTTGTGGATCTTGCCGCCGAGTTTTTCGAGCCTGGCCGCGGCTGCGTCCACGTCGTCGACGGCGATATAGCCCATCCAGCACGGTGGCACGCCCATCTTGGCGGCGTCCTCGGGCAGCTTCATGAGGCCGGCCACGCCTTGACCTTCCACAGTGAAGACGGTGTAGCCGTTGCCGTTGCCGCCGGGTCCGTCCTCGGCGCCCCAGCTGCCGACGACATCCGTATAGAATTTGATGCCGGCTTTGGCATCGGTGGTCATGACGTCGTACCAGAAGAAACCCGTGGCCATGTGCGCCTCCCTGATTTTTATGTGCGGCCGGCATTGAACTTGACGTTATAGGTTGATGTCAACATATTAGTCCGACATGGCTACAAAGTTCACGGACGTGCCTTTCGAGATCACGCTGATGGTGCGTGACACCTGCCTGTGTCTTGCCGTCCAGCAGGCTGCGCGTACGCTGGCGCGAGTCTTCGATGAGGCCCTGCAACCGCTGGGCCTTACCAACGGCCAGTTCTCGCTGCTCATGTCGCTCAACCGGCCGAGCCCGCCGCCCATGGGGCCGGTGGCCGACCTGCTCGCCATGGACCGCACCACGCTGACGGCGGCTCTGAAGCCGCTGACGCGGCGTGGGTTGGTGAAAGTTGTGGTGGACCCGGCCGACCGGCGCGGCCGCCGGTTGTCGCTGACGCCGGCAGGCCGCAAGCTGCTCGCCGCGGCATTTCCAATCTGGAAGCTGCATCACCGCAAGCTCGAGAAGCGGCTGAAAAACCCTGCCGGCCTGCACGCTGATCTGATGCTGCTTTCTCAATAGTCTGTCGCGGGACGCAATAGCCTGGCGCGGAACGCGACAAGCTGGCGCGGGCCGTAAGTCCGGTCTATAGACCTGCGCATGAGCGACAACATGCAGTTATGGGATCCCCGCGGCGCCCCGGTTCTGGACGCGACCGCTGTCTATGAAGAGCTGCTGGACTTCAAGGACGCGCGGGTCATCGACCTGGGCTGCGGCGCCGGCGCGGTCAGCCGCGCCATCGCCACGGCCCATAAGAGCGCTTCGGTTTTGGCGCTCGAGGTGGACACGGTTCAGCTCGACGCCAATCTTGCCGGCCCCCAATTACCCAATCTGGAGTTCGCTGCCGGCGGCGCCGAACGCATTCCGGCCGAGGACGAGAGCGTGGATATCGTCCTCATGATGATGTCGCTGCATCACGTGCCGATCGGCGATATGGGCCAGGCCATGCGCGAAGTGCGCCGGGTGCTGCATCCGGGTGGTCATCTCTACGTGGCCGAGCCCGTTTTTGCGGGCGCCTTCAACGCCATCATTCGCCTGTTCCACGATGAACGCGAAGTCCGTGCGGCGGCCTTCGAAGCTCTCAAGGAAGCGGTGTCCTCAGGGGGCATGGCGCTCGTGACGGAGAAGTTTTTTCTCACCCCCCTGCATGTGGACGATTTCGCCGATTTCGAGGCCCAGTTCATCAACACCACCCATACGCAACATCGGCTCAATGCCGTTCAGCGCGCGGCAATCGAGAAGCAGTTGAAGCAGCACATGACGGCCAAGGGCGCGGATTTCCAGCGCCCCATGCGGGTCGATCTGCTGCGGAAATTAGGGTAGCCCTCACGAAGCTTTTTGGCCGGCTTCGCCCAAAAAGAAATACCCCTCCGCTGGGGGGGACAGCGGAGGGGCGTTGGGTTCGGTGCTTGCTCCGGGGGTTGGGGCTTGGGGACGCACCAGAACACTTATCCAAACGCGGTACCCGGTCCGATGTTCCCGCGCGATTTTTCCCAAAATCAAAAAAATCAGTCTTCGCGGCGTAAACCTCCGCGGACAACTGCATTGCGCAATATTAGATCTAAGCGCGGGAAATTTTATATCGTGACCAGTCCGAGCGGACGGTTGAACACCGCCAATACGTCGTCGAGCGAGTGGCCTTGGCTGAGTTTGCACTCCCGGCTGGTGACCACATAGCGCCCCTGGCGCGCCCGGCCGCGGGCGCCATTATCGAGTTTGGAGATCACGAACTGGGGATTTTCGTGGGACCGCTTGAACACCATGAAGCTGGCGGATTCCGGCCCCGAGCAGATGGCGTAGTCGCGCCATTCGCCTTTGATCACACGGGTCGCGTAAAGGCCTAGCAGGCGGGTGAGTTCGGCGCGGGTGAAGTGCAGGGCGGGGGGCCTGCGCCCGGGATGAGACCGGTAGTCCTGGAGGCGAACAACAGGGTTCACGACCAAGGGCCCGCTCCTAAACTGCTACATCACGGCGCATGAGGTAGTTTTCCAGACTCCGCCGGAAAACTCAAACCGAAAGCAGTTTAATAGCCCGAGGAGCCAAGTGCCTGATTCTTGCGATCCTGATCAGGCCGGTCAAAACAGTTGGCGTCGGCGAGGGTCTTGTAGCAGTAGCGGCTGACGTGTTCCTGGCCACGCCCGGGGGGACGGTTCCTGCACAGGACGTCGCCCACGCTGTTGTCGGCGTTCTGGCACTGATAGCCAAAAGCCTGGGCGTAAATTCTGTCGGGCTCGGTGGAGCAGCCATAAAGGGCTAGCGCGGTGATGGCGATACCGGCGGCGTAAAGGCCGACCATGCCCGCGGCATAGCGAATGCGGGCCGGAACGAGACGTGAAGCCGTGAGGCGGGATGCCATGGGTTGACCTATGTCAGCAGGGGCGATTTTAACCCCTTCGGCCGCGATGGCTGGGACTCTGGCCGGGCCGCGTTAATAAACCCTGAATCCGTCGCCCTCGGGCGCGCCGGTCACCCTAACGTGAGGCGGTCGCCACCCCTTTGTAAACATGGGGTTTTACGCCATCCTTTCGGCTGTCCCCGCGCGTCCTTGGAATTGCCACAGGGCCCCCGGTTCTTTATGGTGCGCCCCGCCGGCCGGGTTATGTGAAATCCGGCCCTATTACGTTGCTAGAGCGCCCCTCAAGAGGACCTTCCCTTGGCCAAGACTCCCAAGCCCGCCACCACTGCTGTCGCCCCCGCCGGCGAGGTCAAAGTCGAGGTCGATCACGAACTCGAAGGCCTTATGTCGGAAATCGAGTCCGATATCCGTGAGGAAGAGCTTTCAAAGATCTGGAAGAAGTATAGCGGCGTCGTCATGGCGTTCGCGATCTCTCTGGTCGTCGGTGTGATCGGCTTCCAGGCCTGGCGCCAGTACGAGACCCGCGTCCGCGGCGAAATCGCGCTCAGCTACGACACCGCGGCCAAGCAGCTCGACGCTGGAGAACTCGATCCGGCGCTGAAGGGTTTTCAGGATATCGCTGGCCGCCGTCTCGCCGGCGGCTACTACGTGCTCTCGCGCCTCGGCGAAGCCGCGGTCCAATTGAAAAAGAACCAGCCGGCGGAAGCCGCGAAAGTCTATGCCGCCTTGGCCACCGACAACAGCATCGACCCGGCGTTCCATGACCTGGCCATCGTATTGCGCGCCTTGCACAGCTTGGACACCGCAAATCCCAAGGAGCTCGAGACCGCCCTGGCGCCGGTGACGGACGCCAGTAACGCGTTCAGTTTTTCGGCCCTCGAACTATCGGCCGTCCTGTCGGCGAAGCAGGGCAACACCAAACACGCCTACGCGTTACTGCAGCGCATTCTCGGCGATCCCACCGCGCCGGCCGGTGTGCGCCAGCGCGCCACCGATCTCGCAGCCCTCTACAAGCCCGCTGATGCCGCTCCTCCCGCTGTCGACGCGCCGGTGCCCCTGAAGGCGCCTGCGACGAAGCCCTAGTTCTTTTTTAAGCCTGCTGTTTTTTAAGGTTACTGAAATGACCGGTTCCATTGCCGTCCGCCGTATCGCCATTGCCGCAGCGCTGATCGCGCTCGCCGGCGGGATGGCGGCCTGCGACACCATGAGCGGCCTGTTCAGCGGCTCGGACAGCAAGAACAATCTGCCGGGCACCCGCATCTCGGTGCTGGCCATGGAGCGCCAGTTGCGCCCCAGCCTCGAAGCCACCGACATCCGCATTATCCTGCCGCAGCCTCAGGACACGCCCGCGTGGCCGGGCGCCGGCGGCTTCTCGCACCACGCCATGCATCACCTCGTCATGGCGGAGCAGCCGAAGAAGGTATGGGAGACGGGCATCGGTGAAGGCACCGGCCTGCGCAATCACATCTTCGCCGAACCTATCGTTGCCGACGGCAAGATCTTCACCATGGATTCCGACGGCGAGATCACATCGCTCGACGCCAAGACCGGTAAGCGCCTGTGGCGCGCCATCACCGCACCCAAGTCCAAGCAGACCAATTTCAGCTTCCTGCCGTGGAAGAGCGCGCCGGCGAAATTCCTCGGCGGCGCCCTGTCGGTGGACAGCGGCAAGCTGTATGCGACCACCGGGGCTGCTGAAGTTGTGGCCTTCGACGCCAACACCGGCAAGGAAATCTGGCGCACCGCGGTTGAAACTCCGATCCGCGCCGCTCCGACAGTCAACGGCGGCCGCGTGTTCATCATCACCATCGAAAACCAGGTTGTGGCCCTGGCCGGGAACGACGGGCGCAAACTGTGGACCTACTCCGGCGCATCGACGCCGACCGTGATCCTGGGCGGCACCGCGCCGGCCGTGGACGGCGGCGTGGTCGTGGCGGCCCTCACCACCGGCGAACTGGTGGCCCTGCGTACCGACTCAGGCACCCAGCTCTGGCTGGAAAACGTCGTCGCCACCCGCCGCACCGAAGCCGCCGCCAGCCTGCCGGACATCGCCGGCCGTCCCGTGATCGACAAGGGTCGCGTCTATGCCGTCGGCCAATCGGGCGTGATGGTGGCGATCGACCTGCGCACCGGATCGCGCCTGTGGGAAGTGCCCGTAGCCGGCATCAACGAGCCCTGGGTCGCGGGCGATTTCATCTACGCCGTGAGCATCGACAGTGAAGCCATCTGCGTCGACGCCCGCACCGGGCGTATTGTTTGGGTGACCCAGCTCCCCAGCTTCGGCAACGAGAAGCGCAAGAAGAACCGCATCGTCTGGGCCGGCCCGGCCCTGGCCAGCGACCGCCTGATCCTGGTGGGCTCCAACGGCGATGCGCTGTCGCTGTCTCCCTACTCAGGCGAAGTGTTGGGCAAGGTGGAGCTGGACAGCTCCGCCAGCCTGGTGCCGGTGTTCGCCAACAGCACCATGTATCTGCTCGACGACGACGGCCAGCTCGCGGCCTATCGCTAAACCATACAGCGCCTACGCGAACCAACAGCGCGCACGTTTGCGGCGGCAGGAAGAACAACGGCCATGGCGCGCAATATCTCCCATAAAAAGACCCGCCAGCGTTACACCGGGACACGCGTGGTTGCGCGCAAGCGCTCGTCGCGCACCGTTAAGGCCACCTTCGGCGGCGATATGACCGTGGCCATCGTCGGTCGCCCCAATGTCGGCAAATCGACGTTGTTCAATCGCCTGATCGGCCGGCGCGAGGCCCTGGTACACGACCGGCCGGGGGTCACCCGCGATCGCCGCTACGGCAATGCCCAGTTGGGCCCCCTGCAGTTCAAGGTCATCGACACGGCCGGCTTCGAAGACGCGGACGCTGCGACCCTCGAGGGGCGCATGCGCGGGCAAACCGAAAAAGCCATCGCCGACGCCGACGTTGCGCTGCTGGTGATCGACGCCCGTGACGGCATCATGCCCCTCGATCAGCATTTCGCCGAACTGGTGCGCCGGACCGCCACACCGGTGATCCTGGTGGCGAACAAGACCGAGGCCAAGAGCACGCAGGGAGCCGTACTCGAAGCCTATTCGCTCGGCCTGGGCGAGCCCGTCGCCATTTCCGCCGAACATGGCCAGGGGCTCGAGGATCTCTACAACGCGCTGATGGAATACGCGCCGGAGATTCCCAAGGACCAGCAAGAGCCCGATGACGAACCCGCTGAGGCCGACGCGGAAGTCGACACCGATGGCTTGATTCTGGATATGACGGACCCCGACGCCATCGACGCCGCTGCCGTCGCCGCGGCGGAGGCGGCCGCAAAGCGTCCGTTGCAGCTCGCCATCGTCGGACGGCCCAATACCGGCAAATCCACGCTCATCAACCGCCTGATCGGCGAAGACCGGCTTCTGACCGGCCCCGAGCCGGGCGTTACGCGGGATTCGATCCCGGTGGACTGGACGTATAACGGCCGCGCCATCCGTTTGGTGGACACCGCCGGCGTGCGCAAACGCGCCAAAGTGACCGACGCGGTGGAAAAGCTGTCGGTGGGTGAGACCTTCGGCGCCATCCGCGTCGCCGAAGTGGTGGTCCTGGTGGTGGACGCCTCTGCGCCGCTGGAGACCCAGGAACTCACACTGGCCCGCCACGTGGCCGAGGAAGGCCGCGCGCTGGTGATCGCCGTCAACAAATGGGACACGATCAAGGAAAAGCGCAGCGTGCTCGAGGAAGTTAAAAACGTTCTCGCCGATTCACTCACCCAGGTGCGCGGCGTGCCGGTCGTGACGATCTCAGGTAAGACCGGCCAACGGGTCGAAGAGTTGATGGAAGCGGTGTTCGCGGCCCACAAAACCTGGAACACCCACGTGCCCACGGGCGCCCTCAATCGCTGGCTGGCCGCCGCCACCCGCGCGCACCCGGCACCGCTGTCGACCCACAAGCAGCGCATCAAACTGCGCTACATGACCCAGCCCAAGACCCGGCCGCCCACTTTTGTGATCTTTTCGACCCGGCCCGGCGATCTGCCGGAGGCTTATATGCGCTACCTCGCCAACGGCCTGCGCGACACCTTCGGTCTCGACGGCGTTCCCATCCGCATTCATCTCCGTAAGCCTAAGAACCCGTTCGAGGACAATTAAGCGCGGGCGGCACTCTGCCGCTGACGGTTTGTGCAGAAAGCGGAGCCGGTTTTCGGCACAGGCGACGCGGGAAACATGATCTCGAGCTGCGCAGCGATCCGGACTAAATGCGAGCGGTTCTAATCGTCGTCGCGCTTTCCGCTTTTGCTCTTGGAGCGGGCTTTCTGGGGTTTTTCGCCGTCAGACCCATCATCGCCGGATTCGCCGTCGTCCGACTGGCCATTCGAACCCCCACCAGCCGAAGACACGGCGCGGGGAAATAGCGGCAGCGATCGTATGCGCTGACCCGTGAGGCCGGCCCAGGCATTGGCAAGCGCGGGCGCCACCGGCGGTACGCTCACTTCGCCTGCGCCGCCAAGGGACGCCGGCGCACCGTTGATGATCTCCACCTTGATGACCGGCATATCCCGCATGCGGGCCACGCGATACGTGTCGAAGTTGCGTACATTGGGCCGGCCGGATGCAAAGGTTACCTGGCCCCACAGCGCCGCACTCATGCCGTGGACAATTCCGCCTTCGATCTGTGCGGTCACGGCATCCGGGTTCACCGCCATGCCGCAATCGACGACGCAGGCTACCGCGTGAACCTTCATAGTCCCTGGGCTCGGCTGCGAGACTTCCACCACCTGCGCGACATAGGAATTGTCAGAAAAACAGAAGGCGATCCCGCGTGACCTGCCGGCCGGCGGCGGCGTGCCCCAATCGCCGAGGGCCGCCGCCGCCTCCAGCACCGCTAGCGCCCGGGCATTGCCCGCCAACAGGCGGCGGCGAAAGGCCAGGGGATCAACTCCGGCGGTGAGGGCGAGTTCGTCGAGCGCGCTCTCCACGACGAAAGTATTTATCGAGCAGCCAATGGAGCGCCACGAGCCGACGGCAACGGGTGTGGTGTGACGGACATACTCCACCAGGCGATGAGCGATGGCATAGGGCAGTCCAGTCGCCCCGGTGATGGCGAGAAAATCCACGCCCGTGCTGCCGCCGTGCTGGAAGCTATAAGACGGAGCTACCAGGCGGTTCCACCACACGCTGAGATTGCCCGAGGCGTCCAGGCCGGCCTGTACACGCGCCAACGCCATCGGCCGATACTGGTCTGCGGCAAAGTCCTGTTCGCGCGACCAGGTGAGTTTGACCGGCGTGCCGCTCATGGTCTTGGCGATCTTGATTGCCTGAGCGATGAAGTCCTGCTCGATCTTGCGGCCCAGTCCGCCACCCAGGAAGGTCGTGTTGACGGTGATAGCGCTTGCCGGGAGCCCGGTAATGGCGACGGCAGTGGCCACCACGGCGCTCTGGGCCTGCGTCGGCGCCCAAACCACGCAACTCGTGGCAGTGATCAGAGCCGTGCAGTTCAAGACCTCCATACACCCATGTGCCAGGTAGGGCACGCTGTAGGTTAGATCAACAGTCTTGGCAGCTGCGAGGATCGCCCCTTGCGGATATCCGACTGTCTCGGCGGTGAGCACCGGGCCGGTAGTCATGAATTGCTCGGCTTGGGTCATGATGCCGGCGCTGGAGATCGCGCCATTGCCCGCCGGTACCGACCAATTGACCTGCAGGTTCCGGGCGGCTCGGGTCGAGGTATAGGTGTCCCTCGCGACCACGGCGACGGCGGTGTCGAGCGCAACGACGGCCAACGTTCCCGGCGGAACCGCAAACGTTGCCCCCGGCGACACGGTTGCGCCGACAACGGGAGCGTTCTGAATTCCTGCATAGACCATGCCAGGAAGCCGCACATCGATGCCGAAGACGGCGCTGCCGTTCACCTTCATCGGAATATCCGACCGTGGAACCGACACGCCGACATATTGTCCGGTACCCAAAAGCGGCGGATTGACCGGCGGCGTTTCCTTCGCCGCGCTCGCGGCTAAATTGCCGTACGTGAGGAAGGAATTGCCCGCGAAGACTTTGCCATTGGCGGTCGTAAGTGAGCCGACCGGAACGTTGAACGCTTTCGCTGCGGCCATCTTCAACATCTCGCGCACAGTCGCGCCAGCGATGCGCGCTGGTGCGAAGAAGCCCCGCATCGACAGACTGCCGAAGGTCGCCTGAGTGCCGCGCAGGATGGGGTTGCCAAAGGCGGAATTGGCCGGCGCGGACTGCACCGAGACATTTCGCCAATCCACCGTCAGTTCCTCGGCTAGCACCTGGGCAATACTGGATATGGTCCCTTGTCCCATTTCGGAGACGCCGACCAAGACGGTAATACCTTCATTGGCATCGATGCGAACGAAGGCGCCGATGAATGTCTGAGCCGCTGCAGCCCTGGCGCCGCGCGCGGTCAGCGGGACTGAAAAAGCATAGACGAGACAGGCCGCACTGGCGGCGAGCAATTCCCTGCGGTTTAGACCGCCTGTAGTCGGCGCGTCGAGCAACAGTGACGGCATGGGCGAAGAGGTTTTCATAGTGTGCCTTAGCCTTTTGCCGCGCGATGGATCGCCTTGCGCACTCGCTGGTAGGTCCCGCAGACGCAAATATTATTCATTGCGCGGTCGATGTCGGAATCGGTTGGATTCGGCTTCGTGCGCAGCAGCGAGACCGCCGATAAGATCATTCCAGATTGGCAGTAACCGCATTGCGGTACCTGCTCGGCGATCCAAGCGAGTTGCACGGGATGAGAGTTGTCGGGCGAAAGTCCTTCGATGGTCGTGATTTTCTTGCCGACGGCCTCGCCGACCTCCATGTCGCAGGATTTTTCTACTTCGCCATCGACGAGGACGGCGCATGCGCCGCAGACTTCGATTCCGCAGCCATACTTAGTGCCGGTAAAACCCAAGAAATCGCGCAAGACCCACAGCAACGGCGTTCCACTCGGAGTATCGACGGTGTAGTTTTGTCCGTTCACATTCAGCGTTGGCATGGATTCTGTCCCCGCAATAGTTGTGCTGGCTAAATGCCGGCGCCCCAGGCTTCTCGGGAACGCGTGTAAGCCAGGGGTGGTTGCCGGGAAGCACTGATTTGCGCGCTTCAATGGTATTCAGCTAAGTCCACAACTCAGGAACAGCCATGCCCCCGATGATCACCGATGCTCTTTTTGCCCTGGTGCATTTCCTCGGGATCGGCGCCCTGGTGGCGGTGCTGGCGATGCAGACGGTGCTTCTGCGCGACGCGCCCACGCCCGCCGCCATCGAACGGCTGAACAAGATCGACATGGGCCTCGGCCTCGCGGCCGTTGCGATCCTCGTGGCCGGCGCCGGCCGGGTGGTGTGGGGGCTCAAAGGCGCGGATTACTACATGGGCAATCCGGTGTTCTGGGTGAAGATCGCCTTGTTCTTCGCCGCCGGTCTGGCGTCCGTGCCGCCGACTCTCGCTTTCATCGCCTGGCGCAAGAGCCTGAAAGCGAACGGCGGCTTCCGGCCCAAGCCTGAAGCGCTGGCGCGCATCCGGACGTTCATCAAACTCGAGTGGCTGCTGCTGGTGCTGATTCCGCTGGCGGCCGTCCTGATGGCGCGGGGCTTGCCGTAAAGTTTAGTGCCGGTATTTCTTCCGGCGTTCGTCACCGCCGGGATCGGCCAAGTTGATCCCGATCCGCTGCACATCATCGCTGGCGGGCTTGATCAGGCCTTCCTCTTCCATGGCCTGAGCCCAGCGCAGCAGGGCGTCGGGCATTTTCGAGGAGTGCCAGGCCGGGCCCACATGCTCCACCCAGAGGGCGATCTCGCGGTCGGAGATTTCATTCTTGGCGCAGGCATTTTCGGCGATGCGCACCAGGACCGCCGCGGCATTGGCGTCGATCACCACCGAGGGCTCGGACCAATATCCTTTGCGGTAACACTCGGTGTGCAGGCCCAGGCGCTTGATGATCGTCAGCATGCTGGAGTGGTAGGCATCCTTCTCCATGGCGTCGCTGAAGCCAGAGAGGTGCCCCGCGCCTTTTGAATCCAGTTCCGCCGCGATCCATGCGGAGTTCTGTGTGCGGTTGCTGCGGTAGTCCTCCCATGCGTGGCCCAGCTCGTCCTTGGTCTGGGCCACCGACAGGGCGCGCAAGGTGGATACCTTTTCGGTCTCTTCGAGGGAGTAGATGGCCAGGGCCGCCGCGGTGGGGTAGCGCTTGGCGTCGAGCATCAGCTTGGCGTCGGCCGCCAGACGTTTGGCGTTTCGAATAGCCGCATTGATGCCGTCGGCCACATCCTTGGCCGAAAGCTCTCCGCGAAATGCTGATAATTGTCGCGATACCATGGGGCGCCCGTTCTCTTATCAACGCCCCCCAACCCCAATAAGTATCGCCGCTGAACGACGTGCGCGCCATAAATTCTGGCGTGCCGCCCCACATTCGTGGAGCGACTCGCATTGGCGGTGGCAGAAGGAGGGGGGCTTTACACGTGAGAGGAACGCGTGGCTTAGGGAGCCTTCACCCGTTCGCCGTTACGGGTGCAGTCCGCCGCCGCGAGATCGACGAAGACACCGGCGATGGACTCCGGCGTGGGAAGCGTCAAAGGGTCCTCGCCCGGGTAAGCCTCGGCGCGCATGCGGGTGCGTATGCGGCCAGGATCCAGAAGGTTCACACGCAATTTGGTATGGGCGATTTCCGCCGCGTAGGTTCGTACCATCTGCTCGAGCGCGGCCTTGGAGGCGGCATAGGGCCCCCAATACATGCGATCGCCGCCGGCGACACCTGACGTCACGAAGATGGCGCGGCCTGCGTCGGATGCGCGCAGCAGCGGGTCGAGCGAGCGGATCAGGCGCCAGTTGGCATGGAGGTTGAGGTTGAACACGCCTTCCCACATCTTCGGCGTATAGACCGGCGTAGGTGAAAGTTGCCCCAGTTGCGCCGCGGCGCCGACGAGAATGTCGAGCTTACCCCAGCGCTGGAATATGGCGCCGCCGGTCTGGTCGATCTTCTCGAAATTGGTAAGGTTTTCTGCAACCAGCGTTGCGTGATTGCCGGTGAGCTTGAAGATCTCGTCGTCCAGTTCCTCGAGCGCCCCCTGGGTGCGCGCATAGGCGATCACATGGGCGCCTTCCTGGGCAAACCGCACCGCTACCGCGCGGCCGATCCCGCGCGAGGCTCCGGTCACGAGCGCAATGCGCCCGGCGAGTCGTCCCGACATCAGGCCTAAACCAGTTCTTCGTTGAGCAACGAAAGCTGCTTGGGCTTGCTGCCGGCTAGGCGGTCGGTCAGCGGCAGCGGATAGGTGCCGGTGAAGCAGGCGTCGCAATACTGCGGGTGGGCGGCGTCGCGCTTGGCTTCGCCCAGGGCTTTATAGAGTCCGTCCAAGGAAATGAAGGCGAGGCTGTCGACGCCGAGCAGCTTAGCCATGCCAGCCACGTCGTGCTGGGCCGCCAGAAGTTTGTCGTAGTCGGGCGTGTCGATGCCGTAGAAGCACGGATGCGCGGTCGGCGGCGAGGAGATGCGCATATGCACTTCGGTGGCGCCGGCCTGGCGCACCATCTCGACGATTTTCTTGGAGGTGGTGCCGCGGACGATGGAATCGTCCACCAGCACCACGCGCTTGCCTTCAAGCACGGCCTTGTTGGGGTTGTGCTTGCGGCGCACACCCGAGTGGCGGCTCTTGTCGGTGGGTTGGATGAAGGTGCGGCCGACGTAGTGGCTGCGGATAATGCCCATCTCGAACGGCACGCCGGACACGGCCGAGAAGCCCAATGCCGCCGCCACGCCGGAATCCGGCACCGGCACGACAATGTCGCAGTCCACCGGGCTTTCCTTGGCGAGTTGCTCGCCGATCCGTTTGCGCACTTCGTAAACGTTGTGGCCTTCGCTCACGGTGTCGGGGCGGGCGAAGTAGATGTATTCGAAAATGCAGAACCGCGGATGCTGTTTGGGGAAGGGCTTCAGGCTGCGCACGCCTTCAGTGGACAGGATCACCACTTCGCCCGGTTCCACATCGCGCACATATTCGGCGCCGATGATGTCGAGGGCGCAGCTCTCGGAACACAGGATCCAGGCGTTATCCATGCGGCCCAGCACGAGCGGGCGTACGCCCAAGGGGTCGCGCGCGCCGATGACGGAACTGGGCGTCAGGCACACGAAGGAGTAGGCGCCCTCGATCTGGCGTAACGCGTCCACCAACCGGTCCTCGAAGGTGGATTCCTCGCTGATGGCCATGAGGTGGATGACCACTTCGGTATCGGACGTGGACTGGAACAGGCAGCCGCGCGCCTTCAGTTCCCCGCGCAAGGTCAGCGCGTTGGTGAGGTTGCCGTTATGGGCGATGGCAAAACCGCCCGGCTCCAACTCGGCGAACAGCGGCTGAACGTTGCGCAGGATAGTGCCGCCGGTGGTGGCGTAGCGGGTATGGCCGATGGCCATGTGACCCTTGAGCAGGTTCATGACCGATTCAGAACCGAAGTTCTCGGCCACCTGCCCCATACCTCTGTGGCTATTGAACTGGCGGCCGTCGAAGGTGACCATTCCAGCGGCTTCCTGGCCGCGGTGCTGCAGGGCGTGCAGACCCAGCGCCGTCTGCGGACCGGCCTCGGGGTCGCCGATGATGCCGAAAACCCCGCACTCCTCCTTCAGGTGATCGCCATCTTCTGGCTCAAAAGGGTCAGTGGTGAGCATATCGGAACTATTCATGCGGGGAACCTTCCGGCGGCTTTTCGGCTGCTGGGCGAGCATCCGGAGCGGCAGCACCGGTCGTGCTCTGGAGCAGGTGCTCCATATCCTGCCGCTCTTTTTTTTGATAGGTGGTTTCGCCCTCGGCGCCTTTTTCCGCTGCTGCGGCAGGCGCCGCCAGCCGGTCGAAAGTCTTCTGGGTATCTGATGCGGCGTTGGCCTTTTTCAAGGCCTCCTTGGCGGCTTCGGACGGGGCCATGCCAGGGGACAGGAACGATGGCGGGACCAGGGATTTGATGCCGGTGGCGGCGCTTTCGATAATCGGCAGAGTCTTGGCGGTGCGCACCCACACCGGGCGGTCGCGATCAGTGAGCCAATCGACCACCATCAGGCCGACACCGAGAATCAGCACGGCGCGGGCCAGGCCAAAGACAAAGCCCAGGGAGCGGTCGAGGTTGTTGAGCGCGCTTTTCTGAATACGGGCCGCAATGGAATGGCTGATGATCGAGAGCACCAGCAGCACGGTGAGGAAAATCACCACCGCGGCGGCGGCGTCGGCGGCCCAGCCGAAGGGAATGATGCTGTGGGCGAAGGGGCGCGCGTAGGGCAGGCCATAGGTGGCGGCGACCAGGGCGCCGATCCAGGCGGCGACCGAGAGCACTTCGTGAACAAACCCGCGCATGAAGGCGAGCAGGGCGGAGATCAACAGCACCACGCCGACAGCCAGGTCGAGACCGTTGATGGGAAGGCTGTCCATTACGCCTCGGTCCCCTTGGCGCGGGGCGCCTTGGGTTCGGTGAATTGGCTGACCACGTCCTGCACGTGTCCGATGTCCTTTATCGCGAAGCCGGTTTTTGTGTCGCGCGACGCCCTATCGGCCCCCCCCTTATCTTTTTGGGGCGACCGCGGGATCCATGCTTGTTGAAAGCCAAGTTTCGCCGCTTCCTTCAGCCGCAGGTCGCGCTGCGATACCGCGCGCACTTCCCCGGAAAGACCGATTTCACCAAACACTATGGCCCCCGCAGGGACCGGATTCCCGGTCAGGGCCGAGACCAGCGCCGCGGCCACCGCCAGGTCCGCCGCAGGCTCCTGGATGCGTAAGCCCCCGGCGACGTTCAGATATATATCGGTGCTGCCGAAGGCAAGGCCGCAACGGGTTTCAAGCACCGCCACAATCATGTTGAGGCGGCCGCTATCCCAGCCCACCACCGCCCGGCGTGCCTGGCCGGGGCTGGTGGGAGCCACAAGGGCTTGGATTTCCACAAGAACCGGCCTGGATCCCTCCAAGCCTGCGAAAACGCAACTGCCGCTTACATTTCCCCGCCTCTCAGCCAGGAACAGAGCGGAGGGGTTGAGCACTTCCTTGAGGCCGGCGTCGGTCATCTCGAACACGCCGATCTCATCCGTGGCGCCGAAGCGGTTCTTCACCGCGCGCAGGATTCGGAACTGGTGGCCGCGCTCGCCTTCGAAATAGAGCACGGTGTCGACCAGGTGCTCGAGCACGCGCGGGCCGGCGAGTGTGCCTTCCTTGGTGACATGGCCCACCAGGAACAAGGTAAAGCCGCGCTTTTTGGCCACGCGCACCAGTTCATGGGCGCAGGTGCGCACCTGGGTAACGGTGCCCGGCGCGGAATCGATGCTGTCGGAAAACATGGTCTGGATGGAATCGATCACGACGACATCCGGCGATGCGCCGGATTCCAGGCTGGCGACGATGTCGCGCACATTTGTGGCGGCGGCCAGCGCCACTTTGGCGTCGCCGAAACCCAAACGCTGGGCGCGCAGCCGCACTTGATCGACGGATTCTTCGCCGGTGATATAGACGCACACCGAATGAGCCGCGAGCAGGCCGCAGGCTTGTAAAAGCAGCGTCGATTTACCGATGCCGGGATCGCCGCCCACCAGGATGGCCGAACCCGCTACCAAGCCGCCGCCGCACACCCGGTCAAGCTCGCCGATGGTGGTGGAGCGCCGCGGCGGGGGGGCGCTGGCGCCCTTCAAGTCGAAGAACTCGATCTTGCGACCGCCTTTGCCCCCCGAGACGCCCTTGGGCAGATTCTCGCGCGCGGCTTCCTCGATGATGGTGTTCCATTCGCCGCAGGCTTCGCACTTGCCCGCCCACCGCGTGGTGGTGGCGCCGCAGTTCTGGCAGACAAAGGTTTTCAGGTTTTTCGCCAAGGCCTACCCACGCACCTGCATCTTGATGGGTCCTTCGGCGGCGCCGTGGACGAACTGCTCCACGAAGGGATTGCCGCTCTTGTCCACGTCGGCGGCCGGCCCGGTCCAGATCAGCTTGCCCTGATACAACATGCAGATGCGGTCGCCGATCTTGCGCGCTGAATGCATGTCGTGGGTGATGGACAGCGCGGTGATGCCTTGCTGTTTGACACAGGCGATGATCAGTTCGTTGATCACATCCGCCATGATCGGGTCGAGGCCGGTGGTGGGCTCGTCGAAAAACACGATCTCCGGTTCACCGGCGATGGCGCGGGCCAGGCCGACGCGCTTCTGCATGCCGCCGGAAAGTTCCGACGGTGACAGCATCGCCACGTCGGCGTTGAGTCCGACCTTGGCCAGCGTGGCGATGGCGCGTTCCTTGGCGTCGGCGCGGGACAGGTGGTCGCGCTGGATCAGGCCAAAAGCCACGTTTTCCCAAACCGGCAGGCTGTCGAACAGCGCGCCACCCTGGAACAGCATGCCGAATTTACGATTTACCGCGTCGCGGTTCGATGCGGGGATTTGGGTGACGTCCTGTCCGTCCACTTCGATGGTGCCGGAATCCGCGAGTAAGATGCCGATAATGGATTTGATCAGCACCGACTTGCCGGTACCCGAGCCGCCGATCACCACCACCGACTCTTTGGGCGCGATGTCGAGAGTGACGCCGTCCAGGACCTTCTTCGGGCCGAAGGATTTGCGCACGTCCCTGAGGGCGATTTTTGGCGTCATGTTCCAAAGAACAGTTCGGTGATGATGTAGTTCAGCGTGAGGATCAGGATGGACGACGACACTACGGCGTTCGTCGTGGCGGCGCCGACGCCTTGGGCGCCGCCCTTGGAGTAGTAGCCGTTGTAGCAACCCATCAAGGCAATGACGAAACCGAAGGCGGAAGCTTTGATCAGGCCCGAGATTACGTCGAAGGCCTGCATAAAATCGTAGCTGTTGTTGATGTAAGAGGCGGGGTTGAAGCCCAGCTTGTAGACGCTCACCAGAAATCCGCCGAAGACGCCGATGATGTCGGCGATCAGCACCAGGACGGGCAGCATCAGCACGCCCGCGATAAGGCGCGGCACCACCAGATACTTGAAGGGATTGGTGGACAGCGTGGTGAGCGCGTCGATCTGTTCGGTCACGCGCATGGTGCCGATCTCGGCGGCCATGGAGGCGCCGATACGCCCCGCGACCATGAGCCCGGCGAGCACCGGGCCCAACTCCCGGGTCAGCGACACCACCACCACGTTGGCGACGGCGGTCTCGGAGCCGGCCGAGAAGCGCGCAAAGCCGGTGTAGCTTTGCAGCGCCAGCACCATGCCGGAGAAGATGGCGGTGAGGCCTACGACCGGCAGCGAGAAATAGCCGATGTCGACCATCTGCTGGCCGATGCGCCGCACATGGAACGGCGGTCGGACGCAGTGGGAAACAGCAGTGCCGGCGAAAATGGTGAGCCGCCCAAGGTTGCCCAGGAACCGCAACACCACGCCGCCGATGAGGCTCAAGAAATTCATCAGGCTTTGGCCGGCAGATAGTGGCGGTGATAGCGGCCGCCGAGGGAGGTGAGGATTTCGTAGCCGATGGTCCCGGCGGCGGTGGCGGCGTCGTCGACCGTGGTGTGGGTGCCGATGATCTCCATCAGCGCGCCGGGAAACAGGCTGGAGTCAGGCACCGCGGAGACGTCGAAGATCACCAGGTCCATGGACACCCGACCCATGACCGGGGCTTTTATCCCGTCAATGAACCCGCGCCCGCCCGCGCCCCAGGAGCGCGGCAGGCCATCAGCATAACCTATTGATACTGTTGCCAATTTTGCGCCATCAGGGGCCAGGACGGTGGCACCATATCCAACCGAAGAAGCCTGGTCAACGCGCCGGACCTGGATGATTTTCGCGCTCAGGCGCACCACCGGAAGCATGGGGTTGGGCTTGTCCGGGGTGGGGTTCACGCCGTAGAGGGCGACCCCCGGCCGGGCGAAATCATAGTGGTAGGCGGGGGGGAGAAAGATCCCCGAGGAATTGGTGAACGACGCCTTCGCGTCCGGGAATTTGGCCCGGAACATGACGAGCATATCGGCGAAACGCCGGCGCTGGTTCTCATTGAGCGGGTGGTTCATCTCCGAGCAGGCCAGATGGCTCATGAGGGCCAGGGGATGCAGGCCGTAGAAGCCGTCGCCGGCCATGTGGTCCGCGAACTCCGTTGCAGTCAGGCCCAGGCGATTCATGCCGGTATCAACATGCACCAGGGATTCGCTCAGCAAATCTGCGGCTTCGGCGTATTTGCGCCAGCCTGCGATCTGCTGCGGCGTATTGAGTACGGGGATAAGTTTATGGGCGGCAAAATCCGCCTCGGTGCCCCGATTGGGCCCGTGCATCACCACCACCCGCGGCCCGGGACCGATGGCGGCGCGCACGGCGATGCCTTCGTCGAGATGGGCCACATAGAAGGTGGCGCAGCCGGCGGCCTTCAAGGCGATGGCGGCCTGGACGGCGCCGATGCCGTAGCCGTCGGCTTTGATCACGGCGCCCGTGTCGCGGGCGGCGCAGCGGCTTTTGAGAAGGCGCCAGTTTTCCACCAGCGCCTGGAGATCAATAGAGAGGATCGCGCCGGCGCGATCTTGCGAGGAGGAGGGCCCAGCCATGGCCGCCCGTGTACCACGGACGGCGGCTTATCGCCTACCCACCCAAAATCGCCCTTGAAACCGACGCTTTAAGCCGCGCCGGCCTGGAATGCGTTCTGCAGGACGATGTTGAAGAAGACGTCGTCGTTGAAGCGCATCTTGCCGTCGATCAGACGCAAGGGGCAGCCGGCGATGGCGTGGAACACCGGCTCCTGCAGGGCGGCGCTGCCGTCACCCTGCATCGGCATCGTCCAGGCAACCATGCGGTTGTCGGTGGCGAACAGTTCGACGAAGGCATCCATGCGCAAGGCGAACGCAATGGCGCGCGGGCGGTTGCCGTTGAAGAATTTCATCGCGAAGGCCAATGCGCTCTCTGCGTCATCGGGCTGAACCTCTTCGCGGTCGAGTGCTTCGTGAAAACGCCACGCGTCGTCAAAAGAAAATTTGACGGCGTTCAACTTGTCGCTCCAGTCCATGTGGAAGCCCCCGAGAGAAATTGCATTCGGCGTTCGCGTTCCCCAACGGTGCACGGAACCCCTCCGCGCAACGACGCCGAATCAGTGGGAGTGATCTTACTCCTCAAATCCCGAAGGTAAATGATCTGCGTCAATATGATCACTGAAGTGTGTGAAGTCCGCTTCGAAGTGCAACTTCACCGAGCCGATTGGGCCGTGACGCTGTTTGGCGATGATTGTTTCAGCGACATTGAACGCAAGCTCGCAACGCTCCTGCCATTTGAGGTGGCGCTCGTGGAATTTGTCGCCGGTTTCCTCGGGCTTTTGCGCGGGTTCCGCGCGCTCGAGGTAGTACTGTTCGCGGTACACGAACATGACGACGTCGGAATCCTGCTCGATGGTGCCTGACTCGCGCAAATCCGAGAGTTGCGGCCGCTTGTCTTCGCGTTGCTCTACTGCACGCGAAAGCTGTGACAGCGCTAGCACCGGCACGCCGAGGTCTTTGGCCAGCGCCTTGAGGCCGCGGGTAATGCCGGAAATTTCCTGCACGCGGTTTTCGCTGCGCTCACCGCGCGGCGGCGCGATGAGCTGCAGGTAATCGATCACGATCAAGCCCAAGCCGTTGGCGGCTTCTTGGCCGGGGTTCTTCTTGCGGGCGAGACGCCGCGCGCGGGTGCGGATGGTGGACACCGTCACCGCCGGCGTGTCGTCGAAAAACAGCGGCAATTGATCGAGCTCTTGCGAGGCCACGACCATGCGGCTGAACTCATCGTTGGACAGGCCACCGCTGCGGATCAAGTGGCTGTTGATGCGCGCCTGCTCGGCGAGGACGCGGGTGGCGAGCTGCTCGGCAGACATTTCGAGCGAGAAGAACACAACCTGCTTGCCGCGATCCTCAGGCCGGTCGGTGGTCTTGAAATAGCGTGCCGCGTTGACGGCGATGGTGGTGGCCAGCGCGGATTTGCCCATGGACGGACGGCCGGCGAGGATCAGTAAGTCGGATTTGTGCAATCCGCCGAGTTTTTTGTCGAGGTCGCGCAGGCCGGTGGTGACGCCGGCCAAGGCGCCTTCGCGGCGGTGCGCGGCTTCCGCCAGATCGATGGCGTCGGCGAGGGCCCGGTTGAAAGTCTTAAGGCCGCCATCGGTGGCGCCCGTGGACGCCAGCTCAAACAGTTTGTGCTCCGAGGTCTCGATCTGGTCGTTGGCGGTCTCGTCGGGCTTGGAGTCGAACGCTTCATTGACCATGTCCTCGCCGATGGCGATCAATTCGCGCCGGAGGAACAGGTCGTAGATCAGCTTGCCGTATTCGGCAGTGTTGATGACCGTAACGGCGGAGGCCGCCAGGGTAGCCAAGTATTTCATGCCCCCGGCCGCGACCACCAGGTCGTCGCGCTCCAGGTAGGTCTTGAGGGTGACCGGATTGGCCTGTTGGCCCTGCTCGATCAGCTTGGCGCAGGACTGGTAAACCCGCCCGTTCACCGGGTCGGCGAAATGCTCGTGGGTCAGGAACTCCGACACCCGCTCGTAGGAGCGGTTGTTCATCAGAATCGCGCCCAGGAGCGCCCGCTCCGCCTCATAGTTATGAGGGGGGGTGCGAAGCCCGGCGGCGTCGGGTGTTTCGGTAATGCGAAGGGGTGTGACCATAAGCCGCGGACACTATCCTGCTCCATCCCGGCCGAACACCTGGGAACGGCCCGGCCACAGTTTTATCCCCGCTATTTTAAATCATCCACAGACGGCAGGTCTTGTCAGACAAGTCATGCTGCTCTGCAACATATTAATATCAAACACTAAAACAAAATAACACATCGGCGCGTCGGGGGTCATTTTTGCACGCCACATTCCTCCGCGAGCCGCTATAGTCGTGGCGCTGTGAACTTTGGGGAGGGCACACGTTGACCGTGTTGGCTTTGGCCCTACGGTTTGCCTGCAGCTTTCACGCGTTTAGTACGCCTTAGGGGAGGTTTCTATAATGGCACGTGTTCTAGTCGTAGCGTTTTTCGTCCTGGTCGGTATGGGCATCTATCTGTTCACCGTGAACCAGAAGCTTGAGGCGGCCGGGATCCAGGTGGAAGGCATCACCAAGGATCGCGATGCCTGGAAGACCCGCATGACCCAGTATCAGTCTGAAGGCAAAGCCGTTCAGGCTAACCTGGATCAATGCACCACTCAGAAAGCCGATCTCCAGACCCAGCTCGACACCATCGCCGCCGCTGCTGCGGCCAAGCGTCCGGCCGGCAAGAAGTAGGCTTTCGTCATCCTGACGCGCCCGTTCTTTGCGGGCGCGCCGGATGCAAAAGATAAACCCGTCCCGGGCGATGATCCGGGGCGGGTTTTCTTTTTCGGCGGCGGCGTTGAGTTGCTGACGTCCGTGCGCGGGCTTGCCAAGGAATCCCGCCTCTGTCCTGATGCGGCTCTCCTTTAGGTAATCAGACAGTCCATGGATCTTCAAAGTTTGCTGCTCGCGGCCCTTCTCGGCGTGGTGGAAGGGATCACGGAGTTCCTGCCTATTTCCTCCACCGGTCATCTCATCCTGGTGGAAGACCTGCTCGGCTTCGAAGGTCCGCCGGGGAAGCTGTTCGAAATCGTCATCCAGTTTGGCGCAATTCTGTCGGTGGTGTGGGTCTACCGCGACCTGCTGTGGCGCACACTGCTGGGGCTGGGGCGCGAGAAGCCGGCGCAGCGTCTCACCCTCAATGTCGCCTTGGCGTTTATCCCGGCAGCGCTGGTAGGTTTGGCGTTCCACGACTTCATCAAAGAGGTGCTGTTCTCGCCGTGGGTGGTCTCGGTGAGTCTGATCGTCGGCGGCATCGCCATCCTGATCATCGAGCGCATGCCGCGGACATCGGTCGTGCGCAGCGTCGATACCATGCCGGCGTCCCGCGCCCTGGCCATCGGTCTGTTTCAATGCCTGGCGCTGGTGCCCGGCGTCTCACGCTCGGGCGCCACCATTATGGGCGCGCTGTTGATGGGCGTGGACCGGCGCACCGCCGCGGAGTTTTCGTTCTTCCTGGCGATCCCCACTATGTTCGCGGCGACGTTCTATGACATCTACAAAAACCGCGACACCCTGAGCCTCGACGGAGCGGCGGTGATCGCGGTGGGCTTTGTGGTGTCGTTCATCGTGGCGCTGGCTGCAGTGCGCTGGCTGCTGCGCTACATCTCCGGCCACGACTTCAGCGCCTTCGCCATCTACCGCATCATCGTCGGCGTGGTGATGCTCGGGATTTTGTTCTCGGTCTCTTAGAGCATCGTTCCGAAAAGTGGACGCCGGTTTTCGGCGAAACGATGCGACCAAAATTAGAGTCGGAAATCCGCCAGGTGCAGCGTGCCGTCCTCGGCGCCCGCCAGCAGGCGGTCGCCGTCGGGGTTCCAGGCCATGGCCGTGATGCCCTTGCCCTCACCCAACACGCCGCTACCCATGACAATCAGCGCCGGCGTCGCGGGGCCGGGCTGGCCAATGATCACCGTGCCGTCCTCGAAGCCGGCCGCCAGCACATCGTGCTTGGGGTTCGACGCCACCGCCGTCACCGGCGCGCCGCCGGCGTAGCCGAATTCCAGCGGCGCCCTGCCCATGGGGCCGCCGCCGGTGAACGGCCAGCAAATGATGGCGTCCGCGCCGCCGGTGGCCAGGAAATGGCCGCGCTTGGTGAAGGCCATGGACCGCACCTTGGCGCCGTAGCCGGTCATACGCATGTGCTCGTTATCGGATAGCCGCCAGCCGTGCAGGGAATTTTCCTGCATGATGGAGATCAGGTGCTCGCCGTCCGGGGACCAGGCGAGATTCAGGTGGGAACCCTTCCACTCCAGCACCGTGGCGTTGCCTTCGGCGCCCAGCCACCAGAGACTGACTCCATTATAGTGGCTGACGGCCAAACGCTTGCCTTTGGGATTGATGGCCAGGCCGCCGACCCCAGTGGGATGCTTGAGTTTGCGAGGCGCAGCTTTATCGTTCTTGGGGCTGCCCTTAGGCAGGATGGTGGCTTCCTTGCCGGCCGCATAAACGCGCACGCCCGATCCGGCATGGGCTGTCACCTGGTCGATCCAGCGGCCCTTTTCCTCGGCGATGACTTCGCACACGTCAGGGGGCGCTATGCGCATCAGCTTACCGTCGTCGCCGCCGGTCAGGAACGACCCCGGTGTAATGTCGGGCGCGAGACAGAGTACGGCGCCGCTATGCGCCGCGACCGTCACCGGATCCGCTTCTGGGGTTTCGCTGTCCACCAGGCGCACATTGCCGTCGCCGAAGGCCACGCCGAACAGGCGGCCGTTGGCGCTGGCGGCCACCACATAGGCGTCGTACTTGCGCGTGATGACTTTGGCGCGGGCGCGGGCGCCGGAGTCCTTGGGATCGGCCAAGGGTCTAGGCCGCGCAGGCGGCGAAGCCGGCGCGCAAGGCCGCTTCGTTCAGTTTGCGTCCGATGAAAACCAGGCGGCTCTTGCGCTTGTCCTTGGCCGGCCACGGACCGGTGAAGCTGCCTTCCGAAACCATGTGGACGGCCTGGAAGACGAAGCGCTGGTCGGACTTGTCCATATTCAGGATGCCCTTGGTGCGCAGGATGTTCTGGCCCTCGCTCATGAGCAGGCCGGAGATCCAGTCATTGAACTTGGCCGGGTCTACGGGCTTGTCGAGCAGCACCGACAGGCTGCGGATTTCTTCGTCATGCAGCGGGTTTGCATGATCATGGTGGTGATGATGGTCGTGGCCGCCTTCGAGGAAATTGGGGTCGAGCCCGAGGATGCGGTTCAGGTCGAAGGAGCCGCGGTCCAGAATCTGATCGAGGGCGATATTGCTGCGCACCGTGTGGTGCACTTTGGCGAAGGGATTGATGGCGCGGATCTTGGCCTCGATCTTGGCCAGCTCGTCGGCGGTCACAAGGTCGGTCTTGTTGAGCAGGATGACGTCGGCGAAGGCGATCTGTTCTTCGGCTTCCCCGGCATCATCAAGGCGCAGACTCACGTGCTTCGCATCCACCACCGTGACGATGCTGTCGAGGCGGGTGCGGCGCTTGACGTCGTCGTCGGTGAAGAAGGTCTGCGCCACCGGCGCCGGATCGGCGAGGCCCGTGGTTTCCACCAGGATGGCGTCGAACTTGTCCTTGCGCTTGATAAGGCCGCCGATGATGCGGATCAGGTCGCCGCGCACGGTGCAGCAGATGCAGCCGTTGTTCATCTCGAAGACTTCTTCGTCGGCGCCCACCACCAGATCGTTGTCGATACCGATCTCGCCGAACTCGTTGACGATCACCGCGTACTTCTTGCCGTGGTTCTCGGTCAGCACCCGGTTGAGCAGG